>NZ_CAIZIZ010000092.1 GCF_903933125.1 uncultured Lamprocystis sp. | reverse complement strand
GGGCCGCTCCTACGGTAGGAGCGGCCCGCGGCCGCGACGGGCTGCCGCAACGACGGGTGGCCGGAATTATGATCAAGGCCGCTCGGATGTAGGTGCGACTTCAGTCGCACCGATTCGGACGCAGGTGCGACTGAAGTCGCACCTACATTTATCGGTATCTAATCTGTCGGAAATCACCTTAAACCGCGCCAGCTCCAGCAATCGTCGAGTCTGCCGGGGCCGATCCCATCCAAAAACATCGCATACCGCGCTGGGCGCGGTTTAACCCTGAGGTCGACATCCATATGGCATACGAACAAATCATCGGTGAACACACCTATGTCTTCGATGTGGACTATGGCGAAGAGCACGAGTGCGCGCGGATCATCGTGCGCTCGGCGGAGGGCGGTCCCGAGGGATTGTTTCTGGTGGACGCCGAGGGCGCGGCGGAACCAGCCGACGACATCGAGGGTTTCGGGCCTAACCCGGCAGTAGCCGACGGTCTGTGGCCGCTGCCACCCGATGAGCTGATCGAGGATGCGCGGCGGATCGCCGAGGTCAAGGGAGGGCTGGCCTAGGCACCCGGTGGCCTTGATCATCGTTCCGACCAGACCTTCCGCAGAGACTCTGGTGCGGAAATCTGATCCACAGATGACACAGATGAACACAGATAAACACAGATGTTTTTCTTTATCTGTGAACACAGATAAACACAGATGTCTTTCATTATCTGTGCACATCTGTGTCATCTGTGGACAACTCCGAATGGCCGCTTTGGCCGGCGCGACGATCAAGGCCGCGCCTGGTGCTGCCGAACCCGTGACCATCGGGTTCCGCGGTGCTCTTCTGTACGCTGGTGCCTGCTCGCCGCTTTCTGGCAGGCACCAGTCGCGGCACTGACCGTTCGTCGGATGTCATAAAACCGTCATCACAACGTCACAGTATCATGGGGCCTTTACTGCGACACTTAGGGCGCTAAGAATCGATCGCGGCCGGCTCGATGCGTGCCGCCTTCTTTTTCAACCCTCTTGGGAGTCATGATATGCAGAAGGCATCCGTCATCAAGGCGGTGTTGACCGCTGGTTGCGTTGCGCTGTTCGCCCTGTCCGCGCCGGTGAGCGCCGACGTCAAGCTCAACGGTTCGGGGGCGAGTTTCCCGTTCCCGATCTATTCGAAATGGTTCAAGGATTTCAGTAAAGAGCATAAGGATATCCGCGTCGACTATCAATCCAAGGGCAGCGGTGCCGGCATACAGGATCTGATCAACGGCACCGTGGACTTCGCCGCCTCCGATGCCGCCATGGAAGACGCCGAGATCGCCAAGGTCAAGCAGGGCGTGGTGCTGCTGCCGATGACCGCCGGTGAGATCGTGCTGATCTATAACCTGAAAGGCGTGAAGGATCTCAAGCTGTCGCGCGCCGCCTATGCCGGGATTTTCAGCGGTACCATCACCAAGTGGAATGATCCGGCCATCGCTGCCACCAATCC
The DNA here is from genome assembly GCF_903933125.1 of uncultured Lamprocystis sp. Taxonomy (GTDB): domain Bacteria; phylum Pseudomonadota; class Gammaproteobacteria; order Chromatiales; family Chromatiaceae; genus Thiodictyon. The sequence continues at coordinate 12,207 of NZ_CAIZIZ010000092.1, read as the reverse complement.
GGGTGTGGCCCTGCCGGATAAGGCGATCACGGTCGTGACCCGCTCCGACTCCTCCGGCACGTCCTATGTCTTTTCGGGTCACCTGGCCGCCATCAGCGAGGCGTTCGACAAGGCGGTCGGCAAGAGCAAGCAGCCCAACTGGCCGTCCTCCGGCAAGTTCGTCGCCGCTCCCAAGAACGATGGTGTCACCGCCCAGGTGCAGCAGAACGAGGGTGCCATCGGCTATGTCGAGTACGGCTACGCCAAGCTGACCGGCTGGAAGCAGGTTGCCCAACTCGAGAACAAGTCGGGGAATTTTGTCGCCGCGGGTCCGCTGACCGGCGCCGCCGCGTTGGCCGCCTCCGAGTTTCCCGGCGGTACCCTGCCCAACAGCGACGTGCCCAACCTGATCGCCTGGAATTGGGACCCGGCGGGCGCCGAATCCTATCCCATCGTGTCCTATACCTGGATGCTCTTCTATAAGGATCAGGACGACGCCAAGGCCGCGGCGCTGCGCAAGCTGGTGAAGTACGGCATCGAGGAAGGTCAGAAGATCGCCGATTCCATGGGCTATATTCCGCTGCCTGAGAACGTGCAGCAGAAAGTCCTGGAAGCTGCAGAGTTCATTCAGTAGCCGGCGCGGAGCGTTCTTTCAGGCCGTGGGTGCGGTGAGGAACGGACACTGCTGGCGAATTGCGCCCACGCGGGCGCGTTCGCCGCACCGGCTTGGCGCAGACCCGGAATGTCTCACGCCAAGGCGCCAAGACGCCAAGGGTCTTCAAGGCGCTCCCGGAGCGACTGGGGTCACCGCTGAATTGCGCTTTTCTTGGCGTGCTTGGCGACTTGGCGTGAGAGAGGTTCTTTCCAGACTCCGCGGTCGGGAGAATCTGCCGCCAGTGTCCGTTCATCGCCACACCCTATGAACGCTTTATTTTCCGGCAGGGCCGCCGTTCCGAGGCGTGCGGATGCCGCCGCCCTCATTCCTTTCCATTTTGTCAACCTGACAGGGTGACCATGGCTAACTTATTTGCATCAGCAGGCTCGGCGAGCAGTGTCTCAGGGCCGCCATCCGGTGGCGATTACGCGGCCGACAGCATCTTTCGCGGTCTGGCCTGGCTCAGTGCCTTCCTCATCATTGCCCTCACCGGCTACATCCTGTGGGAGATACTGCGCGAGGCGTTCCCCGCGATGCAGGCCTATGGACTGGGCTTCATCACCGGAACCACCTGGAACGTCAATACGGGGCAGTTCGGCGTGCTACCGGAGATTTGGGGCACGCTCTACAGCTCACTGCTGGCGCTGTTCCTGGGCGGCATTTTCGGTATCGCAATCGCCATCTTTCTGACCCAGGATTTTCTCGATCATCGGGTGGCCACGGTCTTTCGTACCATTATCGAGATGCTGGCCGCTATTCCCTCGGTGGTGTTCGGGCTCTGGGGCATTTTCGTGCTGATCCCGCTGCTCAAGCCGGGCGCGGAGTGGCTGCACAGTCAATTCGGCTGGTTCCCGCTGTTCAGTACCGATCTGGCCGGGCCGGGCATGGCCCCGGCCGCCCTGGTGTTGGCGATCATGATCCTGCCGACGGTGGCGGCGATCTCGGTCGACGCCTTCCGGCGCATTCCCTACAAGGTCAAGGAAGCCGCCTACGGCATGGGTACCACCCGTTGGGAGGCCATCCTCAAGGTCATGTTACCGACCGCCTCGTCCGGTCTGCTGGCCGCGCTGGTGCTCGGATTCGGCCGTGCGCTCGGCGAGACCATGGCACTGGCCATGCTGATCGGTAACGCTAACCAGATCAGCCTGTCGCTGTTCTCCCCTGCCAACACCCTGGCTTCGCTGCTCGCCTCCACCTTCCCGGAAGCCGGCCAGCTCGAGGTTCAGGCGCTGATGTACGCCGCGCTGGTGCTGCTGGTGATCACCTTCATCGTGAACGTGCTGGGGCTGGCGGTGCAGCAATATACGATTCGCAAGTTCGAGGGTAAGAAATGAGCGACTTCGATCTCACGCGATCAAGCGAGGCCGCGCGTCCCATGCCGCAACTGGCCCGCCAGGGCTTCGAGGCGCGGGCGCTGAAAAGCGGTCTGCTCACCGGACTGACCTGGCTCGCCGCGTTGCTCGCGGCGGTGCCGCTCATTTCAGTGATGTACCTGTTGCTGGTCAAGGGCGGCAGCCGCCTGTTCGGCGCCGATTTCGCGGAGGTCCTGACCGGGCTGCCGCCGGCCGGCTTCGAACTGGGCGGCGGCATCGGCCCGGCGATCGTCGGCACCCTGGTGATGGTCGGTATCGCCTCGGTTCTCAGCATCCCCATCGGCATCCTGGCGGCGATCTATCTCGGCGTGCTGGAGCCGCGCAGCCGGCTGGCCAATACCTCGCGCTTCCTCGCCAAGGTGTTGACCGGATTCCCTTCCATCATGGCGGGCGTGTTCGTCTACGCGGTCCTGGTCATCCACTGGGGCTATTCGGCCTGGGCCGGCGGGATCGCACTGGCGGTGCTGATGTTGCGCACCGTGGTCCTGGCTGCCGAGGAGGCGATCGCCCAGGTTCCCCAGCGGATGAAGGACGCCGCCTATGGCATGGGCTGCACCCGCACCCAGGTGATCTGGAAGGTGGTCTTGCCCACCGGTCTGCCGGGCATTCTGACCGGGGTCCTGCTGGCGGTCGCCGGCGCGGCCGGGGAGTCCGCCCCCTTGCTGTTCACGGCGTTGTTCAGCAACTACTTCATCTCCGAGTTGTCCGAGCCGACCGCCTCGCTCTCGATCCTCATTTACAACTTCTCCGGCATGCCCTTCCCGAACCAGATCGAACTGGCCTGGACGGCGTCGCTGGTGCTGGTGCTGATCGTGCTGATGTTTAACATCCTGGCACGCCTGATCGTTCAGCCCAAGGTCTGATGTCACAGTTTCCAAGGTATCACAACCATGAACGCAGCAGCAGAATCGACGTTTGTCGCTGACCCCTACGCCGCCGTCGGTGAGGTCGTCATCGATTGCCAGGTCAATAAGATTTTCTACGGGGACTTTCTCGCCGTGCGAGACAGTCTGGTGCCCATCGAGAAGCATAAGATCACCGGTTTCATCGGTCCCTCGGGCTGCGGTAAGTCCACGGTGCTGCGCAGCCTGAACCGTATGAACGATCTGATCCAGGTGTTCCGCTTCGAGGGCAGTGTGATGTACCACGGACAGGATGTCTATGGACCCAAGGTCGACCCGGTGCTGGTACGCCGCTACATCGGCATGGTCTTTCAGCAGCCCAATCCCTTCTCCATGAGCATCTATGACAACGTCGCCTTCGGGCTGCGGCTCAACCGCTTCAAGGGCGACCTGGACGAGCGCGTGCAAAAGGCCCTGCAGCGCGCCGCCCTGTGGAACGAGGTCAAGGACAAGCTCAAGAACAGCGGGCTGTCGCTCTCCGGCGGCCAGCAGCAGCGCCTGTGCATCGCCCGCGCCATCGCCACCGAGCCGGATGTGCTCTTGATGGACGAGCCCTGCTCCGCGCTGGACCCGATCGCCACCCGGCAGGTGGAAGAACTGATGCTGGATCTGAAGAAGAACTACACCCTGGCCCTGGTGACGCACAACATGCAGCAGGCCACGCGCGTGGCGGATACCACCGCCTTCTTCTCGGTGGACATCTCCCATGGCGGACGCACCGGCTATCTGGTCGAAATGGGTCCCACCGCGCAGATCTTCGAAGCCCCCAGGGAACAACTCACCAAGGACTACATCTCCGGTCAGTTCAGTTGATCCAAGTTGCGCGAGGGGACGACGATGAAGGCTTCAAGACGATTCGCGGGGGCGGTGTTGGCGGTGCTGGCCGCCGTGGTGATTCCGGTGTGGGCGGAAACGCCCGCTGCGCCGCCGACGGCCCAGACCCCAGGACTCAAGCTCACCGGCGCCGGGGCGACCTTTCCCGCGCCGCTCTACCAACGCTGGATCCTCGACTACCGGGAGGTACGTCCGGATCTGACCTTCACCTATGACGCCAAGGGCAGCGGCGAGGGCGTGAAGCGCTTTCTGGCCGGCACCGTGGATTTCGGCGCCAGCGATGCCGCGCTTTCGGATGCGGAGCTCAAGCAGGTCGATCCCCAGCGGGGCGCCGTCATGATCCCCATGACCGCCGGGATGGTGGTCCTCGCCTACAATATTCCAGGGGTGGCCGAGGGTCTGGTGCTCAGTCGGGAGGTCTATGCCGACATCTTCGCCGGCCGCATTCGCCAGTGGAACGATCCGCGGATCAGCGCGGCCAATCCCGGACTGACGCTGCCCGCCAAGCCGATCGTCCCGGTGGTGCGGCGTGACTCCAGTGGCACCACCTTCGCCATGACCAATCATCTGGCGCGGGTCGACCCCGACTGGGCGCAGCAGGGTCCCGGCGTCGGCAAGCTGGTGGATTGGCCGGGTGCCGCCATGACCGCCAGCGGCAACGCCGGGGTCGCTCAGCGCGTGAAGATCACCGACGGGTCCATCGGCTATATGGAATATGAGTTTGCCGAGCGGCTCGGACTGCCTATTGCGATCCTGCACAATAAGGCCGGCCAGCCGATCATCCCGAGCCCGGCCGCCGGACAGGCCGCACTAGCCTCGGTGACCGCGATCCCGGCGGATTTGCGGGTCTTTGTCGCGGACCCCGACGGGCCCGACGCCTACCCGATCGTCAGCTATACCTGGCTGCTGCTGAACGCGCGCTATGCGGACCCGGCCAAGGCCGCGGCACTCAAGGACGCCCTGGCGTGGGGGCTCGATCAGGGTCAGTTGGTCGCCAAGGAGATGGGCTATGTGCCCTTGCCGGCGGCCATGATCGTCAAGGCGGCCGAGGTGCTGGCACGGGTTGAATAGCGGAATAACCTGATGCCCGACATCGATCCGCGGCTCATGGCGACCATCCAGGAAGGCCGTTGTGTGGCCTTTGTTGGGGCTGGCTTCTCGGCCGCGGCCGGGTTGCCCCAGTGGAAGGACCTGATTCGTGCGGTCGCGGGCGATCTGCCGGCGCACGCGCGAGGATCCGAGTACGAGTTGGTAGTGTCGATGCTAAACGACCAGCCTGCGCCGTCCAGCCGCGAGCTGGCCATGGCGGCGCAACTCCTGTTCGATTCCCACGGCGAAGATGCCTTCCGTGAGCGCCTGGCCCTGGCCCTGCGCAAGGAACCGCTGCCCGATGATATGCGGCTGCGTCTCAAGCACCTGTACGGCATCCCGTTCCGGGCGATCCTGACCACCAACTTCGACCCGCTCCTGCCTGGTCTGCCGCCCGGCCCCACGGCCTATCGCAAGCTCTTGCGGGGTCGGCGGCCGTCGCCCTGGCGCGAGGCGCTGGCGCGGGTGGCCCTGGATACGGGGCCGCCGGGCGTGGAGCGGGCGGATGGCGATGCGGTCGTCATCCAACTCCACGGCCGGCTGGATGTCGCCCAATCGCTGGTGCTGACGCGCGCTCAATACCAGCGGCGCCTCTACGCCGACCCCGCGTACCTCACGGTGCTGCGGTCGCTGTTCGCCACCTCCACCGTCCTGTTCCTGGGCTATTCACTGAACGACGCCTACCTCAACGAACTGCGCTCCGAGCTGGTGGAGGCCTTTGCGGGTAGCGGCCGGGGCGGAGAGCCGCTGGCCTGGGCGGTGATCGAGGGCGTGTCGGAGGTCGCCTGCCGGTACTACGAGCGACACGAAGGCTTGGGCGTGGTCGCCTACTGCCGTGGCAAGGCCGGCCGGGAACACGCCAGCTTCGACGCCATCTTAAAGGCGATCTACGATGAGACCAATCCAATCCACCGGTTGGGCGAGTTGCTCGCCGGTCGGCGGGTGTTGTGGTTCGATCCGAACCCAGCCCACAACCACCGGGGACGCGACCTGTTACGCGCGGCCAGCGCGGAATGCGGCGACGCGGGCGATGCGTTCGGCGAGTGCTTTGTCGAGGCGCGGACGCTTGAGCAGGCCTGGATGCGCTTGTTGAGCCCCGGCCGGATCGACCTCGTCGTCTGCCACTGGGGTCACGGCCTGGCGGCCGACGGACGGGCGAACGGCGAGGCGTTGCTGCGCCGCGTTGCCGGCCTGCGGGCGGGCGGGAACAATGCAGCGCCGGTGGTGGTCTTCTCCGGTGGCAGCGAGTATGAGTCGGTGAATCGCCGCCGCGCTTTGGACCTCGGCGCCGCCGAGTTCGTTTCCCGTTGGGAGGATCTGATCGCGGTGTTGGAACGGGTGCTGGGAGAGACCTGTGCGGGTGGGGGGCGGTAACCGAGTACCCATCGCTGGCAATCGCTCCTCAGGCCAGCGGCGCGAACGGTCTCCGTCCCCGTCGGCGCGGCGTTCTCCGCCGCTTGGGACAGGACGATCTTGCCGTCCTTTACCCCGCCAGCAGCGCCGACATCGGCGGGGACCAGATACGCACGCCCTGGTCAACCAGATCTTGGAGGTCAGCCTTGGACGGCAGATCCAAAGGAACATTGGCGTCGTCGAGGAATAGCGCCTGGCGCCCGAAGCTGGGCTCGTTGGCGATTCAATAGAGCACGTCGGCGAGGTTGAACGATTGGGCGAAGACATCCGCGGCTGGAACCTTAGCGGCGCGATACTTGTCGATGAGCTGCTGCGCGTAATTCTCCTGCGTGTATTCGCCCACTCCATCGTCATCGCCATCGCTGTCGTAGGGCATGGGCACGCTGGGGCTTTGCAACTCCGGGGTGATCTTGACACCCAGGTTCTTGAATAGGGCAATGCTGTCCTTGTGGGTGATCAGCGTACCGCTCGACGGACCTGCGAACAGATCGGTGCGGAAGCTCGCCGTACCGCCCAGGTATTCCGCTGGGGTCTTAGCCCGGGGGTTGGAAGCGTCCATCTTGCCTGTTAGGGTACGGATATGGGGGTCGGACGCGAATACCTTGGCGCCGCGGCAATAGCCCGGTTCTTGGCCGGAAATGCATTGTCTTGATGGCCGCGAAATAGCGGCTTGGAATAAACTATCCACTTCGTCGCCAGGCGCGCGTCGAGCACCCGGTTCACCTCCTGCGGACCGTTCCGGCGCGGCCGTTCCCACCCAGGTCTCGTAAACAGTGTTGCGCACCCGGAGCCACCATGTCCGAATCGACCCTCTGGACCCGCGAAGAAACCGCGCTCCTGGCGCGTCTGCAGTCCCACCCGTTCGAGAATCCCGCGGACAGTCTGGACTTCGCACGTCGGCTCGCCCGCGAGCAGGGTTGGGGGCTGGCTCGGGCGCGTGCTGCCATCGACGAATACCGCCGCTTCTGCTTTCTGTGCTGCACGGCCGGCGAGGAGATGACACCGAGCCAAGAGGTCGACGAGGTTTGGCACCTGCACCTGACTTTTAGCCGCGACTACTGGCAGATATTCTGCCCGCAGGTGCTCGGCACAGCGCTGCACCACGGCCCGACCCGCGGCGGGCGCACCGAGGGTCTGCGCTTCCGCGAGCAATACGCCCGCACCCTGGCCGCCTACGAGCGCCGTTTCGGGCCGCCGCCCCTGGCTTTCTGGCCGGGCAGCCAGGAGCGGTTCGCCGATCCGGGGCGCATCCGGCGCGTCGATCGCGCGCGTCACCTGGTGCTACCCAGACCCCGGCTGCCCGGTTGGCGGGGGTTGCTCGGTTTACTCGGTTTACTCGGTTTGCTCGGGTCGCTCGCCGCGATTGGCGCGGCCGGAGCGGCCGACGCGCTGCCCGCCAACCCGCTTGATTGGACTGCCGAACCCTTCCTAGCGCTCTTCGCCGGGCTCGCCGCGGGCGCGCTGGCCTTGTCGTTCATCCTGCGGCAGATCCTGCGGCGGCGCGCACGGCGTAGCGGCAGCGGGCAGGATGCCGCGCTCGATCCCTACCATCTCGCCTACTTGGCCGGCGGTCCCGACCGCGCCATCGACGCTGCGGTCACCGAACTACTCGTGCGCCGCGCTGCGCGGCTGGAGCGCCTGCCGCAGCGAATCGACCTGAAGGTGCCCGTCGCAGAGTTGCCGGACGAGCTTCGCAGTCTCGGCGCGGCGATCGAGATCAGCGACAAGTTGTTCACGCTGCGCCGCTGCGCCGCGGTCTGGACCGCTCCGCTGCGGGCGCGTCTGGAGTCCCAAGACCTGGTGCCCGCGCCGACCGCGGCACGCCAGGCACGGATCGCCGGCGCCCTGCCCCCGCTGGCGATCGCTGCATTCGGGGCGGCGAAGATCGCGGTCGGTCTAACGCGCGACCGTCCGGTGGGCTATCTCGTTGTCATGACCTTGATCCTCGCGGCTATCGGCCTTTATCTGCTCTTTAACGCCCCGCTGCGCACCCAGTCCGGCGACCGTGCGCTTGAGGGCGCCCGCCGGCGCCTCGCCCGAGTCGCGCGCGCACCGACTAACGAGGAGCTCCCGATGGCGGTGGCCCTCGGGGGCACTGCGGTGCTCGCCGGCACACTCTATGCCGACTATCATGGGGTCAACCCGGGCATCAAGGAATCGATCGGTTTCGGGGGTGGCGACGGCGACGGCGGCAGTGGGTGCGGCGGCTGCGGGGGCGGCGACTAAGTGCTGGGTACCTGGGCCGGACTCGCGTACGGCGCATCACCCGCTCGCTGCCCCCGAGGCCAGTGCGTTGGATGCGGTGAGTACTCGAACCGCATCGCCCAACCCGTCACAGTCTCTGGAGCGGTGTCGTGAGGGCGATCCAAGCAGGTTCCTTTGCCTGCCGGCGGCCGGTGCGGCAGCGGCAGCAGTTGCGTGCTCAGAAGTGCAGACGAAGGTACGACCAGATCACCGCGGCCCCGGCCAGCGCGGCGATCTCGGCCTGGTAGTAGGCAGGGGCGACCTCTAAAACGACGGGTGCTCGGGGCGGATCGATCCATGTGAAAGATCGAAGGCCCCTGCTTGGAGATAGGCGGCCTCAGCCGCCCGAAAGAGCGGTTCAACGGGCGCACGGGGCGATGTCTGCCTCGGTTGGCGCGACGCTATTTAACCCCTTTGGTATCCGCCGAAAAATCTGGCGGTGTCTTTTTCCAGGGGTTCCCCTTAGCCGCCAAGTCGTAGCCCACGGCATAGAGTTGGCGCATGAATTCAGTGTCGAAGTCGGCCTTGTGGGGGGCGTTGAACGTATCCGGGATATAGGCCAGGTTGTAATCGACCCCGTCGCGCTGGGTGGTGAGATAGATCCGGTAGAGGTCGCCGATGCCTTGGGTTTGGATCAGCGAGGAGATCGCCCGTCCGGCAATCGTCAGGGTGCTACGTTCCACCTGCGACCATTCCGGATCCAGCCGGCTGTTGCGGATAACGTAGGCCCGCCGCTCGCGCTGTTGGATGCCCAGTTTGCGCGCCCCGGACCTGATGTCGAGCGACGGGGGGTAGACGAAGACCTGCGCCGTGGCGCCGCCGTCCACGTGCATCTCCTGATACGCGTGACCGTTGACCTCGACATCGATCATGGTCGGAGGGAAGGCGCCGGGGATCGCGGCGGAGGCCACCATCAGGGTGCGAAAGAGCTCCAGTGCCTTGGGGTCGCGGTTGGTCGCGAGCTTGCTCAGGTTCCAGATGATGCCCCGACGCGCATCCAGATCGGTGGTTCCCACCAGGAGCAGCCGCCCCTTGGCATATTCGGCCGCGATGGTATCCAGAAAGGTCCGATCCACATACCTGGCAACCAGCCGCCCCAAGGGGGCATTGTCGGCCATGGCGTCGCCGGTCAGGACGGACACCAAGTCCCGCGGTGTTGCGATGTCCTTGGCGGAGATCGTCGTGTAGACCTCCTTCAGCGTGTGGTCGTAGGCCGGCCCGGCAAAGGCAAAGGGGGCCGTCAGTGCGCCGGTGCTGACCCCGGTGACCAATTTGAAAGTCGGCCGGTTGCCGGCGGCCGTCCAGCCATTGAGCAGCCCGGCACCGAAGGCGCCATTGTCGCCGCCGCCGGAGATTGCCAGGAAGACCGCCGGCGGCAGCGGGCCGGTATGACCCTGGCTGGCAAAGTAGGCCTGTTCGCGCTTGATGGACTCCATCCCCTCGCGGGCCATCTCGGCCAAGTCTTCCCGGTTGCCGATCCGATACCGGATCTTGCCTAATCCTGGTATCTGCGCCTGATTCTGCAACGTTTCCGGGACCGCCGGTTTGCGCGTCAAGGTGGAGCAGCCCGCCGCAACCAACAGGACGACCAGCCCGATCAGGACCGCGCTGGTTGCGCGCGTGGCCGATGTCTTAGATTTCATCATCGTGTGCCCGCCTGGAGGATCGGAAAAGGGAAATCAGGTTCAGACTACGTGATCGCTCTAGGGGCCTGACCCGCCCCGGTCGGGCTGAAGCCCGACAGCGGTTCATGTCAGCCGGCTTTGTACTCCCCGCGATTCGCATCGAGTACGCGTTGGAAGCGCTCCGGGTCGTTTTTCAGCATGAGCACATAGTCCTCGACGAGGCCCTGCCAACCGAACCCGCCATGCTCCTTGAGTTTGAGCAGAGCGATCATGAGCAGTTTGGCCGCGGCCTTGGTCTCGCGATCCTGGCCCTCGCCGTACCAGGCCAATAGCTCGTCGTACAGTGCCTCGACCTTCTCGATCGGTGTCATTGAGTCACCTTCCGGCGCCTTGGACCTGAGTGTGTGTGGTCGGACGGCATCAATCGATCGCATAAGCCTCCACGATCACGTACTGCGGGTCCTCGCTGCCTTGGTCATAGACGAAGATCAGCGGCTTGACGGCGGTCGCGATGGCCTCATGCGCGGCGGCGCAGACGGCGCCGAGGCGCACCGAGCCGTCCGGCGCCCATTGCGTATTGCGGCTGCGCGACAGGCGCACGTCCGCGTACCAGTCATCCTTGCGCCCCGACTGAGCGCCCGTCCAGTGATCATCCTTCGGGCGCGTGCCGCCCTGCCAGACGTCCACCGCGAGACCGACGCGGTAGCCGTGCGACCAGACGTCCTTGAGATCTTTGGGCGCCTTGTCGTCGCCGCAGACCTTGGCCGGATTGGCGGTGGCCTTGGCGCCGACCTTGGGGGCGATATCGATCAGGACCCAATCGGTCTTGGCTTCCTTGATCACCCCCTTGTTCTGGGCGAGCTTGACGATGACCGGCTGCCCGGCCAGTTGCAGCAGCTTCGGCCAGTTGTCGGCACCGGCGGAGAAGTTGATCGGGGTGTCGCCGGCCAGACACGTGGACTCCACCGACTTGTCGGCGCTGCTGAACCAGCCCTCGTTGCTGCCTTTAAACGAGGTCTTTACCAGGTCGCAATTCAGGATGCGCGCGACGGGCGCCGAGCCGGCCAGTGCGACCCCGGCATTGTCGAAGGTGCCGGCCAGCAGCGGGACGGCAGTGGTCAGGAACAGGGCGGATGCGATGGTCGTGGACCGTTTCATCACGGGTTTCCTTTAAGCGGTGTATTGGTGGGTAGCGTTGGCCGGACGGCCGGCAATGAGGATACCAGGTTCCGGCGGGAGTCTTGCGCGACAGGCGAAAAGCGCCGGCAACTCTGGGGTTTCCCGAGGACAGCCGATTTGCTGCGGTGCAGCAACGCTACGCCTGGCTGGCCGACGCGCATCCCATGGCCGCTTAGTCTAACCGCGATTTGTTACGCCTTTGATGCCGGGGCTTGGCGGGTCCCCCGCCAGGTCAAGACGCACGACTGCGCCAACGCGGGCGACCGAGCCGCCAAGACGGCCTGCCGGACCGTTGCAACGCTGTCACATCTTTCTGTCACACTTGTAATAAGTCTACGCGGAACCCGCGTGGCTCCGCTCGTCCATCCAGTGGACCCCCGAGTACCTGACCGACCCGGCCCATATCGGCAATCTCAACGCCTATGCCAGCTTCACCGAGTACCTGTCGCGCTATCTCAAGGTGAAGCAGGAGTTGATTGCCAAGATCGCTGAACTCAACCGTCACTATGCAGTATTGAAGCAAACCGACCCGCGCCGGCTCACCGGTCCCTTCCAACTGGATACCGGCGGCCAGGCGCAGTCCTACACCCAGCAGGCCGCCGGCTCGGTGGACGCGACCGCCCACCAGGCGGCCCTGGCCACTTCCGCCGGGGCGGTGGAGAAATACACCGCGGAACTGAACCGCGCCATCGACTATGGGCTCGAGCTGGAGGGCCACTTCAAGCAGGCGGCGGGGATTCAGTGACAGTCAGCTTGAGTTAGAATGCGGCCGTGGGTGTGGCGAAGCGGGATTGTGCAGGCGTTGTCGCAGGCGTTGTCCGCGCAGGGGCCTTGGTCATAAACCTGGCCACCGCGCGGTCTGCACGGTCGTCGGTCCGCACAGCGGACCCTACAGGTCGTCGGTCCGCACAGCG
>NZ_CAIZIZ010000091.1 GCF_903933125.1 uncultured Lamprocystis sp. | reverse complement strand
GGTGCGCCGCACCAGTTGGGCGGCGGCGAATTTCGTCAACTCAACCGCAGACCCGGACGCCCTCGTTATTTCCCGCCAGGATTGGCAACGCGTGCTGAATCAACTGGCCTCGACTCCCTGAAATGGCCAAAGTCGAGTTTAGAACGTCGGAGATGGCAGGTCTCCGCTCCGTCAGGAACGGTTCACGAGCAATCGAAACAGGTCTGTTTGGGCATGCCTTTCGCACCGTTGTCGTTATCGTTGTCGTTGTCGTTGTCGTCATTGAGGCACGACGCGCGCGGCTGGAGTAGCCGCTTCGCAGGCTTACAGAGGGTCCTGAATCGATCCGAATCCGATAACGATTACGACAACGACAACGATGGAATCGTCGGCCTCGGTTCGCGTCAGCGACGGCGACATCGCAGGCACCCTCACTCCTTTCCGGGTCTTTGACGAACGCTCGCGCCGCCGGTCGGAAGTGCTCCCGACGCGCTCAGTGCGCGTGATCGTGTGGACCGTGCTCACCGGTGTGGTCATGGTCGTGGGCGCCATGATCACCCTCTTTGGGGTGCGGATTGGTGTCTTCATGCGCGTGCGGGTGAACGTGGGTATGGGTGTGCGCATGGGTGTGCGAGCCGCTCCCGGGATGTTCATGTTCGTGCGCATGTTCATGCTGGTGCTCATGGACGTGATCGTGATCATGATCGTGTTCCGGTTGCTGATTGCCGGTCATCTCTGGTTCCTCACGGTGGCGCGTCCCCGTGGGACCGGTTTTGGGGTGAAACTGTAGGATAGGTCGCTTGACGGATTCGTTCCGCGAACTTTGTATCCGGGCGATCAGGGCGGCCGGCGTGCGAGGCGGAGGTTGCGGGTTTTCCGGACCACCGCCGAACCCCAGGGCAACGGCCAGGGCCAACAGGGTGGGCGTTCGCAGGTGCGCGGCGCGCAAGCGTTCCGCGTCCGCGAGGGTTGCCAGGGCCTCACCCTGACAGACCACGAGGCCTTGACCCAGGATGGCCACGTCATCCGCCCAGCCATAGGCCAGGTCAACATCATGGGTGGAAAACACCAGGGTCGTGCCGGCCAGGCACAGGTGTTCCAAGGCGGACAGCAGGTGGGCAACGCCCTGGGGGTCCAGCCCGGCGGTGGGTTCGTCCAGAATCAGGACCGCGGGTCGCATCGCCAGCACCCCGGCGATGGCAACCCGCTTCTTCTGGCCGAAGCTCAAGGAATGGGTTGGACGCTCGGCCAATGCGGCGATGCGCAGGGTCTCCAACGACTCGGCGACCCGTGCGCGCACCACCGCCTCCGGCAGTCCCTGATTGAGCGGGCCGAAGGAGACATCCTGCTCGACGGTGGCCGAAAAGAGTTGGTCGTCCGGCTCCTGCAAGACCAACCCGACCTTGTTGCGCCAGACGTTGAGGGCCTGACGGCCATACCCCGCGACCGCGCCGTCCAGTAAAACCTGGCCGCGGGAGGGCTTCAGCGTGCCGTTCAGGTGCAGGAGCAGGGTGGTCTTGCCGCAGCCGTTGGCACCCAGCAGGGCGAGCTTGCGCCCCCGCGCTACCTCAAGGTCCAAACCGCTCAGGGCAACAATGCCTCCGGGGTAACTGTATTCCAACCCCCGTGCAGACAGGATGATCGGGTTCATACCAGGCCCCGATCCAGCAGCACGGATCCCAGGGCGACCGCCAGCAGCAGACCCCCAATCCCCGCCAGCCGACGCCGGGACAGGGGACGCTCCGGGGTCAGGACGCGCAGTTCGCCGACGTACCCGCGGGCGGCGAGCCCGACCTCCAGGCGGCGCGCCCGCTCCAGGGCCCGTTGGAACAGGGTCGCGATCAGGAGTCCCAGTGACCGGAGGCTGCGGCGTCTGGTGCTGTACCCTTGGCGCGCGGCCTGGGCCTGCTGACCCGTCACTGCCCGTTCCATGAAGATGAAGATCAGCCGATAGATCAGGAGCGCGATCTCGACCACGGCGGCCGGCACCCCCAAGCGGCGCAGCCAGGGAACCAGTTCCGCGACCGGGGTGGTCAAGGCCAGAAAGGCCAGACAGGACAGTGCCCCCAGGGAACGCAGGGTCACCGCCAGGGCGAGCGTCGCCCCGGCCGGGGAATAGGCAAGGTGTAACCCGTCACGCAAGTCGAGCGAAAGCGCCAGAAAGGGCGCGCTGGTGAGCAGAAACCCGGTCGGCAGGGCCATGACCCCCAGGAAGGCGCGCATGGGAACGCCGGCCCCAACTACCGTGGCACCGGCCATGAGGATGCACAGCAGGGGTCCGGCGGTCAGGGGCGGCAGCGTCAGGGCCAGGACCAGGCCCCCGCCGGCGAGCAACAGCTGCTCGCCGGGGTGGTGACGGCGCCAGCGATTGGTCCAGGCGTGCCGGTCAATCGCGTGCATCGACGGCCTGCGCGTCGAGCCTGGCCGGATCTGCGTCCGATTTGCGCCGCTGCGACTCACCGCGCCGCAGGCCGAGGTAATAGCCGAGCAGACCCGCCCCCAGGGCCGCCTGCAGGGCAAACAGCAGGCTTTCGATCTCTCCGCTCGGCGGCTCCCACAGGGGCGTGAACCAGGGCTGGTAGTCCGGATTCGCCGCGGTGATCGCGGTCTGGGCTTGGGCATCGGCCCCGGCGAAGGGCTCGGCAAGCCCGCCGGGCAGCGGGAGGATCAGCGGCAGCGCGGCGATGACCATCACCGCCGCCAGGAGCAACAGATTGGTACGTTTCATCGCACCACCCCCGGCGCGAAGGCCAGTTCGTCAAGGTCGTCCCGGCTGAATTGGATCAGCAGGTTGACCACCAGCACGGTGAGCAGCCCCTCGATGATGGCCAACGGGATCTGGGTCAGCGCAAAGACGCTCCCGAACTTGGTCAGGGCCCCCAGGAAGCCGCTGACCGGGTCGGGGAAGGCGAGCGCGAGTTGCACGGAGGTGACCAGGTAGGTGGCCAGGTCACCCAGGGCGGCGGCCAGAAACACGCCCAGCGCCAGGGGGCCGCCCAGGGTGCGGGCGAGCCGGAACACCCCATAGGCGACCCAGGGGCCGGCGATGGCCATGGAGAAGATGTTGGCGCCCAGGGTGGTCAGGCCGCCATGCGCCAGCAGCAGAGCCTGGAACAGCAGCACGATGGCCCCCAGCACCGCCATCACCGCGGGGCCGAAGAGGATAGCCCCCAGCCCCGTGCCGGTGGGATGCGAACAACTCCCGGTCACCGATGGAATCTTGAGCGCGGACAGGACGAAGGCGAAGGCCCCGGCGCTGGCCAGGAGCAGCTTGGCCCGCGGGTGCTCGCGGGTGACCCGGACGACGCTACGCGCCCCCATGACCAGAAACGGCAGGGACGCAAGGCCCCAGGCGGCAGCATGAACCGGGGGTAGGAACCCCTCCATGATATGCATGACAACGATCGCTCCACAATGAAGGGGCAGATCATTCTGGGGAGAGACCACGGGACGCCCAGGCAGGTCAGCCGCCGGTCGGCCCTGGGAGTTCCAGACAAGCGGAAACCTTGCGTCTCGCCACCGGAACACCCCGCCCGGATTGACTGATCGACACCCGACACCGGCAGGTCTCCTGGCTTGCAGGTCGGCATCGACACCCACCTTCCCAGCGCCGTTCGGCGGCCAGTGGTGATCTTGGGTGCGACTCACTGCGTACAGTTGCGGGGGCAGCCATGGCTTTGAACCATGTTCCCTTTTCATCCCCCGGGGCATGGCCGCGGGGGAACCGGTGGCGTTCGCTTCTTACTTTAAGACCTTCCTGTTCGGCTGGTCAAATCGGCCTCCGGGTCGGCCAACAGTTCGGCGATACCGGGCCGGGCGATCGTGACTGTACGTTCCGCTGCCTCGCGTCTGTCATCCGGTGTGAGCCTACGCCTACCGGAAAATATGAGACTCGCTTCTCATTTGCTACACATGATACTCTATTCTCAATTCTGGTCAACGAGAGCAAGGGCGTGAGCTACTCCACCCGGCAACGCGAGGCGATTCTGAACACCTTGCGGCGGGCGGATCGACCGCTGACGCCGCAGGAAATTCGGGAGGGGGCGAACGCGGACAGCGCGGGGATCGGGTTGGCAACGGTGTACCGCGCCCTGAAGACATTCATGGCGCGCAAAGAGGTTCTGCTGGTCGAGATTCCGGGCAACCCGCCCTGCTACGAACCGGCCGACCGGGGTCATCACCACCATTTTGTGTGCGACCGCTGTCGCCATATTTTCGACCTGCGCGGCTGCGTGCAGGACCTGGACACGCTGGTTCCTCGCGATTTCAGCGTCCAGCGACACGACATCACGCTATACGGAGTGTGCGCCGCGTGCGGCACGGGGGAAGGATGACCGCGGCGGTGGGCGCGCTGTCGCGGACGAGAACCATGATCTGCGATGCGGTCGCCCGGCACAGCCGCTGGTTTCGCCGTCGCCGGGACAGGCCGACCACTGTCTTTACCTCAATCGGCGCCATCAGCGTCATTATGAAGGGCGCGATCTATCCGGACGACCGAGCCGTGGGGCTGGTGCATCGCTCGCCCCCCATCGCCGGCACCGGTGAGACTCGGATACTCTCTTGCCTGGACGCCTGACGCTCGGCGGCCTAATCAACTCACTCCATCAATGCGCTCCATCAATGCGCTCCATCAATGCGCTCCATCAATGCGCTCCATCAATGCGCTCCATCAATGCGCTCCACCGGCCGACATACGGCCGTGGCGTCGAATGATGGGTTCATTGGCTCTACCTGCCTAACTCAGCCAACCACGGAGACTGCCATGACCTTGATCCATCGCTACCGTCCGCTGACCTCGCCGCTGCTGGTCGTTGCCCTGACCATCGCCGCGGCCGGGCTGGCCCCGCATGCGACTTGTGCCGCCGACGTCGCCAAAATGGAAGCCGAGCACACATCCTGGGCCGAGGACCACGCCCGCTGGAGTGCCGAGAATGCCGACGCCGAGACCGAACACAGTGCCGCCGAAGCGGCGGCCTACAAGCTGTTATGGCTGATCAGCCGACACCGCAGTGAGATCGCCGCAGAGGCCACCGAAATGCGCGCACACGGTGAAGCGATCACCGCCCATGAACAGGCGCTCGCTGCCGGCACGGACACGGTTGCGCTAGACGCGCAACATGCGCAGATGGCGGCCAAGCATGCCGCACATGCCGCAGCACATGCCAGCGAATCCGACCTGCACGGGAAAATTGCGGCCATTGTCCGCCAGATCGAGGCACTGCCGCCGACAGCACCGGGCCACCCGAGCGCCGACGGCCCGGCAATTCACCCTGCCGGGTCCCCATCGGCCGGCCAGTGAGGGCACCGGCGCCCGGCCCGCGGCGGATCGTCTTCTGGTATCAAAAGCTCAGCCCTTACCGCCGCATTCAAAACGTTTCGGACGGGGCGAATGCCCCGTCCGGCCTGGCGCGTAGTCAGGCCATCCTGGCCTCGCTATGTCGGGGCTGGAAGCCCTGACGACGCAGCCTCGCACGCCGGCAGTTGTGACAGTGGTCGAGAGGACTTTCATGTTTCGGGGTGGCGCGAGCGCCATGATAAGGAACATCAGCTACCCCGGAGGATGAATGTCCCCCGTGGGAGCGGCGTCCCGCCGCGATGGGTGCCGCGGTGACCTCTAACGGCTGGGCTTCGGCGCGGCC
>NZ_CAIZIZ010000090.1 GCF_903933125.1 uncultured Lamprocystis sp. | reverse complement strand
CCCGCCGCGATGGATGCCGCGGTCACCCCGAACGGTCGGGTTACACGCCCCGCCCCATCGCGGCGGGACGCCGCTCCCACGGGGGACGTTTATCTTCCGGGGTGGCGCGGGCGCCATGGTCGTTAACCTAAAGTCGGAAATTGTTCACACAAAGACACAAAGAAAAAATCACTAAAAACGTCAGGCCAATCACCGCGCGGGTGACCTGCTTGTCCGATTTATCGCGTTGAATATCTTTCTGATCTTAGTGTCTTTGTGTGAGAACTGCTTTTTTTTGGGTTTAGCCCCGGCGCCCGCTGACCAAGGCTGAAGCCTTGGACTCCACGCGGGGGGTGATCATCGTTCCGGCCGTAGTCCACCGAATCCCGCGCCGCCGCTCGAATGATCGGGCACCGCCTCCATCCCCGCGGCGCCCAATCGCACCTCGACCACATGGTCCTGGTGGTCGTCGATCAGCGGAATGCTCAGATCGCCGCGCAGGATGCCGTCGATTGTCACCCCCGACCCGGCTTCACTGTCCGTCAGTTGGCTGACAGTGATGTGATACAGCGTTTCGCGATAGCGGTAATGCAGCTTGAAGCCGGTCCAGTCCGGCGGTAGACAGGGTTCCAGGCGCAGGGTGTCGCCCTCCAGGCGCAGCCCGAGGATGGATTCCAGGATCAGCCGGTACATCCAGCCCGCCGAGCCGCTGTACCAGGTCCAGCCGCCGCGTCCGCCATGGGGTTGCACGGCATAGATGTCGGCCGCGATGACATAGGGTTCCACCTTGTAGGTCGCGACGGCCGCCGGGGTGCGCGCGTGGTTGATCGGGTTGATCATCGAGAAGAGTTCCCAAGTGCGTTCGCGGTCGCCCAGGGCCGCGAAAGCCATCGCCGTCCAGACCGCCGCATGGGTGTACTGCCCGCCATTCTCCCGCACGCCGGGGACATACCCCTTGATATAGCCGGGGTTCATTGGCGAGGTGTCGAACGGCGGATCCAGCAGTTGGATCAGCCCCAGATCGCGGCGCACCAGATGTTCATCCAGGGCCGCCATTCCGATGCGCGAACGCTCGCTGGTGCCGGCCCCGGAGAGCACCGACCAGCTTTGTGCAATGGCATCGATCCGGCACTCGGGATTGATCGCCGAGCCCAGCGGCTGGCCGTCATCGAACCAGGCGCGTCGATACCAGCCGCCATCCCAGGCATGCCGATCGAGCTGTTCGCGCAGGCGCTCGGCCTCCGTGCGGCAGCGCTCGACGAAGGCGTGGTCGCCGTGCCGGTCCGCGACCGCGCTGAAGCGCATCAGCACTTCATAGAGGAAGAAGCCGAGCCAGACACTCTCACCCCGACCCTTGATGCCCACCAGGTTCATGCCGTCGTTCCAGTCGCCCGAGCCCATCAGCGGCAGGCCGTGCTCGCCGTACCGCAGGCCGTGGAGAATGGCGCGCACACAGTGCTGGTAGAGGGTCGCCGTTTCGTCGGACTGACCGGGCAGGTCGTAATAGGAGTCGTCCTCGCCGCTGACCAGGCGGCCTTCCAGGAAGCCTGCCGGCTCATCCAGCACGCCGGTATCCCCGGTGGCCAGGCAGTAGCGCGCGGTCACCAGCGGCAGCCACAGATAGTCGTCCGAGCAGCGGGTGCGCACCCCGCGGCCGGTGGGCGGATGCCACCAGTGCTGCACATCGCCTTCGGGGAACTGGCGGCTGGCGCAGAGCAGCAGTTGGCCGCGGATCAGCGCGGGCTCGCAGTGAATGAGCGCGGCGACATCCTGCAACTGGTCGCGGAAACCGAAGGCGCCGCCCGACTGGTAATAGCCGCTGCGCGCCCACAGGCGGCAGGCGATGGTTTGGTACAGCAGCCAGCCATTGGCCAGGCAGTCGAGTGCCGGGTCCGGCGTCTCCACCTGCACGGCGCCAAGCCGGTGCTGCCAATGCTGCCGCACGGCATCCAGTGCGGCGCGGGCCGCCGCGGCGCCGCGACCGGAATAGACCGCGTTGCCGGGGTCGTCCGACCCGCGCCGACCGATGACGCCGAGTCGGAAGACGATCTCCTGTTCCTCGCCGGGGGCCAGTGCAACAGCCACCTGGAGTGCGGCGCAGGCGTCCAGGGCGGCTCCGACCTTGCCCGAGAGCCCGGTGCGCAGCAGCGCGGCCGGATGGCGCAAGGAGCCATTGCGCCCGATAAATTCGGCGCGGTCGCCGCTGTAGCCGCGGGCGGGGTCGTCCACATCGAAAAAGGCGAGATGATGGGCGAACTCGGTGTTGTATGGATTGCGCGCGAGCAGGGCGCCGCTGCGTGGGTCGATCTCGGTGATGAGATAGGGAGCCGTCTTCGGGCGCAGATCGCCCAGGATCCATTCCACGTAGCCGGTCGCGGAGAGCCGGCGCGGCCGGTCCGAGCGGTTGCGCAGCTTCAGGACTGAGAACTTGACGGGTGCGTCCAGCGCCACGTAAACCCAGAGTTCCGACGCGATGCCATCCTCGGTGTGCTCGAAGACGCTGTAGCCGAAGCCGTGCCGGCTGACATAGGGGGTGGCGCCGCGGCAGGGCAGCGGCGTGGGCGACCAGAAATGGCCGCTCTCCTCGTCGCGGATATAAAACGCCTCGCCGCTCGGATCGGCGACCGGGTCATTGTGCCAGGGCGTCAGGCGGAACTCGTGCGCGTTCTCGCTCCAGGTGTAGGCCGCGCCGCTCTCCGACACCACGCTGCCGAAGCGCGGATTGGCCAGGACATTCACCCAGGGGGCGGGCGTTGTCTGCTCGGGTCCGATGGTGATGACGTATTCGCGTCCGTCGGGGGCAAACCCCCCGAGCCCGTTGTCGAACAGCAGGGCGGGCGCGCGGGTGCCGGCCGCCGTGCGCGTCGGCCGCGCCGCGGGAGCGCGCTCCCAGCCGTCGGTGCGGCTCGGCCGCAGGCGCGGCGGGCGCCGCTCCAGCGGGCCGCGCCGGCCGAGCTGCTCCGCCAGCGTGCCGCGGCTGTCGCTGAGGATGGCGCGGGCCACGGTCTGGAACAGGAGCCGGTCCTCGGCCGAGATCTGATCCGCGGGCCGGATGAAGATCCCGCCGGGGCGGTCCACGACATGGGCCTCGACGCCCGCGGCGATCAGCCCCAGGATTTGTTCCTGGAGTTCCTGCCGATAACCGGCCTGATCCTCATTCCAGATCACGAGATCCACGCTCAATCCCTTCAACCGCCACCAGGCATGGGCCTGGACCAGTTGATGAACCAGCGCGATGTTCTCCGGGTCGCTGATCTGCAACAGCACCAGCGGGACATCGCCCGACACCGCGTGGCTCCACAACCCCGATTGGCCGCGGCGGTTCTGGATCAGCACACTCGCCTCGGCGCGCAGCGAGGCATTCGTATAGAGAATCGACCCGGCCAGATGGCCATAGAGTTGGGCGTCGGCCGGGCTGGCATTGAGTTGTCGCAGGACCACCTGGCTGTGCGTCCAGGCGAGATCGAAGCAGCGGTCCGCCAGCCGCTGATCCTGGTATTTCTCGACCAGGGCCAGGGCGTCCGCGCGGGTGTCGCCGATGCCGGTGACCCGATCGAGCATGACCGATTGGTCCGGGTCGAGCGTAATGCAGTAGCGGATGGCGACGATCGGGTCCAGCACGGAACCCGCGGTCCCGGAGAGCGGTCCGTCCGTGGTCAAGGCGGCCGGTGCGGCCAGACCGCGACCGCGGCCGATGAAGCGCAGCCGATCCGTCTCGTAGCTGACGGTCCCGTGCTCGGCTCCGCGCGCCGCCATCAGGTGAAACATCCAAGGCGTGCGCTCCTCCGGCGAGCGTGGCCGGCGGGTGCAGAGGATGGCCGGCCGCGGATCGAGCACCTCGGTCTGCACGAAGAGGTTGCTGAAGGCCGGATGCAGCGCGTCCGCGGCCGCCGGGGCGAGCACGACCTCGGCGTAGCTGGTGACCTCGATAACCCGGCGGGTGCGGCTGCGGTTGGTCAGGCGCATCCGGCGCAGTTCGATGTCGTCCTCGGGGGAGACCACGATCTCGGTATAGGAATCGATCTCATAGTCGCGACGGCGAAACTCGGCCCGGCCCTCCGAAAAGATCGTCTCGAAGGAGTCCGGCTGCTTGAGGGTTGGCTGATAGGTGGTCGACCAGCAGGCGTTGGTCGCCAGATCGCGGATGTAACAGAAGCTGCCGTCGGCGTCACGGGTGCTGTCCTCGCGCCAGCGCGTAACGGCCAGGTCTTTCCAGCGGCTGTAGCCGCCGCCGGCGTTGGTGATCATCACGTGGTAACGGCCGTTCGACAACAACTGCACCTGCGGCAGGCGCGTGTTGGGGCTGCTGAACACGCGCACCGGCGCCTCCTGACCGGTCCCGGCGGGGCGGAAGTCGGTGACCGACTCGCTGGTGTGCGAATAGAAGGCCGGGGTCTTGGGGATGCGTTCCTGGAGCAGCAGAGTGGTCGCCTGGAACAGGGGAGCCGACGCGAAACGCCGCTGCATCGGGCGGTCGAGCAGCAGATAGGCCAGCGCCAGCAAGCTCATGCCCTGGTGATGGACCATGAAGGAGCGCACCAGGGCGCTCGCCTGCCCGTGGGGCACGCGCGCGGTGGTGTAGTCGATGGCCTCGTAGAAGCCGAAGCGGCCGGTGAACCCGGCGGCGGCGATGCGCTGCAGATTCACGCACGCGGCCTCGGGCGCCACCATCAAGGCCAGGGCGCTGGCATAGGGCGCAATCACCAAATCCTCGGCCAGTCCGCGTTTGAGCCCCAGGCCGGGCACGCCGAAGGCGCGATATTGGTAATTGGACTGGAGATCGACCATGTTGTAGCCGGATTCGGACACGCCCCAGGGCACACCGCGCGCCTTGCCGTAGGCGATCTGCCTGGCCACCGCCGCCCGATAGGTCTGGTCGAGCAGGGTGTTGTCGTAGGTCGGCATCACCAGCAGCGGCATCAGATACTCGAACATCGAGCCGCTCCACGACAGGAGCGTGGGTTCGCCGGCCGCGCTGGTCAGCAGGCGGCCCAGGGCAAACCAGTTTTCCTGGGGCAGTTGGCCTTGGGCAATCGCCACGAAACTGGCCAGGCGCGCCTCCGACGCCAGCAGGTCGTAGTAACTGTTATCCAGCCGCCGCTCGCCGACGTGATAGCCGATTGCGAGCAGATGGTGGGCCTCGTCGTAGAGGAAGTCGTAATCCATCTGGGCCAGTTCGCCGGCTTGCAGGGCCAGGAGTTCGAGTGCGCTGATGCGCTCGCGGGCGCGGCGGCCGGCCTCGGCCAGGAGCGGCGGCAGCGTCGTCTCCGGCAGCTGTGCTAACTGGCGCAGCGTCGGGATCGTCTCGATCGGTGTCGGGTCGGCGGACCCGGCGGGCGGTTCGAGCCAGGGTGCGAGGAACAGCAGTTCATCCAGCGTGGCGCGGCATTGCCGGGCCAGCGCCTGCGCCCAATAGTTGGCTTCGCGATCGGCGTTCGGGCGCCAACCGGCAATCCCGGCCGCGGCACCGCTGGCTAAGGCGTCCAGGCACTCATGCACCGCCGCCAGAGTGGTCGGGGGTGTCCGCAACGCGGCGTCCAGCCGTCGCCGGACGTCCGCGAGCGCGTCCGGCAGGGCGCCGTCCAGCGTGTCGGACAGAATCCGCAAGGTGTCGTCGAGGCCCGCCAGCCAGCGGGCGTTGAGGATCGGCGCATCCACCAGTTCGAGCAGCCCCGGCTGCAAGGTCAGCAGGTGGCCGGCGAGGTTGCCGCTGTCCACCGCGGAGACATAGAGCGGGGCGAGCGGCCGCAGCGATTGGGTGTCGTACCAGTTGTAGAAGTGGCCGCGGTAGCGCTCCAGGCCCGCCATGGTGCGCAGGGCATGGGCGGTGCGCTCCAGCAGTCCGCCGGCCGGCAGATAGCCGAAATCGTAGGCCGCCAGATTGGCGAGCAACGACAGCCCCAAGTTGGTCGGCGAGGTGCGATGCGCGACCACGGGCGCGGGGTGCTCCTGATAGTTGTCCGGCGGCAGCCAATGGTCATCCGGGCCGACGAAGGTCTCGAAGAAGGCCCAGGTCTGGCGGGCGGTGGCGCGCAGGAAGTGGGTCTGACCGAGGCTCAGGCGGGCCGGGCGCTGCAGCCGCGGACGGCTCAGCCACCAGGCGAGTGCCGGCGCCGCCAGCCACAGCAACAGGAGCGGTGCCGCGGCGCTCAAGGCCGCCGGCTGCAGCGCCGCGACCGCCAGGGCCGTCAGCAGGGCCAGTGCCGGGGCGGCGGCCATCTGCCGGTAGCAGTCGAAGATGCTTTGCTGCCCGGCGGCCTGATCGCCCGAGGCGGTCCATTCAAGCAGGCGTTCGCGGCTCACGCCCATCCGCCAGAGGGTGCGGACCACCGCATCCAGGCTGAAGTAGGCCTCATAGGGGAGGCAGGCGATGGTGAATCCCGCCTGCATCAACTGCCGGCCCGCCGCGCGCACCTCGGCGGCGAGATGCTGGGCCCAACGCACATCGCCCGGCTTGCGCAGCCCGCCGAGCAGCGCCGTCAGCAGCGCCGGCACCAGCACGATGCCGAGCACCGAGAGGGTCCAGAACCAGGGCGCGGGCACCAGCAGCCAGCCCAGCACGAACAGCAGGGTCAGGGCCGCGGGCACCAGGCTGCGCCGCAGGTTGTCGGCGAGCTTCCAGCGCGACAGTGCCGAGAGCGCGTTCCGGCGCCGCCCGCCGGCCGCATCGGGTACCCAGGGCAACAGCCACCCGGCAACTTGCCAGTCCCCGCGGATCCAGCGGTGCCGCCGGCTCACGTCCGCGTGATACGCGGCCGGATAATCCTCGTACAACTGGACATCGGAGAGCAGTCCCGAGCGCGCGTAACAGCCTTCCAGCAGGTCATGGCTCAGGATCTGGTTGTCGGGGAAGCGCCCGCCAAGCGCCTGCTCGAAGGCCGCCACGTCATAAATCCCCTTGCCGATGAACGAGCCTTCCTGGAACCAATCCTGGTAGACATCGGAGATGGCCTGCGTGTAGGGATCGATGCCGGCATCGCTGCCGTGCAGCCGCGCGTAACGCGACCGGTTGGCCCCCGGCAGGCTGACGGCGACGCGCGGCTGCAGGATGCCGTAGCCGGCGCAGACCCGGCCGCGGGCGGCGTCGTAGCGCGGACGATTGAGCGGGTGCGCCATGGCGCCGATCAGTTCACGCGCCGCATCACGCGGGAGCTGGGTATCGGTGTCCAGGGTGATCACATAACGCAGACCCAGCAGGGGTCGCGTATCACCGACGACCAGCGCGAAGCGCGCAGCGACCCGCTCCCCAAGCTCCCCGAGCAGCAGGGCGTTCAAGTCGGCCAGCTTGCCGCGTTTGCGCTCGTAACCCATCCAGACCTGTTCCTGCGCGTTCCACCGGCGCGGCCGGTGGAACAGATAGAAGGTGTCGCCCTGCTCCCGCGGGTAGCGGTCATTCAGTGCCGCGATGCCCTGTGCGGCCAAGTCCAGCAGGGGCGCGTCCTCCGGCAGGGTCTCGAACGGCGCGTCACGGAGATCGGTCAGCAGGCCAAAGTGCAGACTATCGTCCCGATTGGCCAGGAACCGGACCTCCAGCGCTTCGACCAGCGCGTCGATACCCGCCGGGCTGGTGAGCATGGTCGGCGTGATCACCAGGGTGCGCAATTCCGGCGGGATACCGGTGTCCAGGTCCATTCGCGGCAGCGGATACGGTGTCGCCAGCAGGGTCGCCAGCCAGTTCACCAGGGCCACCGCCAACTGACTGGTGCCGAGCAAGGCGAGCACACCCAGGACGGCGAGCAGCCAACCCGGCACCGCCGTGGCCGCGGCCAGCAGGTTCGCCGTGAAGAGCACCGCGATCAGCGTGATCGCGCTCAGGTAGAGGATCAGCGGAATGCGGCGGCCCCGCCGCTGCAGGGTGTCCACCAGACCCAGGCGCGCCCGCACCCGCCGTTCCAGCAGCGCTAATCCGTGATCAATCAGATAGAAGCCTACATGCCCGGTGCGCTCGGTGTCGTCCGCCCGGTCCGCGCCTTCGCCGGCCAGCTCGATGGCGGCGCGTGCCACCTCGGACTCCGGACGTCGGCCCCGCTTGGCGATGCGCTCCACTACATGCCGGTAACGATCGCGCGTAGCGAAATCCATCCTGGCGTAGAGCGCGGCCGGATCCTCGCGCAGGGTGCGCTCGACCAGACTCATGGTCTCCACGAACTCACGCCAGTCCATCGCGCCCAGGAACCGCAGACTGCCGATGCTGTTACTGATCGAGACCTGATCGGCGGCCTGCTGCTGGTTCTCGGCCCGCACCAGTTGCTCGATCGTGAGATTGACCTCGGCCAGATGCTGCTCGATCCAGGTCAACGGCAAGGCCAGCGCGGCGCCCTGGCCTTGCAGTCGGCGCGCCAACTCGGCGACGAAGGCGCTCGACATCGGCGGGTTCGAGCGCGCCATATCGGCGATCACCAGGATCAGATTCTTCGGATCGGTCTCCGCTATCGCCGTCAATTGATCGGCCCAGCCGTCGGCCAGATCCTGGTCGCCCCGCCCGGCGCTGACCCGGACCGCGACCCGGCGCAGATTCTCGATCAAGGCGAGCCGCAGCATGATCGGAATGGCCCACAACTCGCCCAGTTTGAGCGTGGTCACCTCCTGGTAGGCGGCGACGAAGCGGCTGAGATTCTCCGGGTCCACCCGGCCGTCACCGTGCGCGATGATCTCAAGCGCAATGTCATAGACCCGCGGCAATCCGGCCGAGGGGCCGGTGCGCAGCCGCGGCAATTCCCGGCTGTAACCCTTGGGCAAATGCCGCTTGGCGGTGCGAATCTGTTCCTCGATCAGATAGAAGTTATCAAGCAGCCACTCCCCGGCCGGCGCGATCCGCTGGGTCGCGGTCGCCGCCTGCATCAGCACGGCGCAGCAGTCGATCAGGGTGCGCTCATTGTCGGTCAGCCGCACCAGCAGCCGGTCCGACGCGTGCTCCGGAGTCAGGATATGTGCGGCGGCCAGGGCCTTGCCGTGCTGTTCCATCTGGGCCGCGCTGAACAGCTCCGCGCGCAGCGGCGGCTCGTCGCCGGTCGGCCGGGCGGGCTTGTTCTTGCCGGTGAACCCTGACAGCCACTGGAGGCGGATTTCGCGCATAGCCATGATCTCAAGAGGAGCGTGGACCCCGCAGGGGGAACAGTAGTCTACGCTCCCCGCTGTGCAACCGGGGGGGGGGTTAAGGCTGTTTCTGGGATCTCATCGAGAGGATGGGCCGCCAACGCTGGTCACGGGAGCCGCGCCAAGTCGCCACAGCCGGGTCAGCGCCCGGCATCACGACTGAAGGGTAGTTGACTGAATCCTCGTGCAGCAGCTCGCGCGCCAGCGTGGTTTTGCTGCACTGCCGGGGACTGGTGAAAACGGTGGCGGGGTGGCGGGACAGTGCGGTGCGGATCGCGTGGCGGTCACGCGTAGCTCTTGAAGAACGCTTCCGCGGTGAACTTCACAAACTCCTCTGTTTTTTCCTGACTGCGAGCAATCACCTGCCAGGGCTCCAGTCGCGCGATCTCGGTTTGAAGATCCTTGGCGGTCTTGGCGCTGCAACCCAGAATGCCCTGTACCGACCCGGCGGCTACGCCATCACATTTGAATATATAGGCAAACTCCAGCAACTCCTGGAAATTGAAAAACTTCTGCTGGTAATCATTGGGCGACTGGCTGGCAAAAAACACCACGACACCCTTCGAACGCCCCTCGCGAATGATCCGTTCAAGGAAGATATTCCGCTGGCTGAGATAATTGTGTGCCTCGTCGATCACCAGGATGGTCCGAATGGTTCGTCGACCCTCGGTGACCGGGCTATCGGGCAGGGTCGCCATTTCCTTGTAGAGCCGCTCGATGACGAGATAGGCCACCAGTTCCTTCAGCACTGGCATCGCATGCAGATCGATCAACAGCGTCCGGTTCGACACCCGGTCTATGGGCGCGCCTTCGCTGCCATGACGCCAGAACAGCTCGAAATCGGACAAGTCGCGCAACACTTCGATGAGGCTATCGTCTTTCTTACCGTCCGCTTCATAGGCAAGTGCCGCCAGTTCAAGAACATCCGGAAAATCCGGGTACGGCGTAGCCGTTGCGGCGCGTTTGGCATAAGCTGCCCGGATGGCTTCCGTCAGTGCCCCTTTCTGCACGACACCGAGTTTGCTGTTGATCGATGCAAAGCTCTCGGCCTTCTCGCGCGCTGAAACGTTGATTGTCTGCTCGTCGTAGGCCGGCAGGATGAAGGGGTTGACGGGCAAACTCTGGCCGCCTTGCAGCAAACGGAAGGGTTGAACGCGCGCCAGTTCCAGGAACCGCGCGTTGTCGACCACGTCACCCTTGTAGTCGAAATAGATGAAGTTCGTCTGATAATTGGATTGGACACGGATGTCCGTCAGCAGCTTCAGGAGGAACTGGGTCTTGCCGACACCGGGCATGCCCATGATCGCAAGGTGCGAGTTAGCATGGACGGCCGTGTTGTTCAGCTCCATGATCAGATCTTTTCGTTGCAGCAAGGTCCGGCCAATAAAGATGTCGAGCCCGCTGCCGAGCTGCTCGCGTCGGCCGGAGAATTCCACCTCATCGACTAGCCTTCGAATCAGTGCCTCTCCGCTGCGCCCGCTCTCCTGGAACATCCGCGCCATCAGCGCGGCACCGCTGTCGATATGATTCTTGATGACGGAGCGGTTGGAGAAGAACGCGTCCTCGCTGAAATCCCGCCTGCCGTAAATGTAGACGATCAGCGAACGAATAAATGCCTCGTCTTCACCGATGAAGGTCGGCCGTTTCATCTCGCCACCACTGAAGCTGGTGCTTGGCGCAACGCCCGCACCTTCCTTCACCAGCGACAGTGTGAAGGCGATGCGCGCCAGTGTGGCCTTTTCCAGCTTTGTTTCGAAGCGCAGCGCGCTTAAGACCTCGTCGGCATCGCTTGATGTGTAGAGCCGGTCAGCCATGATTTTTCTCCCAGAAATAGCCCTGCCGGATGGTCGTCAACTCTTGCCGCTGGTCGTATTCCAGACTTGCCGCGCCGCTCAGGCGCGGTTTGAGGGATCGGTAGTAGTTGCTGTCGACCTCGGTGTCGGTCGAGAGAATGATCACCTGCTCGCCCGCATTGGGAAAGTAGTTGTTCACGATGTTGTCGCGGTGCGTGCTGTCCAAGCGCGAAAGCGGCGTATCGATGATGATCGGCAGCTTTAGCTCGCTGGTTTGCGCTAAGCCCCACAGGAGCGAAACGGCGAACACCTCCTTTTCGCCGGCGGCCATTGATGACTTTCGAATCTCGTGCCCGTTCCGGTCGGTGATGTGCACTTCGTAAGTCTTGTCGTCGATCGTGAGGTCCTTGATCAACCCGCTGCGGCTGGAAAGCAGCCGGTACATCTCGAACGTCTTCTCCTGAAGTAGACGCACCTTGTTCTTGCGCAAACGCACGACGAACTGATTCAGGACGCTGGCAATGGCGTCGCATTCCTCGATGAAGTCCGCCTTCTCCTTGGAGACATGATGCTTTTCGTAAAGCTTCTCGATCTCCAACTCGATGTCGCGGATTCTCTTTTCGAGCCCGAGAATATCCTCTTCGAGCAACCGCAACTGCTCGGTCTTGCGACCAATCTGGGTCGAGCCGCTTTCCATCGTGCCCTGTAGCTCATCGCACAGATCCCGCTCGCTGGGCGTGAGTACACCGACCTGGCTCATGCCTTCAAGCTGCTGGATCTGCGCCTTCAGGCCGCTTGCCTCGTCGAGCAGCGGCTTGATCAGAAACACATCGCTGTTCTCCAGCGATTCCATGCGATTCAAGACTCGCGCCGCGTCGCGGTCCGACAGGTCCAGGATTTTCTCGACACCCGCCGCCGGATCGCCTTCCTTGAGCAACCGGCAGATGCGTCGCTCCAACTCGGCCATTCGTTCAGCAGAGAGCGTTTCGGTGAAGATCGGCTCCGGCTCTTCGACCACGCGCACGATGCGCTTGGCCAGGCTCGCCGCCTGCTCCCGAATCGCCTCGCCGCCGGCCGATTCCCGCTCAGCCTCGATTTTACGCCGGATGCCGTCGAACAGCGTGCCCGCGAGGCTGAAGGGGAGCGCCTTTTCGGAGAGCACGCGAACTTCGCTTTCCACCTGCGCCAACCGGTTCGCGGCAAAGACGCGCTTTTTCTCTTGCTCGCGCAGTGCGTCACGCGACTCCGGGGCGACATGGAAGGCCGTTTCGAAGCGCTTCTTGGCCTCGTCCAACTGCGCCTTGAAGCCGTCCAACTCCACCTTCAACTCTTCGCGCTCCTTGTGTTTGCGCGCCAGCTTGCTCTTTTCGCGTTTCAGCTCGCTCTGTTTGAAGTCCAGATCCTCATCGGAGATCTCGACATAGCCCTTACGCTCGTCCTGCTTGATATAGAGGATGTCGCTCGCCAGACGGTTGATGTACTGGATGCCCAGCGCCGCCTCCAGGGAGGTCTTCAGGCGAACCTCGGAATGGTCGTCCGCCGCGATTTCCTGGATCTTCTCGCCGTCGAAGAAGAAGAACTGGGTGATGCCCGGCGGGATGGCCGCGCGGATGAAGTCCTGCCACAACTCCTGATTCTGTACCGACACCCGTTTGCCGTCGCGCACCACCACCAGCCGCTCGGTCAAGTCGCGTGGACGCGGCTCGCTGACCGCGCCCGCGGTCCAGGAGCGTTTGACCACCAGCTCAGAGCCGTCATCCATCTCCATGACCAGTTCGAAGGCGACGTTGGCGTTACCCTTGGCCTTCTCCCGCCGATTGATGTTACGGTAGATGTCGTCTGCCTTGCCGCCATAAAGGCAGTAGGTCACCGATTCCATGATCGAGGTCTTGCCCGCCCCGTTCATCCCGCCGATCAGGAAGATGCTGCGACCATCCTCGCCCGCCGGGAAGAGAATCTCGGTCGGAAACTGGAATGATTTATAGTTCTCGATGCTCAGTTTCCGGAATTTCACTGGCTGCTCTCCGCAAGCTCCCAGATGCCGCGCGGCGAGCCGCGCCGCAGGAGTCCGTCCTGGGTCATCTGGAAACGCTCCCATTTCGCGGTGTTCTGCCAGACGGGCTCGTTCGTCGTGGCGCGCCAGACCAGATCACCCGGGAGCAGTCTCCCTTCAAGTTGCCGCCCCATTTCCTCGATCACCTCGGCCACACGACCGCTTCCGCCAAGCTTCTGAATCGCACGTACGATCTGTTCCCGCAATACGGCATGCGGGGTCGCAGGCAACTTGGAGCGCTTGCCGCGCGGCCGTGGTTCCGTTGTGGCCGGGGTCGGTCCAATCCGTTCGCGCAGGTCTTTGAGGATATCTTCAAACTCATCAGCCAACTGAGCCAATGCCTGCTTGGCGTCGGCCTGGACCGCAAGCGCCACGGCCAGACGTGTCTTTTCTGAACGCAATGGAGCAGGAACCGGCACCCCGGACTTTTCGAGTTGATCGACGGCCTTGGCGATGGCCCGCAACTGCGCCTCCTGATCGGCCACTGAGGTTTCTACAGATTCCGGATCAAGCAGGTCGATCACATTCCGGCACAGGTCCACCAGCACGCTCGGATCCTTGACGAAACGGTCGAGGTCACCATGGCCGCTCATTCCGGGCACCCCGCAGCAGGTTCGGTCTTGAGAATCTCGCGCAGCGCGTCGTAAACCCCGGTACGGCGGTCCTTCAGCTCGTAGTCGCGCACCGCCTCCAGCAACTTGAGCACCTTGTCCAGGCTCACCCCATGCTGTTCGCACAGCGCCCGCAGCAGTTGTCGATCGTCATCGGCCAAGGTCATGAAGGCTTCTCCCTATTTGCGATCCGGCTTGCCGGCGGGCAGGTATTCGATCAGCTTGTCGAAGTCGTTTCCGGCCAGGTCCTGCTCGGCGATCTGCCGTTGGTGGAACTTTTCGTACTCGTCTTCCGCCCGCTGCTGCGCCAGTTGGTGCGAGATCTTGCCGGCATGGGTCAGGATCTCCCGGTCGTTGATGTTCAGGAAGGCGTCGAGCTTGCTGATCCAGTCGCCCATGTGCATCGGGATACGGCGCATCGCCTGGCCCTCGGCGAAAATCAGGTATTGCTCGACCAGGTTGTTCAGGGCCGCCAGCTCGTCTTCGGTCAGATAGTTCTTGGCGATGCTCACGTCCCGTTTGCGGACTTTGTCCCCGCGCCAGTTGGTCAGCCCCATGTCAGGCCGCGTTGCATCGGCGCGGCTGTGGACGATCTCGGCGGCGGTCTGGCCAGTGATCGCCCAGTGCATCTTGTTCTGCACCGTCTGGAAAAAGCGGATGCTGATGTCCAGCGTGGGGTCATAGTCGATACTGGTGGCGTAGATGTCCGTGATCTTCTGGTAGAAACGCCGCTCCGAGGTGCGGATGTCCTGGATGCGGCGGGTCAGCTCCTCGAAGTAATCGAAGGGCTGGTCCGGGTTCCGCAGCCGCTCGTCATCCAGCACGAAGCCCTTGATGATGTATTCCTTCAGGCGCTGAGTGGCCCAGATCCGAAAGCGGGTCGCCACATGACTCTTTACCCGGTAGCCGACCGAGATGATCATGTCGAGGTTGTAGTGGTCGAGGTTACGCTGCACCGCGCGGCCCCCCTCTTGGCGAACCGACAAGAATTTGTTGTTGGTTGCCGCGGGCAGCAACTCTCCCTCGTCGTAGATGTTGCGGATGTGCTGGCTGATATTCTGCTGCGTCGTTTGGAACAGGTCAGCCATCAACGGCTGAGTCAGCCAGACGGTCTCATCCGCCAAACGAACATCGATCTTGATGCGCCCATCCTCCACAGCGTAGACGAGGAACTGGCCCCTGGCGTTGTCGGGCAGTCGCTGGTGGTCCTTGGTCAACGTCAATCCTCCCCAAATTCGGTCAAGAGATCCTGCACGGCGGAGCCCAAGGTCGGCAGGGCCGTCTGGATCGTCGCCCACACTCGTTCATGCGCAATCGCCGCATAACCGTGGATCAACTGGTTGCGGAAGGCAACGATCTCGGGAAGACGCGGCACGCGCGCGGCCAGCACCGGGTCGAGCTTCGCGAGCTGGTTGAGCGCCTCGCCGATGATCTCGAATTTGCGTTCCACCGCAGAATGCACCAGGGCGCTTGCGACATAGGCCGACAGATCCAGGCCGGCGACGAAACCCTGAATGTCCGTGACCGCCACGCGGACATCCCACAGATAGGCGCGCGGGTCACGCGGCATAGATCAGCTCCCGCGTCCGTTCGATGTCGGCACGCACATAGGGGTTGCGCACGGCCCGATATTCCACCAGATCGACGCCACGCCCGAGCAGGCGTTCCAACTCGGTTCGGACGCTGAACCAGCCGCCCAGATCGGCCTGAGCATCGGCTGCGAACTCCACGAGGAAGTCGGCATCGCTGCGCTCGGGATCGAAATCCGCGCCGCGTGCGGCGGAACCGAAGACCTCCAGTCGTCGCACCCGGTAGCGACGGCAGACCTCGGCGATGGCGGCGCGCTGTGCGGCGATCAGCGAATGCATTGTGACGTTCCCGGTACCTGACCGAATCGCCCATCCCGCACGGCGTCGATCTCCGAAGCGATCTCGGTATCCGTGAGCGTCGCGGCTCCCGACAGCGTCTGAGAGTCCTTGAACAGATCCTGGAACCGGTCAGCGAGCGCGGCACGCTGGAGGGCGATCTCGGCATTGATAAAGGTCGGGCAGGCGGCCTCAGTGGGCAGGAACTTCTCGGCAAAGGTGGTCTTGCCGGCCCCGTTCGGTCCGGCAATGATCAGGATTTTCCGCTCGGGTTGACCGGTCACGCCCGCGCGGCCTCTTCGATGAGTTGTTCGACGCGGGATTTGGCCTGTTCAAGCAATTGCTTCGATTCGCGTTCGGCAGCGGCGGCCTTTTCGTGTAGCCCTCGTAGCTCTCTCTGTAGCGACTCTGGCGCGGGCCAAACCAGAAACCTGCGGATGTCGAACGGATAAAGCTCCAGTTGCCCCGAGGTTCCGCGCTGGAACATCTCCACCTGCATCTGACCCGCCGCACTGTTGAGATACAGCGACAGGTAAACCGGATCGAGATCGTCCGACCGCAGAATGGTGACATGGTTATCCGGGACGGCAGGCTCCGCGATCAGGTAGGGCGCTGCCCGTCCAAGGGTTCCGCGCCCTGTGCCGTTCAGCAGGGTGTCGCCATCACGGATCTGGAGGTTGCTGTCTGGATTCGCCGCTGCAAAGCGATTGCCATCGATCAGGACTCGATTTGGTTGGACGTGCTTCGAGTTGATCACCCGAAGCCCGGCGGACAAGTAAATCGGTTGCTTTCCCCGCTTGCAGAATGTCAGATGCTTTCTAAGCGGTGAAAGGGAAATGCCGCGAGGTAAGGATCTCGCGAAATCGTCAAAGGCGGGGTAGTAATGCTCTGGATCGAAACGTCTTGAGGTTTCAAGCTCGCTAAACTGTGCGGTGTAACCAATCGGTTTCTTGTAGGTCAGTTTATCTAGACCAAGCTCGACTTCGAGTAACCGCTCAGCCTCAGAGTAAAGCGCAATAGCCTGGGTGCTTAGTAAGAGAGCATTACCGACAAAGCGTCTAATTAACTCTTGCTCGCTATTCGGCAGCACCGGCACGAGAAGCTTAAAAATATCTCTTAAAATTAAGCCGCCCTGGGCGGTACCACGAGAATGCCTCGCAATTTGATATTGCCCGAACTTACCAAGCAGAAACGCGGCTAGAACATAGGGATCAACTACACCACTAGGATGCCGCCTGACAATTCCAATCTTACAACTACCTGTGCATCGGTTTGCATTTGATGTAACTACGGATATGGTTCCAGTGCTTGCGCCGACTATGCAGATTAGAACGTCTTCAGGCAAGAAATGCGAACGATGCATGTTTGCCTGATCATATATGCGTCGCGGAATTCGAACCGGCGTGGCTTTCTCAAGAAAAAACCCATTAAGGTCTTGCCCGCGGTAATAGGGTACGGCATCATATTCGTCAGTAAACCACCGCGACACTTCCAAATGGTTGCCGTCAGAAATGTCGAAATACCGGGCGATCACGGTCGTCTCAATGCACGTAAGCTGCGATTCCGCTTCCAAGAAAGCAGGATGAAAGAATTCGGCATCAGCACGCCCAGATGCCATAAGCGAGTGGTGGTTGGCGACGCTCCAAACAGCCATCACTCCACCTCCCAAAAGCCAAACGATTGCTCCTGAGCAAATCGAACAAACGCCTCCGCCACGCAAAGCTGCTCATCCGGAATCTGGCTCGCATCGGCCAGGTCGTCCGCCCGCAAGTCGTAATTCACCAAATCCTGATTGACGACAAGCTGCCCTTCCTGCGGATGTCCGTCCGCAAACTCGACTAGGCTGCCGTCTGCATCAAGCACGTGTTCATAATCGCCGGAGTTGTTCTTTCCGCCGCGTTCGCTCACCGCCATGAAGATGGGATAGTCGAGCTGCTTGGAGACCTCGGCGGCGATCCAACGCTCTTTGAGAGTGCCGATCAGGTCGTCGTCGGCCAGGATCAGCTCCAGCCGTCCGCGATTGGTGAGTTGTTTCAGGTCGCGCTCGGCCTGGGGAATCCGGGTCTCCAGCGCTTTGATCTCGGCTTTGATGGACTTCTGAGCGGCCTTGTGCCGCTCTTTCAGTGCCTTCAGGCTCACCTGATAGCCTTCCCTGACTTCCTTCACGCGCGAGCGAAGCGCAGCCTTCTCGCCGCTCCAGCTTGCGCTGAGCGCGTCGACCTCCTGGTCTTTCTGCTGCTCCAGCACCTCACGGTCGCTCTCCAGATCCATTAACCGCTGTTTAGCCCTCAGTAGCGTGGCCTTGAGGTCGTTCAGTCGTTCCTCGGCGAGCGCGACCGGGTCTTCATCCACGCCGGCGGTTGCCTCGTCGTCGCCGTTGTCCTCATCCCCGTTGCCCTTCGTCGTGTCCTCGGGCTCGGCCTCGGGCTCGCTGAAGGTCTCGACGATCAAGTCCGCCACTGCCTCGGGGATGGCGTCCTCCGGCACGTCGGCAGCGTCCTGATGAACGTCAAGCAGACTCGCGATCTCGGCCTCGTAGTCCGGACAGGCCACCGCAACGGCGTCATGCACCTGGGCGATTCGGTTGACCTGCTCTTGGGTGTATTTCTGCACGAACAGCACCGAGGTCTTGGTCCCGGTGTGCGGCTTGAAGGTGTTGGGGTGCAGACCGACCACCGCGAGCAGCCGAGCCTTCTTCAGTATCCACTCGCGGATAAAGGCGAGCGAGGAATTGTTGAACTTACCTTGCGGAAGCACGATGGCCGCGCGTCCGCCGGGTTTGAGCATCTTGAGGATGCGCTCGATGAAGAGGACATCGCGCTCTTCTTTCGGCTGCTTGTCGTCCCCGGCGCGCTTGAGCGCGGGCCGGGCCAGCTCGTAGTGCACCAGCATCTTACGGTCTTTCATTTCGCCGGCGAACGGCGGATTTGCAAGGATCACGTCGAACTTAAGTTCGTCGAAATAATCCCAAGCCTTGCTGTCGTCGTTGAGAGGTTCGTTTGGTGGAATCAGCTTCGCGGTGAGGTTGGCGTTGCGCAGTCCTTGCATCAGCGCCTGACCAGAGCCTGTTTTATACCAGGACTCAGGATTCAAACTGCTAACATCCGGGCCGAAAATGTTCGTGTGGCCATCGCCGGCAATCAGCATCAAAGCGCGGGAGGTTTTTGCTGCCCTGGCTTCAAAATCAATCCCCCAAAGATACTTGGCAGCGTAGTTGTGCTTCCTCTTAAATCGTTGGTCGTTATCAGTAACGGAGTAGCACCAATCCATGGTGTGCAAAAGGAAGCCACCTGAACCACATGACGGGTCTATCACGTACTCTTTACGTTTCGGATTGAGCATGCGAACACACATTTCCACGACATGGCGCGGGGTAAAAAATTGGCCTTTCTTTTTCTTGGCTTCAGTCGGTAGCAAGTATTCAAACGCATCGTCCATGATACGTAGGCTTGAGCCCATAAGGCGTACGCCTTGGATAGGACCTACGCAAATGTGCAGATGGTCTGGCAGTAGTTCAATCTGCTCGCCAGGCTTAAAAACGCCTGGCCATTCAGCGCTGGCTTTTAGAAATAGTGAGTTGATACGATCATAGGTGAGCTGCGGGTCACTCGTCGATTTACCGAATTCAACCGTGGCGTCGCGCCGTACTTCCGCCGCCTGCTTTTCATCCCAAATTTTGGCGAAGATCAGCTTGAAAATTTCATTGAATTCGTCAGCCCCCCCAATGTCAGCCAATACCAGTTCTTCAAGGATCTGAATGATGTTCTTGAAGTTGAAGTTCTTGCTGAGCTGCAACAGGGTCTTCTTTGTTTCCAGTACATCCTTCGGCGACTCTCCGTGCTTAGGGATGTCGAATAGCGTGTCATCGAACTGCGCCGGGTAGGGCCGATAGAGAATGATGCTGTCGGCGCCATTGGACCAAACGGCCACCGGCGCACCCTTGGCGTTCATGTAGCTCTTGAGCTGCTCGATACCGTCCTTGCGCTTGGGCCGTTTGCACTCGATGATGAGCTTGGGCGTCGTCTTGGTCGCGTCCGTGTAGACGATGATGTCCGCCGCTTTCGTGCCGATCTCGGTGCCGAACTGAACGCTCTTCTCCAGGTCGATCTGGTCCGCATGGTAGCCGTACTGGTGAATCAGCTTGTAGACCCAGAGCTGACGAATGATCTCCTCCGGCGCCGATTTACCGCCCTCGACATAAACCTGAACCTCCTCGTTGCCGGAAGAAAATGGAATGAAGCTTTTCAGGAAATACTTTGTTTTCCCGGCGTCCTTTCCGCTCGCGATCACTTTTGGGTAGATCGTGAGGATCTCGTGAATCGGCTTGTCGAGGTTCTCGAACTCGGTCAACTCGTATGGGATGCCGGGCTCCTTGAAGATACGGTCGATGACTTCCTTGGTCTGCATGGTGATTGGTGTGCTCATGGTCCGGCTGGCTGGTTCAAAGTGCCTGGGTTGGGTGACTTGCCGAGTTGTCGACGTCATTAGGGCAACCCGACAGGTCGGGAGCCGCAAGGGCGTTGTGGCCGCAATGGTCTCGAATGCACGGCAATTTACAGGAATGTCGGCTTCGATCCAAGGACTGGACCGGCTGCCGGGCGTGGGGCGCCCGCATGTCCAGTCGCGGCTCGACCAAGGGTTTCTCGCGGCGGCCTTGATCGTAATGCCGGTCGGCGGCGCGCGTAGTCAGGGCTTCCAGCCCTGAGGGTGTCAGGCCAGGATGGCCTGACTACGCACCCGAGCCCAAGTGGCCGGAATCTTGATCGAGGCCCTCCCGGCAGGTGGTACGGGTTGATTCACGCTGCCGCCAGTGATCCTGGCCGCGCGCTCCGCCTCCGACTGTGCGGCGGATCTGCCGCTTGCGCAACCGCGACTGACGCCCGCGTTGCCTATGCTTCCTCGCCAGGGGCCGCCCCAGCAAAGAGCGCCGCGAGCAAATCCAGCTTCTCGGTGACTTCCTCCGGGAGTCCCTGGGGGTCGACGAAGTCAACGAGTCGATAAAATTCCCCCTTGCGCAGCAGCATCGCGTGTCCCAATCGGGCGGCAAGGCGTCGGAAAAACGCCTCGGCAAACTCGCTGAGTTTCACCCTTTCAGTTCTCGCCTCCCACAGGAGCCGAGCCGCCGCCTGATCGAGACTTCGCCAAATCTCGAGGTCACGGGCACGTCCGCCAAACACGCGCTCGGTAATCAGTTCGTCAAGGACTTCATCAATCTCACTTTGAAACTGTCCAAAGAGGGGAAGGTGCTGGTAGCTCCGAATGGCGAAGTTCCTTAACAGCTCAGGCGTGATGAAGTAGTTCTCGGCCTCGTAGCGACTCCAGTAGACAGTATGCAGTCCGCCCTCGTCCGAGTCTTGCCGTTGTCTACCGTCATTGTCCAGGATCGCCAGGCCGGCGAGGCTGGGAACCATGTTACGAAGGGCGAAGAAGTGCTTCTTCGGTGTCACACCGAAGCCGCCCTCCACGCGTTCCAGCTCGGAATTCAGGTTGGGGTCAGGGAAGTTGTCTTGAACATAGAAGGCATTGACCCGCTCGTCCCATAGCTTCGCCACGCGGTGACCCAGGCGGTTTGCCAGCGCCTTCAATATCTCGAGATCGGTGCCGCCTTCGACATAAAGAACATAGCCCCGCTGGCGCGCGCGGACGTAGTGTTCCGCGCCGTAGTGCTTGAGGGCGTTCTTGATATCCGACTTCGCCGCGATATCGTCGGTCTGACCGCCCAATAGAAGCGTGAGGTTGTGGTCGAGCGCTTCCTCGAGGATCACCTCCGAGTGGGTGACCAAGATCACTTGGGATTCGTTCTCGGCCGCAATCTCGCGCAGCAGCACATAGACCTGCTTCTGGCGCAAGATCTCCAGATGGGCGTCCGGTTCGTCGATCAGCAGGACGCTGCGTCGATGTGAATAAAGATAGGCAAAGATCAGGAGCATCTGCTGGAAGCCGCGCCCCGCCAGGGCGATATCCAGCGGCTCCTTCACCCGCTCTTGCCGGTAGAATAGAGTGATACTGCCACGCGCGGTCTCGGTGGGATCCCCCAGATCGACCGTGAACAAGCGTCGCATTAGGATAGCGATGCGGCGCCAGTCCGCTGGGGCGTCTTTAAACACCAGCAGACACAGGTTGCGCAGTACCTGCGCTGTCTGGCCCTGTCCCAATAACACACCGATGCGCCCCGGCTGGAGAATCGGTTCCTCGGTTTCCAGGCCGGACATGGGGTATAACAGTTCGACATTGAGCGCGGCCGCTGTTTCGATGAGATCCGGTCGTTCCAGGGCGGCATCGTCGGGCGTGCAATACACTAGCTCGTCGCCCTGATTGCGGAAGCGAACGGTGACGGGTTCGATTTTATTTCGATGGAGCACGCCGAGCGTAATCAACAGCGGGATGTCCGTGTTGCCGGTACGCACCGCCGTGTTGTGCCAGAAGTAGCGCGTACGCGCAACCGGCACCGAAACGATGTTCAGGCGGTTGAGCGAGGTCGACGTGCGCTCCTTAGGCGGTGCTTTGCCTTTACTGGCCCGCCAGGTCCTGACTGCCTGGGACCAGAGGGCGATGGCCTGGATCGCCGTTGTCTTGCCGCAGTTGTTGGGGCCGATGAGCACGGCCGGATGGTCCAGCTCGATGCGCTGCCGGTCACCGAAGCGCTTGAAGTTCTGGATCTCAAGATAATGAAGCAGGCGCATGGGACATTCCGTCTCGGATAGCGAGCTGGGCGTGGCTGTCGGCGCTCAAGGCGATGTCCTTTCCTCTGTGTTGCGGGGCGTTCCGCTGACATTATACGTAACGCGTGGACAGCGCGAGCGTCGGCCGTCCGCGCGACCGTTGACCTCGGTTCGCGACTGGTTTTGCCCCTTGGAAAGCCGCTCGATGACACCGGTTGATTCACGATCGGCGGGCCGCATCAGTGGCCGGGATCCCCGGCGCGCTGCTGTGCCCGAGCGGGTGGGTGCCGCCAGTCAGCGGCCGAATTGACGCCCGGCTGTCCGGGCTTCTCGTGTGTGTGTCGACGGAGTGGAGCGATGACTGAGTTGACGGTCACTGACCGGATGCGGGGCTGCCTGTGGGGCCTGTTCGTCGGCGATGCACTGGCGATGCCGGTGCATTGGTACTACGACGTGGCGGCCTTGCAGCGGGACTTCGTTACGCTGCGCGACTATCAGGCGCCGCGCGCGCATCACCCCAGTTCGATCATGCCGCTGGCCAGTACCGGCAAGGCCGGGCGCGGGGATCAGTCCGGTGAGGTGGTGGGCGGGGTCATCCTCAAGGGCCGCAAGCATCTGTGGGGCTGGCCAAACATGCATTACCACCATGGTCTGCAGGCCGGGGACAATACGCTCAACCTGCTGTGTGCCCGGCTCTTGATCCGTGGCCTGACCGCGGCCGGCGGGCCGGACCCGGCGGCTTTTCTGCGCGACTACGTGGATTTCATGACGGCGCCGGACAGCCACCGGGATACCTATGCCGAGTCCTACCACCGGGCCTTTTTCGCCAACTATGCGCGCGGCGTGCCGCCCGCCGACTGTGCCGGGGCGGAAGGGCACGATACCGCCTCGATCGGCGGTCTCGTCGGTCTGCCGCCGGTGATCCTGGCCGCGCGCTCCGCGTCCGACCGGGCGGCGGGTGCGCTGCTCGCGCAACTGCGGCTGACGCATCGCTCCGCCGGGTTGGAGCGCTATGCGCTGGCCCTGGGTGAGTTGCTGGTCCGGCTGCTGGAGGATCCGGCGCCGGCGGTCGGGCCGCTGGCCTGTGCCGCGGCCGAACGCCTGGGGTTCCCCGCCAAGGCGGTGATCGAGAAGGTCGAGCGCACGGGGCTGTCGGATCTGAGTGTGATCGGCGGTCAGTTGAGTCCGGCCTGCTACATTGATCAGTCTTTCCCCGCGGTCCTGTACCTGGCCGCACGCTATCACGGCGATTTTGAGTCGGCGCTGATCGCCAATGCCGGTGTCGGCGGGGATAACTGTCACCGCGGCGCGGTCTTGGGTGCCATCCTCGGTGCCGCCCTGGGGTTCGACGCGATCCCCGCACGCTGGATCAGCGGGCTGACGGCGCGCGCCGAGTTGGCGGCGGAAATCGACGGTTTCGTTGTCCGGTTCGTCTGAGGTCAGCGCCGGCCGGTGCGCGCCTCGGGATCGTGGTTTGCCTGGCGATGCCGGCAATTCCAAATTCGGGCGACATTGCGCAACCGCTGGTGGATGCGGCGCGCGCGACCGATGTGCCGGGTCCTCGACACCGAGCGGCGCGCCTTATCCACCCTACAACGGAGCCGGTTTTGTAGGGTGGATAAGCGTAGCGCATCCACCATCAGCCTCGCCGTCAGCAGGCTGCTGGCGGCGGCCACCCCGATTTAGAACCGCGGGGCGGTGCCGCCGCCCTTGCTGCGAGGCAAGCGCGGAGCGGATAATCGCGCGTTTCCAAATCACTGTCCGCGAGGGCGAACGAAACCATGAGCGAGTCACCGCAACTTTTGAGTGGCGACGAGGCGATCGCCCTGGCGGCGCTGCACGCCGGCGTCCGGCTGGGTACCGGTTATCCGGGAACCCCATCCACCGAGATTCTGGAAACCTTCGACCGGCTCGGTGGGCGGGCGCAGTGGTCGCCCAATGAGAAGGTCGCGCTGGAGGTCGGTTTGGGCGCGGCCTTCGGCGGGGCGCGGACCCTGGTGACCATGAAGCACGTCGGGCTGAATGTGGCGGCGGACCCGCTGTTCACGGCAACCTACACGGACCTGGCCGGCGGGCTGGTGCTGGTCTCGGCCGATGATCCGGGCATGGCCTCCAGCCAGAACGAGCAGGACAACCGGCACTACGCCCGGGCCGCGGCCGTGCCCATGCTGGAGCCCATCGACTCCCAGCAGGCCTATGACCTGACCTTGCTGGCCTTTGAGATCTCCGAGCGCTGGCAGATCCCGGTGATTCTGCGCATCACCACCCGCGTCTGTCACTCCAAGACCATCGTGCGGCCCGGCGCCACGCCGCATCTTTCGCCCGAGCCGGATTTTGCGCGCAACATCCCGTCGCGAGTCATGATCCCGGCCTATGCCAAACCGGCGCACCGCCGTTTGCGCGAGAAGATCGCCGCGATTGCGACCTGGAATGATGCGCAGGGGCCCAATCAGGTCTTCGACGGTGGGTCCGCACTCGGCATCATCGCCACCGGCATCGCCGCCGTGCATGCCCGCGAGGCGGCGCCGCAGGCGCGCCTGCTCAACATCGGGATGACCCATCCCCTGCCGCTGGAGACGATCCGGCGTTTCGCCGGCGGCTGCGACCGGCTCGTGGTGCTGGAGGAGGGCGATCCGGTGCTGGTCGAGGCACTGGCCGCGGCCGGCATCCCGGCGGAAGGCAAACCCGAGTCCTTCCGCTTCGGCGAACTGACGGTGCAGCGAGTGCGCCGCATCCTGACGCACGACCAGACGCCCGAGCCGGTGCCGCCCAAGGGCAAGCCGCCGGAGCTGTGCCAGGGGTGTTCGCACCGGGGCGTCTTCGAGGTTCTGCG
The DNA here is from genome assembly GCF_903933125.1 of uncultured Lamprocystis sp. Taxonomy (GTDB): domain Bacteria; phylum Pseudomonadota; class Gammaproteobacteria; order Chromatiales; family Chromatiaceae; genus Thiodictyon. The sequence goes on along the minus strand of NZ_CAIZIZ010000090.1, from coordinate 3,622 downwards.
CGACATGAACTGTATCGTCGCCGGAGACATTGGCTGCTACACCCTGGGGGTTTTGCCGCCATTCCAAGCCATGGATACCTGCGTGTGCATGGGGGCGAGCATCGGCGTCGGTTTAGGGCTGCGGCATGTTCTGCCGGAGGATCAGGCGCGGCGGGTGGTCAGTGTCATCGGCGATTCCACCTTCGTCCATTCCGGGATCACCGGTCTGGCCGAGATGGTCTATAACCCGCCCAAGACCGGCCATGTCGTCATGATCCTGGACAACGGCACCACGGCCATGACCGGCCAGCAGGAACATCCGGGTACCGGGCGTACCCTGCACCACGACCCGACCGGCAAGATCTGTTTCGAGGATCTGGCGCGTGCCATGGGCGTGCAAAACGTGCATGTGGTGCATTTCCAGTCGGAGGAGGGCACCCTGGAGCGGTTGCTGAAGGACTTGCTGACCCGGTCCGAGACCTCGCTGGTGGTGGCCCGTCAGCCCTGTGTGCTGGCCGCTCCCAAGATACGTTTTTACGAGAAGGCCGCGGCCGACCGGTTGCAGGCTGCCTGCCCGTCCCAGCTGGCGGATGATTGAGGTCGCGCGATGAATAAAGTCACGAATATCGTTATCGCCGGGCTCGGCGGCCAAGGGGTGCTCAAGGCCTCCGACATCCTGGCGGATGCCGCCTTCCGGGCCGGCTTTGACGTCAAAAAGAGTGAACTGCACGGCATGAGTCAGCGCGGCGGTTCGGTGAGCAGCGACGTGCGCTTCGGTGCGCAGGTGTGGAGTCCCATGGTCCCCGCTGGGGAGGCCGATGTGCTGGTCGTGCTGGAAGAGACCCAGGTGGAGATCAACCGCGGCGTGTTGCGCCCCGGCGGGGCGCTGATCGGTCCGGACCTGATCGGCCCCAACGTCCTCAAGACCCGCAAGAGCCTGAATGTCGCCCTGCTGGGGGCGCTGTCGGCGTTGCTGGAAATCCCCCAGGAGCATTGGGACGCGGCCATTCATGCCAACCTGGAGACCAAGCTGCATACGCTCAATGAGCAGGCCTTTGCACTGGGCCGGGCCGCCGCGGCGCAGCGGCCGACCGCGGCCTGAGCCCGGGAGTGGAGCACTGGAGGTCGAGGCTTTACCGTGAAAATGCGTAGTCAGGCCATCCTGGCCTGACGGGGTCGGGACTGGAACGGTCAGGGCTGGAAGCCCTGACTACGCAGCGGTCGAGAAGACTTTCATGTTCCGGGGTGGCGCGGGCGCCGGGGCCGTTAGCCGGACCAGGGCCGCGCCGACACGATGGCGACCGGCTAATAAAGCCTCGGCCTCCGGTCTTCCGGCGGCCGGATCGACGATCAAGGCCCCACTAACCACTAATCACTAACCACTGCCTTCAGGAGACGAGCATCCATGCAAACTGAGCTTTGGAACGACGCGGCGGGGGGCTTTCACCCCGTCAGTGCGCCGGACTTTCTGCCCGAGGCGCGCCTGCAAGAGGTGCAACTGCGGCGCCTGCGGGCGGTGGTCGGGCGTGCCTATGCGCACGTTCCCTTGTTCCGCCAGCGCATGGAAGGCCTGGGGCTGACGCCGGAGGCCATCGGCGGCCTCGCGGATATCGCCAAGCTGCCGTTCACCGTCAAGACCGATCTGCGTGACACCTATCCGTTCGGGCTCTTCGCGAGTCCGATGGGGGATGTGGTGCGACTGCACGCCTCCTCCGGGACGACCGGCAAGCCGATCGTGGTCGCCTACACCCGCGAGGACGTGGACGTCTGGGCCGAGGTCATGGCCCGCACCTTCGCGGCCTGCGGTCTGCATCGCGGCGATATTCTGCAAAACGCGTTCGGCTATGGGCTCTTCACCGGGGGCCTGGGTGCGCACTATGGCGCCGAGGCCCTGGGCGCGACCGTCATCCCGGTCTCCGGCGGCAACACCGAACGTCAGATCATGGTGCTCAAAGACTTCGGCGTATCCGCCCTGTGCTGCACCCCGAGCTACTTCGTGCACCTGATCGAACGCGCCCGGGAAGTCGGGGTGGATCTGCGTGAACTCCCGCTGCGGGTCGGCGTCTTCGGTGCCGAGCCCTGGTCGGACGCCATGCGGGCGCACATCGAGGCCGAGGCCGGGGTCAAAGCCTATGACATCTACGGCCTCTCCGAGATCATCGGTCCCGGGGTGGCCAGCGAATGCGCGGTCCAAGAGGGGCTGCATGTCTTCGAAGACCATTTCTACCCGGAGATCATCGACCCTGAGACCTGCCAGCCGCTACCCGACGGCGCCGAGGGTGAACTGGTGCTGACCACGCTCAGCAAGAAAGCGATGCCGATGATCCGTTATCGCACTCGTGATATCACCCGGATCATCAGCGAGCCCTGCGCGTGTGGCCGCAGCCTGCGGCGCATCCGGCGGATCGGGCGGCGCAGCGACGACATGATCATCATCCGCGGGGTCAATGTCTTCCCGTCCCAGATCGAGGCCGCTTTGCTCGAGGTGGAAGGGACCTTACCGCATTACCAGATCATCCTCACCCGTGAGCGCGGGCTGGACCAGATCGCGGTCGAGGTGGAGGTTACCGCGGAGGTCTTCAGCGACAAGATCCGTGCACTGGAGGCCGTGCGCGCCCGTCTCGCCCAGGCCATCGAGCATATCTGCGGGATTCGCGTCGACCTGCGGCTCGTGGAACCGCGCACCATCGCGCGCAGCGAGGGTAAGGCCCGGCGCGTGATCGACCAGCGCAACATCTGACGCCAGCCGCAATCGAATTTCGCCCTTCAAACTCACGTTGGAAGCCGGCGGCCGCCGGCGGCAACCACGATCGGGAGTGCCGACCTATGAAATTGCAACAGTTGTCCCTGTTTCTCGAGAACCGCCCGGGGCGCCTGGGCGCCCCCCTGGAGGCCATCGCCGCGGAGGGCATCAACCTGATGACCCTGTCACTGGCGGACACCGCCCAGTTCGGCATCCTGCGCCTGATCGTGCGGGAGTGGGAGCGGGCCAAGCAGGTCCTGGAGCACGCCGGGTGGGTGGTCAATCTCACCGAGGTGGTCGCGGTGGATGTGCCCGACCGCCCCGGCGGTCTGGCCGAGGTGCTGCGGGTCTTGGAGAGCGCGGGCCTCAACATCGAATACATGTATGCCTTCTCGCTGCGCCGCGGCGACAAGGCCATCCTGATCTTCCGCTTTGAGGACCCGGACCCGGCGATCGATGTCCTCAAGACCGCCGGCCTGCATATCGTCGATGCCGAGGAACTCTTCAGCCACTTCCCGTGAGGTGTCGACTGAAGACGGGTAACGCGTCAAGCACAAATCAGACACGAACCCAGTCGTTGTCGTTGTCGTTGTCGTTGTCGTTGTCGTTGTCGTTGTCGTTGTCGTAATCGGATAAGCGATGCGCTGTGGTCATGAGCAACGCGATGTCGACCGGGTTTCGATCCGGTTGCTGGCGGGGGCCTTGATCGTAACCCCGGCCAACGGCATGCGTAGTCAGGGCTTCCAGCCCTGACGGTGACAGGCCAGGATGGCCTGACTACGCACCCGGCGAGCCCAAGCGGCCGGAATCTTGATCGAGGCCACCATGGGCCAGGGACGGAAATTTCATCCACAGATGTCACAGATGTTCCCAGATGTTCTTCTTCATCTGTGAACATCT
>NZ_CAIZIZ010000089.1 GCF_903933125.1 uncultured Lamprocystis sp. | reverse complement strand
GTTGGCCGCCCCTGATCGGTGACCATGGAAGAGGAGTTGTCCCTCAAGAGTCAACGACTCGACATCCTCATCATCGAACGGCGCGACGCCGCGGGTGCGACCGCCGATCCAGCCGGCGTGGATGGCCTCCCCGATGGCTTGGAGAATCTGGCTGCCCACAACCTGCTCAGCTACAAATCCGCGGCGGAGCCGTTCAACGCCTGGGCGCTGGAAGAACTCATCAGCCACTATGTGACCTACCGGAAGCTGGCCTCGTTGCGCGCCCGCAGCGGCGCGCGCGGGACTGATGAGCCGCTGGCCGAACCCGCGGGCGCCTACCCGCTGCTGCCGGCGCGCGACTTTCGCCGCTACGCCATCGCCACCCGCCAGCCGCGCCAACTGCTGCGCCAACTGCCGGCCGGCGCCTGTCGCGCGACCGCCTGCCCTGGGGTCTATGATCTGATGATCGGCGCACTGCCGGTGCGGCTCATCGTGCTGGACACCTTGGCGAAGCAGCCGCACAACGCCCCCTGGGAACTGTTTGCGCACGCCGGCGATCAAATCCAGTACGGCTTTACCCACTATCAACCGCGCAGCCGCATCGGCACCTTCTTGCGCGACCAACTGGCCGCCACCTGTGGCCTGGAGACCGCCATGGCGTACACCGTTGAAGAGTTCAAACGCGACGCGATGCGGGACCTTCTGGAAGATGTCCTGCGCAATCCCAAGTACCTGAAGACGTTCCTCGATCGCCTGGTGGAAGAGGATCGGCTGCGCGAACTCGCCCCCGAGAAGCGGCTGGAAGGTCTCGATCCTGAGTTCATCGAAGCCTGGCTGAAGCAACTGCGCCGTCACGACCATTGACTGCCGACGACCCCGCCAAGGTCATCGCAAGCCGTAGGGCGCAATCGCGCAGCATATTGCGCCAGCGATCGTGCGGCGCCCTCCCCGGCGGCGCAACAGCAATTCCACATTCGGGCGGCATCGCGCGACCCCTGGTGGATGCTGCGCGCGCGACCGCCGTGCCGGGTTCCTGACACCGAGCGGCGCGCCTTATCCACCCTCTCATAAGCTATTCAAGTGAAGAAAAAATTGGTCATTCAATAACTTCCTCCCGCGCGAAAACCCCGCGGAATCGGCTAAGCTCGGCTTAACACGAAACGCCGACGGTCTTCACGCGGACCAACGTCGCGGGACTGAACGGTGTGAGCGAACGGTCCGCCATGGGGTCAGCCGAACCTCTCGCATCGGATGTCCGTCGACCGGCTGTCGTAGCGCCGGGTGCGGCATCGAATCAGTTGCATTGGGCAGGTTGCCCATGGCCCGTTCCGGGCGTCGCCTCAGGACTACGGTCAGGTCTGCGAACGACCCGAGGGTGGATTGGAGGTCAACGCCGGGAACACACCGTTACGGCCCGTGGTCACTGTCTGCTCAGCCCATCGTCAGGGTCTCCTCCGGGTGGGCGGTCGCGCGCTCAGGCGCTGGCGACCGCGTGTTGATCGAACAACCGCGCGACCTGGAACGCCCGGCCGTGCGCCAGATGCCAGAGGGCCTTGGCGAGTCGGCGCATGAGTTCGACCACCTGTTTGCCCGCCATGGCCCCGGGACGCGTCGTCTTGGTCTGGAACCAGCGGGCGACGATCGGCTCGTTGGCGATCAGACGCAAGGCGGCGAAATACAGATAGTACCGGGCCACCGACGGGCCGCGTTTGGTGATCTTCAGGTGTCCCTTGTGCTTGCCGCTACTGCGCTCTTTGAGGTTGAGCCCGAACGCCTTGCAGTAGCTGGCGGGATCGGGATAGTCCTGCGGGTTGCCGAGGGCGGCGAGCAGGACGGCGCTGGTGACCGGTCCGACCACCGGCGCCATGGTTGTGAGCAACGGCGCGGCGGCGACGGCCCCCTCGACCAGTTGTTCGAGCCGCCGGACCTCCGCCGCTGTCTCCAGCAGGCGCTTGGCCTGCCAACGCAGCAGTTGGCGTTCTTCCAACACGCACGGGAGCCCCAGCGTGGTGCCGGCGCTGCGCAGCACGGCCTCGATCTTCTCCTCGGCCAGCCAGTGGCGGCCGGTCTTGTGCATCAGCGCCCGCGCGGGTCCCTCCAACCCGTGCACCTGGGCGGGGCCGCCGAAATCGGCAATCAGGTGGTGCAGGGTGGCGCTCTCCAACCCCAAGATCGCCAGCGCCTCCGGCCAGTGCCGTGCCAGCAGCGCCTCCAAGCGGTTGCTTTGCTGTTGGTAGAGCGTCTTGCATTGGTACAACATCTGCAACTGGGCGTTGAGTGCACGCCGCGCCGTGTCGTGTTCCGGCCAGGCTTGGGTGTGCCCCTGCCGATGCAACTCCGCAATGATGTCCGCGGCTTTGGCATCATGCAGACTGGGCACGCCGTCATACACTTCCGCCGCATCGTGCACGCGCTTGGCGCTCGCCCGGAAGATCTGCGCACCCAAGCACTGCAACTGCCAGCGCAAGGCATCACCGTAGGTGCCACTGGACTCCATCACCGCCTCGACCCGCGCGACCGCCGCCAGACCCTTGATCCCCGCCAGCAGCTCGCCGGTTTGCTCGGGATGGCGCCACTTCACCCGCCCCAAGTGCACGCCGTCACGCAGGTCCACACGGCCCACAAAGTCCTCCTTGGCCACGTCGACGGCCAACACGACCGTCCCGCCGCTGGCCTGGATGGCCCACGCCGCCCAGTCCACTTGCTTGACTTCAACCGTCCGATACCTACCCTTGCTCATGGGGATACCTCCGACTTTTCGGGTTACCACCGCACGTACAGTACGTCCAGTCCGTGCGCGCCGAGCACTGAGGGTCCCCGCTTCCTGGCCTGGACCACACCACACTGCGGCGCCGACGTGCCGCCTGCGGATCAGGACGAAGTCGCCTCCTTTTTCCTTAGTTATAACTGACTACAGCGGAGCCGGTTTCGTAGGGTGGATAAGCGCAGCGCATCCACCATCAGCCTCGCGGTCGGCACGTTATCGGCGGTGGCCACCCAAATTTGGAACTGCTGGCGGCGCAATACGGCAGTCGCCTATTGCGCCCTCCGTGCTGCGGTGCGTCTTGCGGCCTTGATCGTCGTTCCGGCCACTTGGGCGCGCCGGGTGCGTCGTCAGGCCATCCTGGCCTGACCCTGTCAGGGCTGGAAGCCCTGACTACGCATACCGCCGGCCGGGATGACGATCAAGGCCCGTCTTGCCGGACTGGCTGGTGCGCGAGTCGGACAACCCCGATGTGGCGGTCTTCGCGCCGGTGCTGATCGACGATGTTGACCTGCGTGCCCGTGCGCACGGCTTGGGCGATTCCCAGGAATAAACTTCCCAACTGCGTTTACCTGGAGGATTTTGAAGGTTCGGCCGGGACTGTAGGGGCGACTTCAGTCGCCCCTACCCGCTGGTGCATCTTTTCCCGGAAATCACCGTGTGGCGCACCGTGCAGGATGGGTCGCTCGCCCCGCAGGTGCGCGAGATTCTGGGGCAGGTGTTGGCGTTTCGGTTTTTCGAACGATTTCGCGGACTGACCGCGAAGGAGATCTGGGCGATGCTGAATTGAGTGACCCCGATTCAAGATGGCGCCCGCGCCACCCCGGAACATGAAAGTCCTCTCGACCGCTGTCGCGACGGCCGGCGTACGAGGCTGCGTCGTCAGGGCTTCCAGCCCCGACGCCGCCAGACCAGGATGGCC
>NZ_CAIZIZ010000088.1 GCF_903933125.1 uncultured Lamprocystis sp. | reverse complement strand
TGGGGCGCTGGATGTGTCGTTTACTGACCACTTCTCCGGTGGAACCTACGGTACCCACGAATATAAGATAGAGGTCATGAACGACGACGGTAGCCTGATCGAGTCTTGGGGCAACGTCGAATATGGTTCATCTTTCCCTTTCCGCATCGGAGTAGCCACCACCGCCGCGCACTTCATCAAGGTCAGCCACGACCCCGCCACCGGCGCGGTCGATACCGGCTGGTATCATCTGAATGTGACGCAGGCCCCGAGCGACATCGACTACGAATCCGAGAACAATAACACCCCCTCCACCGCGGAGACCATGACCCTCGGCCGTGTCATCGAGGGTCAATTGTCCACGGCCGCGGATGTCGATTGGTACCGCATCACCCCCGGCCAAGTTGGGGCGCTGGATGTGTCGTTTACTGACCACTTCTCCGGTGGAACCTACGGTACCCACGAATATAAGATAGAGGTCATGAACGACGACGGTAGCCTGATCGAGTCTTGGGGCAACGTCGTATACGGCTCAGACTTCCGAGTCGGTGTCGCTACCACTACCGCTCGCCTCATCAAGGTCAGCCACGACCCCGCCACCGGCGCGGTCGATACCGGCTGGTATCATCTGAATGTGACGCAGGCCCCGAGCGACATCGACTACGAATCCGAGAACAACAGCACCCCCTCCACCGCCGAAACCATGACCCTCGGCCGTGTCATCGAGGGCCAATTGCCCACTGCCGCGGATGTCGATTGGTACCGCATCACCCCTAGCCAGATCGGGGCGCTGGATGTGTCGTTTACTGACGACTTCTCCGGCGGAAGCGGCGGCACCCATCAATACACCATTGAGGTCACAGACAGCAGCGGCACCGTACTCGAGACTTGGGCCAGCACCTCCTGGCAAGGCAGCGACATGCGCATCGGCATCGCCAACACCGCGGCCCACTTCATCAAGGTCAGCCACGACCTCGCCACCGGCACGGTCGATACGGGCTGGTACCACCTGAATGTGACCCAGGCCCCGAGCGACATCGACTACGAATCCGAGAATAACGGCACCCGTCCGCTCGCCGAAACCATGACCCTCGGCCGTGTCATCGAGGGTCAATTATCCACTGCCGCGGATGTCGATTGGTACCGCATCACCCCAGGCCAGGTCGGGGCGCTGGATGTGTCATTTACTGACGACTTCTCCCGCGGAAGCGGCGGCACCCATCAATACACCATCGAGGTCACAGACAGCAGCGGCACCGTATTGGAGACGTGGGCCAACACCTCCTATCAAGGCAGCAGTAAGCGTATCGCGGTCGCATCCACCGCCGAGCGTTTCATCAAGGTCAGCCACGACCCGGCCAGCGGCGCGGTGGATACCGGCTGGTATCACCTGACGGCCACCTCCATCAACTTCGCGCCGACCCTCGTCCAAGCCCTGCCGGACCTCACCCTCAATGAGGATGTGGCCCTCAACCGCGTGATCCCGGCCACGACCTTCGCCGACCCCGGCGACACGCTGGTCTGGTCCGCCACCCTGGGCGACGGGTCGGCACTACCGGCCTGGTTGCGCTTCAATCCCACGACCCGCGCCCTGACGGGGCGGCCCGGCAATGCGGAGGTCGGGCGCTATGAGGTCAAGATCCTGGCAACGGACGCCGCCGGGGCGACTGGATCAGACAGTTTCAGCCTCACGGTCGCCAACCTCAACGACGCGCCGCGCCTGGTGCTTGCGGCCCCGGATCGCAGTATCAATGAGGACGCGGCCTTTTCCTTCGCCCTGCCGGGCGGGACCTTTGCAGAGGACGATGCCGGTGACGCCCTGACCTACAGCGCCCGTCTGGCCGGCGCGCCCACGCTGCCGGCCTGGCTCACCTTCGACCCCCGAACACTCACCTTCAGCGGCACCCCTGGCAATGCGAACGTGGGTACGCTCGATGTCCGCGTGGTCGCCACCGACCGGTCCCTGGCGAGCGTATCGGACGACTTCCGGCTGACCGTGGTCAATGTCAACGACACCCCGCTGACCGCGGCCCGGGTCCTGACGACGAATGAGGACAGCCGCCTGACCTTCCGCCTCGCCGATTTTCCCTTTGCCGACGAGGACGCCGGGGATGGACTCACCAAGGTCAAGTTCCTGTCCTGGCCGGTCACGGGCACCCTGGCGCTGGCCGGGCAGGCCCTTGGACCCTTCACCGAGGTGAGTGCGGCGGACATTGCTGCCGGCAGACTGACCTATCTGCCCGGTACCGATGTGACCGGCGATGTTGCCTTGAACTTTGCGGTCAGCGACGGTCAGGTCTATAGCGCGACCGCCGCCCTGACCCTGCGCATCGCCGCTGTGAACGACGCCCCGCGACTCGTCGCCCCCCTGCGGGATCAGGTGGCGACCACCCACGCCGCCTTTCAGTTCCAAATCCCAACCGGGGCCTTTGCGGATGTGGAGGCCAATCCGATCAACTATGGCGCGACGCTGGCCGATGGGACACCGCTCCCCGGCTGGTTGGGTTTCAATCCCGCGACTGGACTGTTCAGCGGGACGCCCAGGGCTGCCGATGCCGGCCGCTTGGACGTCCAGGTCACCGCTAGCGACTGGCTCGGCGCGAGCGCAACGGATCAATTCGCCCTCCAGATCGACCCCGAATATGGGGCGACCACGGCGACCGCCGGCAGCATGGCCGTAGGCATACCGGTGACCAGCCTGATCGATCAGGCGGGCGATAAGGATTGGTTTGCCGTATCACTGAATGCGGGAGTGACTTACACGCTAACCGTGACCGGCCAGGCGGTGGGGACGCGTCCGGCCCTAGGGGATCCCTATGTGCGTCTGTTCAGTGCCGCCGGGGTCCTGCTCGGGGAGAATGACGACGGCAGCCCGGACAGCAACGACGCGCGTCTGGCTTTTACCCCGACCGCCGCGGCGGTCTACTACGTCGAAGCCGCCGGCCTGGCCTCCTATAGCGGCGGTTATCGGCTGTTGGTGGCGGCGGCAAGCCCGAACCTCATCACCGGCGGGGCTGGGTCGGACCTTCTGCTGGGCACCCCCGGCGCCGATACGCTGAACGGTGGGGCCGAGGCCGATGTCATGATCGGCGGTGACGGCTCGGACCTCTATCGGGTCGATAACATCGGTGATGTCGTCACCGAGACCAATGCCAAGACGTCCATTGGCGGTAAGGATCGGGTCGAAAGCATCTTACCGAGTTGGACCCTGGGGGCTAATGTCGAACAGCTCACCTTGGTTGGCACCCTCGCCGTCAACGGGACCGGCAACGCCCTGTCCAACCTCATGACCGGCAATAGTCTGGCGAACTCACTCAGCGGCGGGGCCGGAAACGACACCCTGATCGGCGGCAGTGGCGCGGACACCCTGATTGGTGGGCTGGGAAACGACACCTACGGCGTGGATCGCGCCACCGACCGGGTCTCTGAGCTGGTCGGTGAGGGCACCGATACGGTTGAGGCCAGCGTGACATTCACCCTCCCTGCCGAGGTGGAGCGCCTGACCCTTACCGGCACCACGGCCATCAACGGGACTGGCAATGACCTGGCGAACATCCTGACCGGCAACGCCGCGGCGAATACGCTCACTGGTGCCGTCGGCAATGACACCCTGATGGGCGGTGCGGGCAATGACATCCTGGTCGGCGGGGCCGGCAGCGATGTGCTAACGGGCGAGGCTGGAGCGGATGTCTTTAAGTTCGTTACCGCGGGGGAGGGAGTCGACCGTTTGACCGATTTCCAGAGTGCGACGGACAAGATCCGCGTGGTCTCGGCCAACTTCGGCAACCTGCCGCTCGGTGTCCTGGCGGCGAACCGCCTGGTGGCCGCGGGCACCAGCCTCAGTAGCAACCTACCGGTCTTCGTCTACACCGCCAGCACCGGCGCCCTGAGCTTCGACAGCAACGGCCAAGTCGCCGGGGGATTGACTCAGATTGCGACGCTCACGGGCGCGAAGACGCTGGTGGCTGGCGATCTCCAGGTGGTTGCGGCCTAGTGGGATGGGGTGACCACTGAGCGGCCCCATCCGCCGCGAGGACCGTCAGGAACTCAGTACCAACGCGCTGGGCCGCCGGTTCGGCCTCGGTCATGGTTCCGGCCAGCCGAGGTACCGGCCGCCTGGAGTCCAAGGCTTCAGCCTTGGATTGGCAGGCCAAGGCTGAAGCCTTGGACTCCAAATGAGCAGCGCTGGCCGGAACGATGATCAAGGCCCGGGATAGCAACGCCCTGGTCCCCGCCAAGGACGGCGGACGCGGGGTCGCACGGTGCCCCGACGACTACCCGGCAAGCCGGATCATGCGCGTGGTAAAGTCTGGAGGTAGAGGCTGGCCGCCAGGCGGCCCGGCTGCCCCAGGGAGACCCTATGCAGATCCTGTTCGTCCACCAGAACTTTCCCGGTCAGTACCGGCATGTGGCCAAGGTGTTGGCTGCCGACCCCGGCCACCGGATCCTTGCCATTGGGGAGGCCCAGAATCTCACGCGCCAGGGCATCTTGCACCCGGCGATCCAGCGCATCGGGTACACCCTGGAGGGCCAGCGCGTCACGACTCAGCACCCCTGGCTTAAGGACTTGGAGGCGGCCGTCATCCGTGGGCACATCGTCTCCCGCATCGCCCTGGAGCTGCGGACCAAGGGATTTACCCCAGACCTGATTGCCGGCCACCCCGGTTGGGGCGAGACCCTGTTTCTGCGCGATGTTTACCCGCGGGCGCGGATACTCTCCTATTGCGAGTTTTTCTACCGGGGGGAAGGAGCGGACGTGGGGTTCGATCCTGAATATCCCGCCCGCCCGGACGACCTGCCGCGGTTGCGCGCACGTAACATGACCCACCTGACGGCAATCGAATCCGCTGATGTCGGGATCAGCCCCACGCAGTGGCAGCGTTCGCTCTACCCGCCGTCCATGCGGCCGAAGATCCGGGTACTGCACGAGGGCATCGACACCACTCAGGTGCGCCCGGACCCGGACGCGGTCATCGAGATTGGTGGGCTGCGCCTGCGCCCCGGCGACCCGGTGGTTACCTATGTGGCCCGCAATCTGGAGCCCTATCGGGGGTTTCACTGCTTCATGCGGGCGCTCCCTGGGATCCTGACGGCGACCCCGCGGGCCCAGGTCGTCGTCATCGGTGGCGACGAGGTGAGCTACGGCAAGAAGCGTGGCGACGGCCAGACCTTCCGCCAGGCACTCACCGCTGAGATCGGTGGGCGTGCGGAGTGGGGGCGGGTCCACTTCCTCGGCCAGGTGCCCTACGCGACCTATCTGCGGGTGCTCCAGGTCTCCGCCGCCCATGTCTATCTCACCTACCCCTTCGTGCTGTCCTGGTCGCTGCTGGAGTCCATGGCCGCCGGCTGCCTGGTGGTGGCGTCCGACACCGCTCCGGTGCGGGAAGTGGTGCGCGACGGGGAGAACGGCCTGCTCACCGATTTCTTCGATACCGGCCGTCTGGCCGAACGGGTGACCGAGTGCCTGGCCAACCAGACCGCCCTCGCCCCCCTGCGTGAACGGGCACGACAGACTGTGGTCGAAGGCTATGATCTCAACGCCCACTGCCTGCCGACCACGCTTGCGTTACTGACCGGCGGTGGGGCCGAGGTCGGCGCAGAGGGTCATGGTTCAGGGCTGCGGTCTTGATCATTATGAATTTTAAGGAATAACAGCTACTCATCGCGGTCGAGGCCGATTGAGGGGCGAGTTACCCGTCGGCCCAAAGTGACCACCTGTCGGATCTTATTGATCGCTCTCGGGATCTTTGACTCGACTTTGGCCATTTTAGGCGATCTCGATCATCGTGCCAGCCGCGACCGGCAATCGCGGGGCGCGGGTCCGCACGACGGACCCTGGGGGGACCACGGAACCAACCCGTCAGGCGCCCGCGGGCGGCCCCGGCGCGGCG
>NZ_CAIZIZ010000087.1 GCF_903933125.1 uncultured Lamprocystis sp. | reverse complement strand
GGCCCACGGCCGCGACGCGTGCCCGCCTGGGTCTGGCCGGATTAATGATCAAGGCCGATGCCGCATTGCGGGAGAAGGCCGCCGCCTTGACCGAGATCGCGCGCCTCAAAGCCCTGCTCCCCAGCGCGGCAGATTAATCCTGCCGGTTTCTGAGCGGGCGGCGCGGTTCACCCGGCCGACTCCAACCGCGCCACACTCAGGGTATTGGGCGCGGCGGCAGATCGGCACACCTCAGGCCGCGACCACCTGAATATCCGCCGCCGCCAGAGTCCTGGGTCCGGTCAGGGTGGCGATCAGGACTGCCGCCCCAGCCCCGTTGCCATCCGCGTCGAAGGACAAGACACCGCTATCGAAGTCATAGAGGAACACGGTATCCGAACTGGTCAGGGCCGTACCGGCAGGGATGAAGCGCTCGGCCGCCAGCCGGTCGACCGGTAGGCCGGCGAAGTTGGCGCTGACCACCTGGATGTGATCGGTACCAGAGGTGAAATCGGTGATGGTGTCGACGCCCTCGGCGGCGGTGACGAACCGGAATCGGTCGGCCCCGGCCCCACCGGTCAGGGTATCCACCCCGCCCCCGCCCCGCAGCCGGTCGGCCCCGGTCCCGCCGAGTACGGTGTCGCTGCCGGCCCCGCCATTGATGTCAACCGGGCCGCGCGTAAAGCCGGACGCATCGAAACGGTTGTCACCGGAGTAGCCGCGCAGGTCGGCCACGTCGATATCGGTCAGGGTGTCGGTGCCGAGCCCGGTGAGTTGGGTATCGGTGAGGATGAAATCGGCATCGCCGACCGCCCGCACCTGGTCGCGTCCGACCGCGCGCCCGATCAGCCGATCATCGCCGCCTTGGCCTTCAAGGATCGCCAGACTGCCGGTAAAGGCGGCGGCGTCCAGGGTGTTGGCGCCGGGACCGCCGCACAGATAGCCCTCTTCGATGCCGTCCAGGGTGTCGGTGCCGAGCCCGACGAGTTGCCCCGGATCGCTGCCGCCGCCGCTCAGGGTGAAATCGGTATCGCCCTGGCCTACCACGCGGTCGATGCCGGCGCCGCCGCTGATGGCGTCATCGCCCGCCCCGCCGCTGAGGTAGTCAGCACCGCTGCCGCCGAGCAGGGTATCGTTGCCGGACTCGCCGTACAGCCAGACCCGCCCGCGGGTGAAGGCGGCGGCATCCAGGCGGTCGGCGTTGCCGTCGCCGAGGAGTTCGGCTTGGTCGATGGCGGTGAGGGTGTCGGTCCCCTGGCCGATGAGTTGGGTATCGGTGAGGGTAAAGCCCCCATCGCCATGGGCGCGTACCCGATCGATGCCGTTCGTGCGGCCGATCAGGGTGTCGTCGCCGCCGCCGCCCTCCAGGAGGGTGAGGGTGCCGGTGAAGGCGGAGACATCGAGGGTGTTGCTCCCGGCGCCGCCGATCAGATGCGCCTCGTCGATCCCGCTCAAGGTGTCGGTCCCGTTGCCGGTCAGTCGGGTGTCGGTCAGGGTGAAGTCCGTGTCGCCAGACTCGCGCACCCGGTCCCGGCCGGCCGCGCGCCCGCGCAGGGTGTCGGCCCCGGCCCGGCCTTCAAGGACCACCAGGTCACCGGTGAAGGCACTGGCGTCGATCCGGTTGGCGGCGGCCCCGCCGGTGAGCCAGGCACGGTCCATCCGCACCAGGGTGTCGGTGCCAAGCCCGGTGAGTTGCCCGTCGCTGAGGGTGAAATCGACATTGCCGACGGCCCGCACCCAATCACAGGCCACGCCGCCGCGGAGGGTGTCGTTGCCGGCTTGGCCGTCCAGCACGGTGTGACTGCCGGTAAACCCGGCGGCGTCCAGGCGGTTGGCACCGGCACCGCCGGTCAGCCAGGCCAGTTCCATACTGGTAAACCGGTCGGTCCCGCGCCCGGTCAGTTGGTCCGCGGTGAGGAAAAAATCGACGTCGCCGTGCTCGCGGATGCCGTCGACCCCGGCCCCACCGGTGAGGGTGTCGTTGCCCTCCCCGCCGGTGAAGACGTTGTAGTGATCGTCGAACCATCCGAAGCCGTGCCAGGTAGCCGCGGCGCGGGGGCCGATGAGGGTGTCGTCGCCCGCCCCGCCGTCCAGGGACACGGCCCCGCGGGTGAAGGCGGAGGCATCCAGGCGGTTGGCACCGACGCCGCCGGTGAGGGTCGCCCGTTCGATGCCGGTGAGACGGTCGGTGCCCAACCCGGTCAGTTGGGTGTCGGTGAGGGTGAAGTTCACGTCGCCGTGTTCGACGAGCCGGTCGCTGCCGGGACCGCCGCTCAGGGTATCGGCGCCCGCGCCGCCGCTCAGGGTGTCGTTGCCAGCCAGACCGTCGAGGACGTCGTTGCCGATGGTGCCGGCAAGGGTGTCGCCGCCCGCGGTGCCGGAGCGCTCGTTGACGTCGGTGAGGCTGACCCGCACGGCGGCAGTGTCGTTAAGGCCGCCGCTGTCGGTGACGGTGACACCCAGGGTAAAGATGGGGGTAGTCTCGAAATCGAGGTCGCCGGCGTCGTTGACGGTGAGCACGCCGGTGGTGGGGTCGATGGCGAAGGCCTGCTTACCGTTGGCGTTGGAATCGGCGTTGCCGGTGGTGAGGGCGAAGGTCTGGGTGTCGCCGGCGTCGATGTCGGTGGCGGTGGCGGTGCCGACCGTGGTACCGACCGGGCTCAGTTCGGGTAGAGTGAAGGCGGCGTCCTGGATCTCGGGGCGCTCGTTGCCGGGTTCGTCGACATTGGCGAGATTGACGCGGACAGCGGCCCAGTCGGACGCGCCGCTCGTGTCGGTGACCGTCACGGTCAGGTCGTAGCGGGGGGTGGTCTCGTAGTCGAGGTCGCCCGCGTCGTTGACGGTGATAACGCCGCTGCCGGCATCGATGGCGAAGGCCGGCCGGGTGTCGCCATCGGGGTCGGCGTTGCCGGCGCTGATGGCGAAGGTTAGGGGGGCGGTGCCGGTGGCCGAGACGGTCCCGACGCTAGTGCTCGCGGGGCTGTTTTCGGCCAGGCTGAAGGTCGCCGGGGTCACGTTGACCCCGCCGCGGTTCCAGAGCACCTGGACGGTGTCATCGGCACGCGCCACCGCCACGTCCCCCCAGCCATCCTGATCGAAGTCAGCGACGGTGAGACCCCAGGGCGCGGCCGTGAGGGCGGTTGAGACGGGTGCACTGAAGCGCCCGCTGCCGTCGTTCAGCAGCAGGTCGACCGACCGGGTCGAGGTGGAGGCGACCACCAGGTCGCTGTCGCCATCCCGGTCGATGTCGACCGCGGCAAGATAACCGTCGACACCGCTAGCGCGGAAGGTCGCCGTGGTTGGGAAGCGGCCCTGGCCGTTGCCATAGAGGATGTCGACGCGCGTATCCTGGTTCCCGCGTACGGCGATGTCCTCGTGGCCGTCGCCGTTGAAGTCCGCGACGACCACGTAATGATGATGGTCAGAGAGGTAGGTCCCGCCCTCCTGGTGAATAGTCCCTTTATCATCGGCATCGTTGACGAAGACGAGCACGCCATTGTAGAGGGCGCCGGCGACCACATCGGGGTAGCCGTCCTCATTGAAGTCGCCCAGGTCGAAGAACTGCGGGTTCTGGCCCGCGCGGTCCGAATCGGACACCGCGAACTCCCGGTCTGCGGACTGGACCAGGATATCCACCGAATGACTCCCGTTATTCGCACTTACCGCAACATCGGGCCGACCGTCACCGTTGAAGTCGGCGATGCCCGCGAACATCGGGTTGGCCGCGCCACGTGGCACGATGATGCCGTCCTCGACGCTGTCCTGATTGATACCGTCCACCGGCCAGACGCCGAAGGTGCCGTCGCCACGGCCCTGATAGAGTTGGACCATGCGGCCGGAATAGTGGGCGCCATAGAGTGGGATGACCAGGTCGAGGTTACCGTCGCGGTCGAGATCACCCACGGCGATGGAGGTCGCGCCGACGTTGGCAGCGACCGGCCACCAGGTCTCGACGAGTAAGCTCTCGGGAGCGAAGGACCGGTCGCCGTGGCTCAAGTACAGACCCGCCTTACGATAACCGTGGGCGGCGGCGATATCGGGGTAGCCGTCGTTGTTCAGGTCGCCCGTGGTGAGGTTGGTCAGACCGCTGTTGGAGACGGGGTCGGCGGCCATCGGAGTGCCGGGCAAGAACCATGCGCCCGCCGCGGCGGTGGAATCGTTCGTGACGACGGCCGTGTCGCCGCTATCGGTATCGACGAAAGAGCGCAAGCTGTCGTTGGTCGCCATGAACTGATCCCCTCTGGTGGCGGGCTGCGGTGCCGGCCCTATTCTGTTGTCATATCTGACCCTGGGCGGCGCCTCAACCTGGCTGCTGGCCGAGGATCTGCTGCGGGGCGACCCCGGCTATGCGCACTGCTACCGCCTGCGCGATGACCAGGGCCGCGCCCTGTTGGATCACGGCGGCATTTGGTTATTCGAACTGAACAAGTTCACCACCGAGCGGGTCGAAACGGAACAGCAGCGCTGGCTCAAATTCTTCAAAGACGGCGGGCGCCTCGACGAGACCGCCCTGCCCGAGTGGATGCAGACCGAGATCGCGCGCCTCAAAGCCCTGCTCCCCAGCGCGGCAGATTAATCCTGCTGGTTTCTGATCGGGCGGCTCGAAGCCGCAGCCGCCACCTGAGCCGCGCTGAATCAGGGTGTCGGGCGCGGCACCCAATCCGCAAACCTCAGGCCGCAACCACCTGGATATCCGCGGCCAATAGGGTCTTGGGACCGGTGAGAGAGGCGATTTGCGAGACTCCGCCCGCCCCATTGCCGTTGCTGTCGAAGGCCAGTGACCCGGTGGTGGCGCTGTACAGGAACACCGCGTTGGCGTTCAATAAGGCGCTGCCGGCTGCCAGGAAGCGACTCGTGGCCAAGGTCCCGACGGCAAGGTTGCCAAAATTGGCACTCACGACCTGGATCTTGTCAGTTACCGAGGTGAAGTCGGTTAGCCGATCAACGCCCTGGCCGGCGGTGACGAACTTGAAGACATCCGCCTCCGTCCCGCCGGTGAGGGTGTCGTTGCCGGTGCCGCCGACGAGGGTGTCGGCGCCACTCCCGCCGTTGAGGGTATTAGCGGCAGTATTGCCGGTGAGGAGGTTGGCCAGCGTATTGCCGGTGCCGTTGATCGCACTGCTGCCGGTGAGGGTCAGTCGTTCCACGTTCGCCGCGAGGCTGTAGGTTACACTGGCCTGGACGGTGTCGGTGCCCGCGCTGGCCAACTCGGTGACCACATCCGCGGTGTTGTCGACGACATAGGTGTCGTTGTCGGCGCCGCCGATGAGCGTATCGGCCCCGGTGCCGCCATTCAGGGTGTCGTTGCCG
>NZ_CAIZIZ010000086.1 GCF_903933125.1 uncultured Lamprocystis sp. | reverse complement strand
TCCAAATTTGGGCGGCACCGCGCGACCTCTGGTGGATGCGGCGCGCGCGACCGCCGTGCCGAGTCCCTGAGACCGAGCGGCGCGCCTTATCCACCCTACAGCAGAGCCGGTTTCGTAGGGTGGATAAGCGCAGCGCATCCACCATCGGCCTCGCTGCCGACACGCTGTTGGCGGCGGCCACCCAAATTTGGAACTGCTGTCATGATGACCGATACTCCGCACCGTTTCCGATTGGATGGATGCCTTAGGCGATTTCCGTGAATAGGCATCCCGACTGCGCATGCGCAGAAAGCCTGTTGGGTTGTAGGGGCGAATGAATTCGCCCCTACACGTCGGTAGATCTTTTCCCGGAAATCGCCTTGAGTCACGACCCTGATCTGCTGGGTCGTGTACCCGCGCACGCGGTCTTACCCTGCCGGATGCCGCATGATGCGAAACTCCCTCGACAAGTCTAGTCGTTCGCCCAAGATCGCAGCGTAAAGTTATGTCAATCTGACTGACGACCCTCAGCATCCGGGCCGTCGGCTCCCGCGCGTGGATCAGGCGCCGCCGCGGTCCGGTCCCGCACATAGGCCTCGAACTCCGCCGCCGGGAGCGGCCGGCTGAACAGGTAACCCTGGGCGATCCGGCAGCCCTCGCGTTGCAGGAAGTCCGCCTGGGTCTGGGTCTCGACGCCCTCGGCGACTACTTTGATTCCCAACGCCTGGCTGAGGGCGATGACCGCGCGGGCGATGGCGCAACCCGCGGTGTCCTCCGGGAGCCCGGCCACGAATGACTGATCGATCTTGAGCTCGCACACCGCCAGGTGTTTGAGTGCGGCGAGTGACGAGTAGCCGGTGCCGAAGTCGTCGATGCCGACCTCGATCCCGAGCGTCTGCAGGTGCCGGATGTTGCCGGCCGCCGACTCCGGGTTGGCCATGATCCAGGTCTCGGTGATCTCCACCGCCAGGGCGCGGGGGTCCAGTCCGACCTCGCGGATCATCCCCTCGATCGCCTCGGCCAGCCCCCGGTTCTGCAGGTCGCGGTTGGACAGGTTGACCCAGACCGCCGCGTCCGCCAGCAACCCCTGATCGCGCCACTGCTTCATTTGGGCGGCGGCGGTGCGCACCACCCAGGCGCTGATCGGCACGATGAGGCCGGTGGCTTCGGCGAGCGGGATGAACTGATCCGGCGCGACCAGGCCCCGCGCTGGGTGCTGCCAGCGGATCAGTGCCTCCAGGCCGGCGATCCGGCCGGTCGCCAGTTCGATCTCGGGCTGGTAGTGGAGCACGAACTCCCCGCGGGCCAGGGCCTCGCGCAGGTCTCTCTCAATGGCGACCTGCGCGAAGGCGCGCGCCGTCATATCCTCGGTGTAGAAGCGCAAGGTGTCGCGGCCCTGGTCCTTGGCCCGGTACATGGCCGCGTCGGCGTTGCGGATCAGCGTGTCGACCTCGCTGCCGTCCTGGGGGAAGAGGCTGATGCCGATGCTGGCGGTCACATAGAGCGATTGTCCCGCCACGGTGAAGGGCTGGCGGAAAGCCTTGAGCAGTTTGTGGGCGACCAGCCCGGCGTCGTTGTCCTGCTCCAAGGTGCCGATGATGAGGACGAATTCATCGCCGCCCAGGCGGGCGACCGTATCGCCCTCACGCACCAGGGCGCGCATGCGCGCGGCGGCCTGTTGCAGGACCTGGTCCCCGGCGGGGTGGCCCAGGCTGTCGTTGATCGACTTGAAACCGTCCAGGTCAACGAAGAGCAGGGCGACGCCGCGGTGCTCGCGATGGGCCTGAAGAATCGCCTGGTGCAGGCGGTCGGTGAACAAGAGCCGGTTCGGCAGTCCGGTGAGCGGGTCGTGCTGAGCCAGGTGCTCCAGTTGCACTTCACGCTCCTGGAGCTGTTCGGTCAGCGCGCGGTGCACGGTGATATCGCGCGCGGACTCGACCACGCCGATGACCGCGCCGCTGGCGTCGCGTAGGGGCGAGCCGATCAGCTCGATCCAACGGGGCTGTCCGTCGGCCCCCCAATGGCGATGGATTACCGTCACCGCCGTCCCGCCGGCGAGGACCTGACGCACCGGGCAGGGGTGGTCCGCGCTGTCGCAGGGGCTGTCGCGGCCGTGGCTGGCGCGGTAGCAGGTCAGTCCGGCGTTGTTCGCGGTCGGTGCACCCGCCGCCGTCTGCGCCGCCGTGTTCATCAGCAAGATCCGGTAATCGGTGCCGATGACCAGGATGGGGTCCGCGACCCCGTCGATGATCGACTGGAGGAAACGCTGCTGGGCCAGTACGGCGGCCTGTGCCTGGCGGATCTCGGTGACATCGAAGAGGGCGCAACGGCACTGCACCGGCGCCGCCCCGGCGGGGTGCGGGCGCTCGCGGCGGATGGCCAGCCGCAGGTCACGCCGCGGTTGCGGCGGGCGCCCCAGGCCGACCTCGATGGCCTCCTGCGCACCCGATGCCAGCACCCGCGCGAGGGCGCTGAGCAGGACGTGCCCGTCGCCCGGGGCGAGCCGCGCCGCCAGGAACAGGTGCGGCGCCTGTCCCCGGGACACGCCCAGCAGCTCGGCGGCGGTGAGGTTCATCCGGGTGATCTGGCCCAGACGGCTGACGGTGGTATAGGCGACCGGGGCGAAGTCGTAGAGGTCCGCATAGGTGTCGCGGGATTCCTCCAGGGCCTGCTGTGCCTCGCGCAGCGCGCGGTTTTGCATCTCCAGCTCGATCTGGTGGACTTGCAGATCCTGGACTACGTGGCCAAGATCAGCCGGGTCGACTGTCTCGCGGCGCAGGGCGGCGAGCAGATCGGCGAGGGCGCGGCCGGAGAGGTCCCTGAACTCAGCCATGGGTGTTACTGGGTCGGACGGCGCGGGGGGGGGGGGGGGGGGGGGTTGGG
>NZ_CAIZIZ010000085.1 GCF_903933125.1 uncultured Lamprocystis sp. | reverse complement strand
TTCCGCAGAGAATTCGCAATTGTACATGTCATGGCTCTACTGAAACTTATGAGTGTAGGGCTAGATTACCCGTCTAACTGGCTCAGGTCGCACGAAATCTGCTATCCCTAATACCGCAATTTATGCCTATAGCAAGTATAGGTTGCATTAGGATGCTAACGCCTAAGACTGCACTAGGATTTTTGGGCGTTAGACTGAATGCAGTTTAACACCCAACCATCCTACCCACTGCTCGTAGCGCGGAGCGCCGCGCAGCCCGATTCCGACTCCGGACGGCAGTGTCAGGCGGTTCCTGAGGTCTGACGTTGGTCGGGACGTCGGGACCAAGACCCAACCAGACGCTATGAAAGCCAACACGACGCTTCGGAAACAGGCCCTCATCAGTATAGACACGAAGGGATCTTGAAACCGTGATCTGGGTCACGTTTTGGTGATCTTCTTGCCGTGTTTGTCTCGACTCGACCGATGTCAGGGTCGCGCGAGGCCCGCCAATCTGGCACTGCTGGCCTGAGTTTGGCCGGCGGGTGCATATGCGGACCGAGCTGCCGTTCACCGGGGTGATCAGCGCCCGCGAGGCGGGCGCCGGCTTTGCCAATCCGAACATTATCCTGTTGCTTGGCGACGCCGGCCCGCACCCGATCCTCACCACCCGGTTCGCGATCACGGTTGTGCCGTGGCTCTATCCGCTGCGGTGATGCAGAAAACCACCGAATTAAACCGCGTCCAGCACGAAATGCATAAGTTTCATTTTGTGTTCCGCCTTGGTGATTTAACCAACCTCGCTGGAGACGCGGTTTAACATTGATATTCTTCAAAACTGTAAACCGCGCCAACTCCAGCAATCGTCGAGTCTGCCGGGGCCGAGCCCATCCAAAAACATCGCATACCGCGGTGGGCGCGGTTTAGTCAGCGCCCTTGGGCGTCTGGGCGAGAAAGGCATAGATCGTCGCGGCCATCTTCCGATAGCCCTCGGCATTCGGGTGGATTTGGTCGGCACAGAGCTCCGGTCGGCTCAAGATCTCCGAAAACACCGCCTCGACGAGCGGAACACCCTCTTCCCGGGCCAACTCCCGGTAGAGCGGCGCGTCGCTCTTGGCGCCGGACAGGACCCCGAACAGCGAGAGTTGCGGCACCGCCACGAGCACGGCTTGCGCGCCGCTCTGCCTCACGGACTGGATGATGCGGCGCACATCGTCTTTGACGGCGGCTTGTGGTCGCCGTCGCAGGAAGTCGTTGCCGCCGATTTCGATGACGACCAGGGCCGGTTGGTATTGGGTGAGCACCGCTTCGATGCGGTCGCGTGCGCGCTCGGCGGTATCGCCGGGGACCCCGGCGTTGACGACCGTCCAGCCGCTGAGCCCGGCCAACCGACTGGGCCAGTCCTCCCCCGCCGCTGCGCCGGTTCCATAAGTAACGCTGTCGCCGAACGCCACCACGATCGCCTCGGGCGCGATGGGTGTCGGCTTCGGCAGCCGATCGCAGGCAGTCAGCAACCAGGCGCAGAGCAGGACGGCAACGAACTCTCTACGGCGCATCATTCAGGCTCCTTTATCACGTCCAGCGGCGCGATCAGGTGGCGCCGGTCATGCTTTCATCATCGCACAGGGGCGTCCTTGCGGTATCCTGCCGACATGACAGCCAGCAATTCCAAATTTGGGCGACATCGCGCGGCCCCTGGTGGATGCGGCGCGCCCGACCGCGGTACCAGGTCCCCGATAACGAGCGGCGCGCCTTATCCACCCTACAACGGAGCGGGTTTTGTAGGGTGGATAAGCGTAGCGCATCCACCATCAGCCTCGCTGCCGGCACGCCGCCCGGCAGCGACCACCCAAATTTGGAACTGCTGCATGACAGCAGCGTCGCGCCGACACCGCATCGCCACGGGTGCCACCAGCCCAGCGATCAGGCGGCGCGGCCGATCGCACCGCACCTTGCCCCCACCAGCAGCACTGAATCCCCATGCCCGAGACCCTCATCGACCTGATCCGCCACGGTGAACCGGTGGGCGGCCCGCGCTTCCGCGGCAATGGTGCCAATGACGCGCTGTCCGCCACCGGCTGGGCGCAACTGCGCGCCGCGCTCGGTGACGCCCACCCCTGGGACCAGGTGATCAGTTCGCCCATGGCACGCTGCTACCCATTCGCCCTGGAACTGGCCGGACGCCATGGGCTGCCGCTCGCCGTCGAACCCGCGCTGATCGAGATCGGCATGGGCACCTGGGAGGGCCGCACCCATGCGGAGGTGGCGGCGACCGAGGGTGCGGCCTACACGGCGATGTATCAGGACCCGGTCGCCCGCCGCCCGCCGGGCGGCGAATCACTCGACGCCTTTGCGGCACGCGTCGCCCCGGCCTACGACCACCAGGTGGCCGCCCATCCGGGACGCCACCTGCTGATCGTCTGCCACTCCGGGGTCATGCGCGCGCTGGTGGGCCATCTGCTGCGCGCCGATGCCGAGCGCTGGTACCGGATGCGGATCGACTATGCCGGCATCATGCGGGTGCGCCACGGGCGCTTCGGACCCGCCATCGAGTGCATCAATGCGCGCACCCTGCCAAGTTGAAGCGTCCGTCCTTGCGTTCTTGATCTGGGACAAGTCGACCCGCCCGAACATGATCCCGGTCAATTTGCCGGGCAGGCGGCCTTGATCCAGCGCAATCAACTCAAGAATAACCGGTCACCCGGAACGCGGCGGCAAGGTCTTGGTCTATACTTATCCGCTTTCCCTTTTTCCAGGGACTCCGGTCTACCCCCTCATGCGACACCCGACAGACGACCTGCGCATTCGCGCGATCACCCAGGTGAGCCCGCCCGCGGCGCTTCACGAGAAATACCCGGTATCGGAACAGGCCTCCAACACGGTCTTTGAGACGCGCCGGGCGATTCAGCGCATCCTGCATCACGAGGATGATCGGCTGCTGGTCGTGGTCGGGCCCTGCTCGGTACACGACACTCAAGCTGCGCGGGAATACGCCGAGCGCCTGCTGCCGGTCCGCGAGGCCCTCAGCGTGGACTTGCTGATCGTCATGCGGGTCTATTTCGAGAAACCCCGGACCACCGTGGGGTGGAAGGGGTTGATCAATGATCCGAACCTGGACGGCAGTTTCGAGATCAACAAGGGCCTGTGCCTGGCCCGCAAGCTGCTGCTCGACCTGGCCGAGTCGGGGATGCCGGCGGGAACGGAATACCTGGACCTGATCAGCCCCCAGTACATCGCGGATCTGGTGAGTTGGGGGGCGATCGGCGCCCGCACCACCGAGAGCCAGGGCCACCGTGAACTGGCCTCCGGGTTGTCTTGCCCGGTCGGCTTCAAGAACGGCACCGACGGTGACGTGAAGATCGCCATCGACGCCATCCACGCCGCGGCCCGGCCCCATGTGTTCATGTCGGTCACCAAGGAAGGGCAATCGGCGATCTTCACCACCGGCGGTAACGACGACACCCACATCATCCTGCGCGGTGGCCACCGCCCCAACTACGATACCGAAAGCGTCAATATCGCCGCTGAGCAGATCATCGAGGCGGGTCTCACCCCCAAGATCATGATCGACTTCAGCCACGCCAACAGCCGCAAGAAGCCGGAGAAGCAGATTCAGGTCTGCCGGGACGTGGCCGGCCAGATCGCGCGCGGCGACCGCCGCATTATCGGCACCATGATCGAGAGCCATCTGGTCGGCGGACGCCAGGACCTCGATGCCGTCACCGGCCTGGTTTATGGGCAGAGCGTCACCGACGCCTGCGTGAGCTGGGCCGATACCGAGCCGATGCTGCAACAACTGGCGGAGGCCGCGGCCCGACGCCGCGGCACGGTGTAGGGCCAAATGCCGGCGAGACGATCCGCCATGGCGCAATGCTGTTTGGTTCAGCCGGAAGCATGACCCGCGACCGGCGGTTCGCTGGACCGGCGCCTGCCGCCGCCCCGCGCGATCCGGTTCAGGAGGAAGGCCGCCAGGGCGAAACAACCGGTCCCCAGCGCCGTGAGCGACTGCTCCAGCCAATGCAGGGCCAGGGTCTTGGGGGTGGCCATGGCGATCGGCTGCAGGGCGAAGATCATCGCCAGGTTGACGGCGAACAAGGCCGCGACCGACCACCGACGCAGTCCCATGGAGGTGCCGATCAGCAGGACACTCACCGCCAGATTGCTCAGACTCGCCAGCAGCAGCAAGGGCAGAAACCAGCCCCGCGGAGTAGCAAACACCCATTGACGGAGCGCGGCGGCGGTGAAGGCGAGGACGATCGCAACCAGCGCCGCGGACCACAACACGCGCGGGGCGACCCGTCCAGCCTGGGGATCGGGCGGACGGCCAGGCCGGCGGCGGGTCGCACCCCAGAGGGCAGCGGCCAGGAGGGCGAACCCGGGGGCCATCAACGGAAACAGTGCATTGGACAACCAGACGAGGTCGATCCCGCTGACGGCGGCGATCAACTTCCAGGCCGCCTTCGCCAATCCACCCGCCAGGATGAGCGCGCCGCCCGCGAGTGCCAGAGGGTGGTTCAGCGCGTCCTGCGACGCCACATAACGGGCGAGATACCACAGGGCAACGCCGGTCAGAACGACCGGGAGAATGTTGTAAACTGCGAGGGTCACGGGGAAATCAGGCATGTCGGTCACTCGCATGTCAGTTTCCGGGATGATCGCATAACCGAGCAGCCGGAAGGTGGAAACCCGTCGATGCAACGGCGTCACAACACGCTTGGACTTTTTTCGCTATTCTCACAGTCTGGCGGCACCAAGGCAGACACGCGATGGACAACGGCAACCCAGCACCGGTCAACAACCTCGTCTACTTTCTCGGACACGATGCCTCCACGCTCAAGGATTTGGGGCGGCGGCTGAAGGAGCAGCAGTTGGCACTGGCGCAGTTCGAACATCCCGCGGCCTTGGCCGCGGCGGCGCTCGATCGGCTGCCGGCGGTGCTGATCCTGGAACTGGGCATGCTGCCCCAAAACAGCGATATCGCCGGCTTCTTGACGAATCTGCTCGGCACGGCGGCCCCTGGCCCGGCTCTGATCTGCATTGCCGAATCCGATGGGATCGACGCGCGGCTGCGCTCCGTCCGCGCCGGGGCCAAGGCGTTCTTCGTGGCGCCGCCGGACCCCGCGCAGTTGGCCGCCAAAACATTGCAAGCCTATGACAGCGGCAGCCATGACCCCTTGCGCATCCTGATCGTCGAGGATGACCAGGCTCAGGCAATGTATGTCGCCATGCTGCTGACCAAAGCCGGGATGACGGCGCGCACCCTCAGCGAACCATTGACGATCCTGAGCGTCTTAGCCGAGTTTCGCCCGGACTTGATCCTCATGGATCTCTATATGCCGCAAGCCAGCGGAGCTGAACTGACCGCAATCATCCGCGACCACGACCAGTTCTATGACACGCCGATCCTGATGGTCTCCAACGAGACCGACGCCGACAAGCAGATCGCCGCCTTGCTGACCGGCAGCGACGGATTCATTACCAAGCACGTCAACAGTCGACACCTGATCGCGTTTATTGAGCACCGGGTCCGGATGGCCCGTTGGCTGCCCGAACGCCGGGCGATCATTGCGAAACGCGGCGCCCCCAGCCGATTGCTGTGCAAGGATCTCTTCATTCGCACCCTGGAGCGTGCAGTGCGTGACGGCACCGCCGGCGGCGCCGGCTCGGGTGTCCTGATCATCGAACTGGACTCGCCGCAACAATTTATCGATCGCCTTGGGCTGTCCGGGTTCGAAAAACTCTTGGCTCAAGTCGAGCAACTGATCGGTCGTCAACTGGCCGGGGCCGATGTCGCGACGCGCTATGGCGAGTTCAGCTACGCCGTCCTGACGCAACGCAAAGACGGCGCCGCGCTGGTCGCGCTGGGCGAAAAACTCCGGCGGATCACCGCCGACTCCAGCCTGGCACCGAACCTGGCCAACGTCGTGACCACGGCCAGCGTCGGCATCGGACTTTTCCAGCCGCCCCCGGAGGATGCCCTGACGCTCCTCGCCCGTGCCGAGCGGGCGTGCGCCAAGGCGCGTCAAAACGGTGGCGCCCGTGTGGAAATCTGGGCGCTTCAGGCCGGCCGATCCGAGAATCGGATCAAGACATTGATCGAAACGGCGCTCAAATCAGAGGGATTCGTACTCCTGTTCCAACCCATTGTCACTCTGGGTCACGTCCAGGGCACCTATTTCGAGGCGCAACTGCGTCTGCGCTCCCCCGACGGGGATCTGCTGCCGCCACGCGAGTTTTTCCCGGTCGCCGAGCGTCACGGTCTGATGACGGCCATCGATCGCTGGGTTATGGAATACGCCTTGGATACGCTCCGCGACCACCGGATCCGTCACCCCGACCTGCGCATCCTCGTCCATCAAACCATGGACACGTTACGATCGAGAGAATGGCTTCCCTGGCTTCGCGAGCAACTGATCCGCCGCGATTTAAAACGCATTCGCCCGGTCCTTCAATTCCAGGTGCGCGACGTCCGCACGTCAGTCGAGATCGCCAAGGTGTTGTTCGGCGTCCTGCGCAAAGGGGGCATGCCCATCTGTCTCGGCAATGTCACCAACTCACCCTCGGAGATCGCACTGGTCGGACAACTGGGAGTCGCGCTGGTCAAACTCTCGATCAACACCCTCACCCAAACCAACATTCACGACCTCACCGCACTGGTAGAACAACTGCATGACCAGAAGGCATTGGTGGTCGCGACCGGGATCGAGGACCAGCAAACCGTTACCCAGGTCTGGAACTGCCGCGCCGACTTTATCCAAGGCAACTATATCCAGATGGCACGTGATGACATCAACGTCAGCCTCGCCGCCTGACCAGAGACCCGGTACATGACAGACGGACCTCGATCAAGATTCCGGCCACTTGGCCTCGCCGGGTGCGTAGTCAGGCCATCCTGGCCTGACACTCTCAGGGCTGGAAGCCCTGACTACGCACGCCGCTGGCCGGGATTACGATCAAGGCCGACGGACGGACCCGATGACACCCGCCGGCAGCAGTGGCAGCATTCATCATGACCCAACTGCTATTGAAGTACGAACTGGTCGCACTGGTGGACCGGTTGCTCCTGGAGCAGGGCCGACTCGACCCGCTGGAGTTGCTGATCGCCGGCGACCTCCTGTCCTATGCGGACTACGAAGCCTGGCGGCTCGGCCTGGCGCCTCACCTGGAAGGCGTGTTGCGCGTCCCGGCGAACGCGGCCAGCGATTTACTGGCGCAGGCGAGCCGCTACGCCGGCGGCCAGGGACTGGTTGCCGAATCGCTGGTGCATCTTGCCTGGGGCGCGGCACCACGGATGCTCTCGATTGGTCAGCATACCCAACTGGCACAGGGCTGCGCGCACGCTTACGTGCGGCCGGCCAACCGCATTCAACTGGATCTGTTCCAGGACAATCAATTCCAAATCCTGGAAGATGCGGTCCGCGCCGCACTGGCCGGCCGCCGTATCGACGCCGCCCACACCGCCCTGACCCGGCTGATGGCCCTGGACCCGAAACATGCCAAGTTACCGCGCTATCTGCACCTCATCCAGGCGGTCGAGGACCTCCCCTCCCGCGCTGCCGCGGAGCGATTGCCGGAACTGGAGGCCCTGGAGCCGGAAGCCCAGGCGCTGCTCGGACATCGTGCACGCGACCTCCTGGCCCCGCTGTGGGTGACCCTGGCCGAAGATCTGGCACGTCATCCGTTCGACCCCACCGCGCCCCGATTACACGCAAGCACCGCCTGGGCGCGGGCCGGGCGCTTCGCGCAGGTCCGCCAAACCCTGGAAGCGGACCCTGACTGGCGGCGCCGGCCGCAACACCTCATCGACCATGCGGAGGCCTGTCGGCGCACGGGAGACCTGGCCGCCGCCCGCCGGGACTGGGCGATGCTGTGCTGGGAGCACCCCGCGGAGGCCGCGCGGACGCTGAGCGCCAAGGACCTGCCGGACCCCCGGCTGGTCCAGTTGTGGCGCCAATTCAACGACACGGACCTGGACCTGACGACCGCCCTCTTCCCGGCCTGGCTCTTGGTCGTGGACCCCGGCACCGCCGCCGCGGTCCCGCCCGCGTTGGCCCCCGCCAACCCCGCGGGCGACACCTACCGCGCGCTGCACCCCCTGGTCACCGGCGACGACGCCGGCATCCGCCAGCGCAAGGTTCTGGCCGCGCGCAGCCCGGAGCTTCTGAGACTCTACCTGGCCGGGATCGAGAATAAGGTCAGTCGATGATCCCGGCTGCTTTGTTAGGTGATTTCCGGGAAAGGATCTACCGACTTGTAGGGGCGACTTAAGTCGCCCCTACAGCCTTACAGCCCTGCGGATCTTGCAGGCATGCGCAGTCGGGATGTGTATTCCCGTAAATCGCCTTAGTAACGAGTCAATAACGACAACGATTGTGTTCGTGTCTGGGCGATTTCCGTCAAGTCCTGTATCACAAGCGCCCCAGATACCGGCGCCCACCCAACCGCGGAACCTGATCGGCGATCCAGGCCGCCCGGCGCAGCAGGCGCACCGAGGGTCGCTCCAGCCGGTAGGCCGACGGCGCCAGCAATACGGCGGCGAGCAGGGCCGCCTCGTTCAGTGTGATCGCCTCGACGGGCCGCTTGAAATAGCGCGTGCTGGCCGCGCCCACCCCATAGGTACTGGGACTGAACTGGACGATATTGAGATAAACCTCCAGGATGCGCTGCTTGGACCAGAGCACTTCGATCAGGGCCGTGAACCAGGCCTCCAGTCCTTTGCGTACCCAACTGCGCCCCGGCCACAGAAACAGATTCTTGGCCGTCTGCTGAGTGATGGTACTGGCACCCCGCAGCCCCCGGCCCTGGCGCCATAACGCCAGCGAGGCACGGATTTCGACCGGATCGAACCCGTGGTGATCGGCAAAGCGCTGATCCTCCCCGGCGATGACGGCCAGCGGCAGTACCGGCGGGATCTGCCGCCAGCTGACCCAGGTATGGTAATACGCCGGCGCCTGCCGATCGGCACGCCAGGCGGCCAGGACTTGACGCACCATAAACGAGGACACCGGCGGGTCGACCCAGCGCAGCGCCCCGACGATCAGTGCGGAGAGCAGGGCCAGTGCACCCAGGACGCGCGGGACCAGAAACAACAGCCAGGCCGCGACCCGGCGCGCCCCGGCCCCAAACGCAAGCCACCACTGCGCGGGGGCGATCGGCGCCGCGGCGCCTGGACCCGCAAGGCGCTCCGGCGCAGGTGCCGGGACCTGGGTCTGCGGATCGGCCATCAGCCAGCAATTCCAAATTTGGGTGGCCGCCGCCAACAGCGTGTCGGCAGCGAGGCCAATGGTGGATGCGCTGCGCTTATCCACCCTACGAAACCGGCTTCGTTGTAGGGTGGATAAGGCGCGCCGCTCGGTGTTAGGGACTCGGTACGTCGGTTGCGCGCGCCGCATCCACCAGAGGTTGCGCGATGCCGCCCAAATTTGGAATTGCTGGCCATCAGCGCCGACGCTCCAAGAGTGAGGCGAGTGCCGCCTCGGTCATGGGCTGGTGGAACAGGAACCCTTGGGCCAGGGTACAGCCGCGCGCCATCAGCTCCACCCGCTGCGCCTCGGTCTCCACACCCTCCGCCACCACCGCAACCCCGAGGGCGCGCGCCACACCAATGACCGCGGTAGCGATCGCCTGGTCGTCCGGATCATCGGCGATGCCGTCGACGAAGCTGCGGTCGATCTTCAACCCATCGATGGGGTAGCGTTTCAGATAAGTCAAGGACGAGTACCCGGTACCGAAGTCATCCACGTAGACCTTGACGCCCTGATCCCGCAGGCTGTGCAGGATGGCCGTGGTACTTTCGCTGCCCTCCATGATGGCGCCCTCGGTGATTTCGATACCGATCAAGCCCGGACTCACCCCATGAATCTCGGCCTGGGTCCCGAGACAGGCCGCCAGGTCCGAACTGCGAAAGTGCAGGGGGGAGATATTGACGAACACGGGCACGGCGGTCAGTCCCGCATCCACCCATCGCCGCAGGGTCGCGAAGGTGCGCCGCACCACCCAATCAGTGACTTTGATGATCAGCCCGGACTGCTCCGCCACCGCGATGAAATGGGCCGGCGGAACCTCACCCAGCGGTCCGTCGGTCCAGCGGATCAGCGCCTCGACACTGATGATACGGCCGCTCGCCAGGTCCACTTCCGGTTGAAACAACAGCGTGAACTGGTCCTCTTGCAACGCCAGGCGAATCCCGGTCTCGATCGCCATGCGCTGCTCGCCGTGGAGCTTCATCTCCACCGAGAAGAACTGGAGCTGGTTCTTTCCCCGCTCCTTGGCCTTGTACATGGCGGTGTCCGCGTTCTTGAGCAGGGTCTCGCTGTCTTGTCCGTCGTCCGGGAAGCTGCTGACCCCCAGGCTGGCGGTGACGAAGACATCACGCCCCTGGACCCGGTAGGACGCCGACAGGAAGTCGAGGATGCGCTTACCCATGGCGGCGACCAGGTCCGTGTCGGCGTCCTCCAGCATCAGGATGAACTCGTCGCCGCCCAGCCGCGCCACCGTATCCTCGCCACGCACGCAGGAACCGATGCGTTGCGCCGCCTCGCGCAGCAGCTCGTCGCCGGCGGCGTGTCCCAGGTTGTCGTTGATGACCTTGAAGTTGTCCAGGTCCACGAAGACGACATGCAGTTGCTCGCCGCGGTGGGCGGCGCGGGCGATGGCGTGCTTGACCCGGTCGTTGAACAGGTTACGGTTGGGCAGGCCCGTCAGCTCGTCGTGGGTCGCCAGGTGCTCGATCCGTTCATGAGAGGCCTTGATCGCACTGATATCGCTGAAGATGCCGACATAATTGCGCACCGCCCCCTGTTCGTCACGAACCGCGCTGATGGTCAGCCACTCCGGGATCAGTTGGCCGTCTTTGCGATGGTTCCAGATTTCGCCCTGCCAGGTTCCGCACCCGCGCAAGTCAGCCCACATCGCGGCGTAAAACTCGATGGAATGGCGGCCGGACTTGAGGATGGCGCAGGTGCTGCCGAGGACCTCGTCAGCGCTATACCCGGTGATGCGGGTGAATGACTCATTGACCGAAATCAGAATGCCCTCGGCATCGGTCACACAGATGCCCTCGCCCGCCGAATGGAAGACATTGGCGGCGAGCCGCAGGCCCTCTTGGGCGGCACGCTGTTCGCTGATGTCCGCGGCCTGGGTACAAACGGCGGTCACGTTGCCGTCGGGATCCTTCA
This sequence comes from uncultured Lamprocystis sp., assembly GCF_903933125.1. Lineage (GTDB taxonomy): Bacteria > Pseudomonadota > Gammaproteobacteria > Chromatiales > Chromatiaceae > Thiodictyon. The sequence continues at coordinate 6,459 of NZ_CAIZIZ010000085.1, read as the reverse complement.
ACGGGAAACGGGTGACCCGCAAATAATAGAGACGCTCACCGCGCGCCAGGGTCTCGTCGCGATCGACCGGACAGCGGCGCCGCATCACCTCGAAGTCGCCCTCACGCAGGCGGTCGGCCAGTTCCGCGTCGAACAACTGGTAATCGGTGCGCCCGCGCACCTGCTCCAGCGTCAGACCGAAAAAGCTCAGGAACCGGTTGTTGGCGAACTCATAACGCCCGGCCGCGTCCTTGACCGCAAACAGCGAGGTCGCGTTGTCCATGACTTCCAGGAGTCGGCCCTGCAGCTCGCGCGCCTGGCGTTCGGCACGTGCGGTCTCGGTCTGGTCCGCAAGCCCCACCACCACCCCGCGCAAGGCGCCCAAGTGGTCGCTGTAGGTGACGATGTGCAGCAGATAATCGGTGGCACCGTCGGTCAGCGGGCGGTTGAGCGGTTCACCGTCATGCAGCACCTGCTCGGTCGCCGCCGGGAGGCCGGCGAAGACCGGCGGCAGCTTGAGGTTGGCAAAGGGCCGCCCGCGGCTGGCCGGACTCAGACCCAGAACCCGCTGGGCGGCGACATTGAAGCGGGTAACCTGGAGCTGCGGGTCCAGCACCAGCAGCGGGAACTCCACCGCGTTCTGGACACTCTCGAAATCCGAGTTGAGACTCGAGAGCTCGGCCGACTTGACCAGCATTTCTTGATTGACGGTCACCAGCTCTTCGTTGCTGGCCTGCAGCTCCTCGTTGGACGCTTCCAGCTCCTCGTTGCTGGCCTGCAACTCCTCGTTGGCGGCCTGGACCTCCTCGTTCAGCGCCTGCATTTCCTCGTTGCTGGTCTCCAACTCCTCGATCACCGTCTGCAGGTGCTCGCGGGTCGCGATCAGTTCGTCCTCCAGCACTCGTTCGCTGGAACTGGAGGCATTACCGCGCGTCCCCGGACGCCGCGTCGCCTCGCCGGGCTCGAAGCTGACCAGGAACATTTCCTCCGGTTCATGCGGCCGATGAGGATAGACCGCCAGCCGCACCAATCCGGCGCGGCCGGGGGCGACCCGGCGCTGTCGGCCTTTCGCCAACTTGCGCTTGGTCCGGGAATAATGGACCAGGGTCAGGAGTTCCATGCGCAACTCCTTGCCGAGCATGTTGGGAAATTCGAGCTGCGGCGTGCCCTCCGGCAGTTGGATGTAGGTTTTGAGATCGCCGAAGGTGTGGATCACATACAGCCGGGTGTCCAGCAGGACCGAGGGCGGCAGATAGGCCGCGAAGGCGAGCTGATTGAAGATGGCGTTGATCGTCACCCGCGGTTCGGTCAACTGACGGCCGCTGATCGCCGCCAACCGGGTGTTCAGGGCACGCGCCACATGGGTTCGCCCGCCGCGTCCGCGCGGACGGAACAGGCGCGACTTGGGGTCCACCGGCTCGAACAGGGTCTCCTGTTGGGAGATGTTCTCCGAGCGGCCAAGGAACAGGAGCCCATGGTCGGCCAGGGCGTAGTTCATCACCGACAACACCTTGGCCTGAAGCTCCGATGAAAAATAGATCAGCAGATTGCGGCAGGAAATAAGATCAAGACGCAGGAACGGCGGGTCCAGCACCAGATCCTGACGGGCAAACACCACCAGATCGCGCACCTGCTTGACGATCTCGTACTGATCACCCACCGGCATGAAATAGCGCGCGACCAACTCAGCCGACAACTCACCCAGCGCGGCCGACGGAAAGGTGGCGCGGCGCGCCATGTTGAGCGCGTCCACATCGATATCGGTGGCGAAGATCTGGATATTGAGGTGACGCAGCCCCTCGCCCAGCAACTCGGCCAGAATGATGGCGATGGTGTAGGCTTCCTCACCGGTGGCACAACCCGGCACCCAAACCCGCAACTCCGAGCCATGGGGCTTCTCCTCCAGGATGCTCTTGAGATGTGCCTCCAGGCGCCCGAAAGCCTCCGCGTCGCGGAAGAAGGAGGTGACCGAGATCAGGATATCCTTGGCCAGGCTCTCCAGTTCCTCCGGACGCGCCACCGCCAGATCCAGGTACTCCTCCAGCGTATCCACCCGGTTGGTCGCCATCCGCCGCCGCACCCGCCGCCACAGCGTGGTCTCTTTGTAGCCGCTGAAATCGATCTTGGTGAAGCGCCGCACCTCCAGCAGCAGTCGGCCGAAGCGTTGGGTGTCGGTCACGTCCGGCGGGGCCGTGGGCGCCGCGGGCGCACGCTGCACGAACTGAGCGATCTCGTGAGCGATCGTATGGGGCGGCAGGATATAGTCCACCGCCACGGTATTGATCGCCGCCTGCGGCATGCTTGCGTATTTGGCGGTGTCCGGGGACTGGGCAAAGGTCATGCCCCCGTTGGCCTTGATGGCACGGATGCCCACCGCGCCATCGCTGCCGGTACCGGACAGGACCACGCCGATGGCGTATTCCCCCTTCTCGTCCGCCAGTGATTTCAGGAACAGGTTGGCCGACGGCTTGGGAGCCACGTCGGGACGCGGCTCGACCAGCGCGAAGACCCCGTTGCGCAGCAGCAGATTCCACTTGGGCGGACCGATGTAGATAACCCCGGGTAACGGCACCTCCCCGTCCTCCACGGCCTTGACCCGCATCGCGGTCTCGCGTCCGATCAGTTCCACCATCATGCTGCGGTAATGCGGCGAGAGGTGCTGGACGATGGCAAAGGTGCAGTTGAGCCCCGCCGGCAAGGCCCCGACCAACAAGGTCAGGGCCTCCAATCCGCCGGCGGACGCCCCGATCCCGGCGATATAGTGCGGTTTCTGCTCCGGCTGAGCGGGGGCCTCGTCGGTGTAGTGAGTCAGCGCTGCGTCGGCGTCCATCATGCCTCACAAGGGCTCATGTCGACCTCGGCGAGGATGCGATATACCTGATCGAAGACCCGCGCGGGCACCGGCGATCGACTGCTCGGACACCACCAATTGCGCCATCGCAAGGCCCTCCAGGGCACGACTGAAACCCTTCCAGGCAGCGGCTGCCTGGTCCCCATGAAAGTCCAGAAAGGACGCGCCGATCAACTGCCCGCCCAACTGACGACGCAACTGGCGGACGATCAGGCGGCCACCCAGGGTCGCCCCCTCCAGCACATAGAGCCCACCCACCGCGGTGCTCAGCGAGACGGGAGTGCCGTCGGCCGGGGTCACCACGACGACGGGCACCGAGGCCGGCACACGCAGTCCGTTCGCCTCGATATCCGCGCAAAGTGCCGGAAACTTGGGTCGCACGCCGAGTGCTGCAACCCACTGCCGCGAGAGACCGGCCGTGAGCGCGGCAAACAAGCCGGGCTCCAGGCCGCCATAGACCAGCGCCATCGCGCTGAGATAGCGGCAGTAATCGGCCGGGTCGGCCACCGCAGCGGTCAGTCGTGTCATAACCGGCAACCGCTCCACCGCCTGATGGAGGTCGGCCGTGGCCGACCGCAAGGCCCCGACCAGACCGGGGGCATCCTTGGGCGGGAAAGGCTTCAGAGATTTCTGCATGGATCAACGCAACATCAGACAATTTCACTCAAGTTTATCATCAGGCACGGGCCGATCGCATCAAAGCCGAACGCACCACCAACACCATCCGATCGGGCGCAGCGCATGACGGCGGCCGGCCGGCCGGCCGCCGTCCGCGGGGTCAGATGACATCCAACTCCCGGACCGCGGCCTGGAGCTGCGGTTCCTCGTCCAGCGCACCTTCCCAAAAACGGAAGACGCGCGCATCGGCGCCCTCCCCCAGGGTCAATTCGGCCATGAAACCGGGGGCGTCTGCCGGGGCCGGATGGTCCCGCGACAGGCCCAGACACCCCAGCACCGCCGCCAGACGCTCCTGTTGGGCCTGGTCCAGCGTACCGTGACGGGGTTTATGGCTGGTGTGGTCACCGCTGTTGACTACGAAAGCACCGTCGCTGCCGACCGTGATCTCCAGCATATAGTCGTCGTCACCGACGACCCGATAATGCACAGGCAAAGATGACATGAACTTGAGCCCCGTTTCGGTTGACTACTCTAGGTGACGCAGAGGATACGAAGGATAGCGACACTTGTGAACCACTGCTTCGTGACGGGCCGCGGAGACGGCACGATCGGCTCAGTGCTGGAGGATCCTGGACAGAAACAACTGGGCGCGTTCCGAACGCGGCGTCGCGAAAAAATCGTCCTTGGAGGCATCCTCGACGATTCGGCCATGATCCATGAAGATGACCCGATCCGCCACCTTGCGGGCGAACCCCATCTCGTGGGTCACACACATCATGGTCATGCCCTCGGTCGCCAGTTCGACCATGACGTCCAACACCTCGTTGACCATCTCCGGATCGAGCGCGGAGGTCGGCTCATCGAACAACATGCAGATCGGGTCCATCGCCAGGGCACGGGCGATCGCGACACGCTGCTGCTGCCCACCGGAGAGCGCCCCTGGAAACTTGGACGCCTGGGTCTTGAGCCCGACCCGATCGAGCATCGCCAGACCGCGCGCCAGCGCCTCCTCAGTCGATCGGCCGAGAACCTTGATCTGGGCGATGGTCAGGTTATCGGTGACACGCATGTGCGGGAACAACTCGAAGTTCTGGAACACCATGCCGACCTGCGCGCGCAATTTGGACAGATTGGTCGTCGGATCGGCGAGCGGGGTGCCGTTGACGACGATCCGGCCCTGTTGTATCGCTTCGAGCCCATTGACGCAGCGGATCAATGTGCTCTTGCCCGAGCCCGAGGGGCCGCACACCACCACCACCTCGCCCTGATTCACGTGCGTGCTGCAGTCGGTCAGGACCTGAAAATCGCCATACCATTTCGATACGTTTTCGATCTGGATCATGCTCATGTGGAATACTTTTTTTGCAATTGCCGCACCAGCAGCGAGGCGCCGAAACAGAGGATGAAATAGACCGCGCCGGCAAACAACAGCAATTCCACCAGTCGGCCATCGCGATCACCGACCTTGTAGGCGGCGCCGAAAAAATCCGCCAGTCCGATCACATAAGTACATCAATATATTCGCTATGAGCGCTTAATTATTTATCTTTCTTTTAAATCAATGCTTTGCAATTATTGGCGCCTACAAATATTTCACTTGAAGTACTTACACCAGCGAGGTATCCTGAAACAGAATGATCGCCTGGGTCAGCAAGAGCGGCAGCATGTTGCGAAATGCCTGCGGCAGTACCACCAGGCGCATGGTCAGATGGTAGGGCATCCCGAGCGCGAACGCCGCGTCGACCTGACCCTTGGGGACACTCTGAACGCCGGCGCGGATGATCTCGGCATAATAGGCTGACTCGAACAAAGCGAATGCGACCAGTGCCGAGAGCATGCGGATATCGCTGCTTTGGGAAACACCCAGCCAGCGCTGCAACAGCGTCGGTACGATCAGATAGAACCAGAGGATCACCATGACCAGCGGCACCGCGCGGAACAAATTCACATAGGCGGCGGCCAGCCACGCCAGCGGGCGGTTGCCCGACAAACGCGCCAAGGCCAGCAGGGTGCCCCAGAGGATGCCGACCAGGATCGCGGTCGCGGTGATCTCCAGGGTGATCAGCATCCCGTCCGCAAGAATCGGCAATGCACCGGGAATGGACGTCCAGTCGAATGTATCCATCACCTCCCCCCGATATAGCCCGGTACCCGGGTCCGCCGCTCCAACAGGCGCATCCCGAACATCACCAGCACATTGATGAGCACGTACAGCAAGGTCACGGCGATGAAAGCCTCATACGCCTGCGCGGTGTAATCGACGAGCTGCTGGCTCTGCCGCGACAACTCGATCAGCCCGATCGTCGACGCCACCGCCGAATTCTTGAAAACGTTAAGAAACTCCGAGGTGAGCGGCGGCAGGATCAGGCGCAGCGCCATCGGCAGCAGCACATAGCGGTAGGTCTGGGGCAGCGTCAGACCGAGCGCCAGCCCGGCATTGCGCTGTCCGCGCGGCCGCGCTGCGATCCCCGAGCGAACCTGCTCACAGACCCGCGCCGCGGTGAAACAACCCAGACACAGCAAGGCTGCGAAAAACTGCTGCGCCAGCGGATCGGTCTGTTTGAGCGCATCGCCTAAGGTTGTCGGCAGCAGCTCAGGCAGCACGAAATACCAGATGAACAACTGCACCAGCAGCGGCACATTGCGGAAGACCTCGACATAGGCCGCGGCACTGCCGGCGAGCAGACGATTGGGCACAGTACGCAGCACCCCCAGCCCGATGCCCAGCACCAGGGCCATGATCCAGGCCCCCAGTGACAGCGTAAGCGTCCACTGCAGCCCATCGAGCAGCCAGCCGAGATAGGTCGATTCACCCGATGGCGTCGGGCTGAGAAAAATATCCCAATTCCAGTTGTAGCTCATAGCAAGCCCCAGTCGTTGGGTAAGGGGTCAGAAATCGATGAAACAACGCATTCGATCGTTATCGTTGTCGTAATCGTAATCGGAGAAGCGATTCCAATTGGGCATGATCTGGACCCCTGCTCCAGTGTCGCGTCACCGGCCGCTGGAGC
>NZ_CAIZIZ010000084.1 GCF_903933125.1 uncultured Lamprocystis sp. | reverse complement strand
CTCCCGCGCCGACCGGCCAGCCCGTGGCGGGGTGCGCTGAACGTTAGGCTCATCCAATTTCGGGGTCGGAGGACACCGGGTAACTGGCGTCCCTACGGCTGAGGCCGTGAAAACCTCTTGACTCACGAAGACGTTAGGGATACGTACAACGAATGCCGATTTCAGAGCATCGGTGTGATTTTCGGTGTGGCCCTTTTTGTCGTGTGGACACCACGAGGCAAAGCGGGAGACGAACCCCATCTGATTTCAGCTCGCAGGGCAGTAGGTCGTGAAGAAAGAGCTTGGTCTCAGCGCTACCGAAAAGGGCGCTAAAGGTAGTACTGATTGGCAGAAGCTTCGCGCCTTGCCCGATCCAGAGGTCATCTTTACAGAAGATGCTCCAGCGACTTCGCCTGAAGACTGGGCCAACGCGATAGCTCATACAGGACTACCGGTTCCGTCGCACAAGACTCAGATCGCACTTCGCATTGATGATGATGTTTTGGCGTGGTTCAAGGCTCAAGGTGCCGGGTATCAGACCCGCATGAACGCAGTTTTGAAAGCTTTTCGTGATGCGCATATGCCCAACACTAAGGCCGAACGATAGCTCCACCGGCCAGTTCCGAGGGCAGGGTACGTCATTCCAGCGGCCTTAAAAAAGCCTCCGGCGTAGGGACTCTGATTGCTCGGAGCCCCCACCACAGACCTGGACCCGCGCGCAACCTGTTCCGGCGTAAGCAGCATGTGTAAGTGATTGGTCATGAGCACGTAGGCGTGCAGCGCGCCGCGCTGGAACCCAGATCATTCGCCCCCGACACCCCGGGCGATGATCGCCCGGATCTCGGCCTCCTGAGCCTCGATGGACGCGACCAGCGCAAACTGAATTGTGGCCTTGTGCAGGTTCTGACCCGGATAGGCGACTCGAAAATAGCGGTCGCGTTCCAGGTGGTCGTTGAGAAAGCGCAGGCCCAGCTCGAAGGGCATGAGGCGGATGCTGTCGTAGCACAGCGCCAGGTCGGCGGCGGTGAGAAATTCGCGCGTCTCCGCGAAATAGGCACCAAGGATCTGCTCGCAGATGTCCAGATCGAAACGCACCGCGCCGGTGTCGCCGGACGGACCGGACTCGCCGCCGCGGTTGCAGCAGGAGCGCAGACAGTCGCCAAGATCATGCTGGATCAGACCGGGCTGGACCGTATCCAGGTCGATCAGCGCCAGCGCCCGACCGTCCACCCGGTGGAACAGGATGTTGTCGATCTTCGGATCGCCATGGGTGACCCGCAAGGGGATGCGGCCCGCTGCCAGGGCGTCCTCCAGCACCCAGGCCAAGGGAGCGTGGGTGTCGATGAAGGCGGTGCAGGCGTGCACCGAAGCGTCGTCGGCGGCCCAGGTGGCCTGCCCGCGCAGGGCCACGTGGCGGAACATATAGTCGGGCGTCTGGTGAAAACCGGGCAGTGTGAACTCCAGGCGGTCCGGGGCCAAATCCTGGGTCAAACGATGAAAGCGTCCCAGGGCGCGGCCGACTTGCGCGGCCTGCGCCGCGGTGCTGATCCGCTCCAGGGTGACCGCGTCCGCAATCAGTTCCATCAGCCGCCAGAGATCGCCAGCGGGTGTGCGCAGGTAGGGTCGGCCGTCAGCGGCGGGGATCAGCGCCGGCACCCGCAGCCCATCCGTCCCCGCGGTATGGGCGGTGAGCACGGACAGATTGCTCATGATCCGCTCGGCGCGGGGGAAGACCCGCTGGTTGACGCGCTGGAGCACAAAGCGGCCGCTGTCGGTCGTCACCGCGAAGGTGTCGTTGATCAGCCCCTTGCCCAGGGGCGGAATCGGACCGATCGGAGCGCCGACGGTGAAGCCCGCGACGATCTCGCTGAGATCCGGCCCGGCGGGTGAGTTCGGAACAGGAACTGCATCGATGTCGTCCGTAATAGCCATGGTCATGGACCCGCATGAGGCCGCAGCGTCAGGGTCTCCCCGCGCTGGATCAGTTCCAGTTGTTTGAGATAACTCATCCCCAGCAGGACCTCCTCGCCCGGCATGTTGGGCAGCACGCTGGCTCGCACGTTACGGGCCACGATGCCGCCAAGGTCGACGGTCGCCAGGCGGGTACTCCAGGTCTCGACGGTCCCGTTGGCGGTCTGGCTGACACCGCCGGGGCGCAGCGCCAGACCCAACCGGCGGGCCAGCGACAGCGGCAGGGCCACGTCGGTGGCACCGGTATCCACCAGGAATACGACGGGTTGGCCATTGATCCGTCCGCCGGCCACGTAATGACCAGCCCGGTTGCGCCGCAGCACGACCTGCGGCACGCCGGCCTGCCCCGCGCTTGCGACCGGATCAGGGTTGGGGTTACTCTGACGCTCAATGACACCGGTGAAGAACAGGACCAGGAGCGCCAGGCCCAGAACCCAGGCCGCGAACAGCATGGCGCGACCCAGCCGGGAGGGGCTGTCGTCGCTGTTCAGGATCGGGTCTTTCATGTGGACGAATGCTGACTCAACGGCCCACCGCCTGGCCTGATCCGGCCGTTCGCTGGAACTGCCCGCGGTAGTACGACGCGACGCTGCGCCCGTTGGCGATCACATCATAGACCTTCCAGCCCTGATCCGCTTGGCCGGACTGATACATGCGGAACTCCAACCGCGACGGATAGGCGCCCGGACGCGCGATCCCGACGTTCACGCTCACCGCGCCGCGGGCGCCCATCCGCGGGCGCAACATCCGCACCTGCTGCCCCTGATAGCCGGCCAGTTGACCAGCCAAGGCGGTGAGGAAACTGGACTCGATGCGGCCAGCCAGGGCTTTGCGCTCCGACTCGCTCAGTCGCGCATAGCCGGGGCCGGCAACCCACTTGGCCATGTAGTCGAAATCGAAGTAAGGCGCGATCTCCCGGTCGAGAAAGGCAGCGACCTGGAGCTTGTTCGGCAGCTCCGGCTGACCAAGGAATGCACGCAGCTGGTCGATCCCCTCCTTGAGCGTCAGGGTCGCCTGCATGAGCGGGGCTCTGGCGCGTTCCGTCGGAGGGCGCTGACCGGGTGCCAACTGTTGAGATCCGGGAACCGACCAGGAGGCGGGGGCCGCGGGCGGTGCAACGCCGGGGACCTGTGCGGCCAGGCCGCCGGCCAGACCAAGCAGAAGGACGGGCGCAAGCCGGTAACGACGCTTCATAGGAGTCCTCAATTTTCTGATGTTGCGGGCTGAGCTCAGGGATACGTGGGGAGGGTGCCAATGACGCACGTAAATTGCAATCCTGAATCGCCCCCCCCGATCCGGCGTCAGGCAACGGCCGCGCCAAGAACCGATCGGATTAAACCGCGCCAGCTCCAGCAATCGTCAAGTCTGCCGGGACCTATCCCATCCAAAAACATCGCATACAGCGCTGGGCGCGGTTTAGTAGAAACCGATCTTGGCAATCCAGAGTTCGAAACGCGTGACCCGGCCAATGGCAACGACACCGATGCGCAGCAGGCGCGACCGGTCGAGCGGCGCTGCCAATCGGTAGGGGACGAACGCGGTGAAGGGCAACTGCAATTCCTGCCAGACGGGCGACGCGGAAAACCCCGCCCGATACGACTGCCAGGGAAGGTCTGTATCCGCTGACTTGAGGTGCAGACCGTAGGTCTGATCATCGCCCTGCACCAGTATCCGCACGCCACTATATGCGCTCGCATCGAACAGGCCCGCTGGTGCCAGCGCCAGATTCGCCTGAACAAAGCCGCCATTGTTCTCCAGGCTCAGTTCACCGGTCAGACCAAGAGCGGATCGGCCGTCACGTTGCGCGCGAACCAACTGCCCCCGCGACACGCCGCCCATGACCTGATCCGTGATCAATCGCCAGGGTGTACCGAGTCGGGAGAGGGTACCCGCGCCACGAAAGTCGTCGATCAGACCGGCGTCCGGGCTATCGGTATCAAACGACAATCGGATTGTCCGGCAATCGCCTAAGCCGCCGGCCGGTCGTCATCCGCGGGCCCGAGACACTGCTCGGATTCATACCACATCACATTGATGACGCCGAAGGCCAAAGCCAACAGGACGCCGAGCAGCCAGGCGAAGTACCACATGGATGTTTCTCCGGTCGATTCTTCAGTAGGCCAGGTGGTCTTGTGCTTTGATCTCGGCCACCGTCACCCGCCGCCACATTTTGGTGTAAGTCCAGGTGGTATACATGAGGATCAGCGGCACGAAGATCATCGCCGCCCAGAACATCACCGTCAGCGTCAAATGACTGGATACGGCGTCCCAGGCGATCAGACTGGAGTTCGGGTTGGTGCTGGAGGGCATGATGAAAGGAAACATGGTCGCCCCCGCGGTCATGATAACCCCGGTCAAGCCCAGACTGCTGACCGCGAGCCCCAGACCCGGACGATCTTTCATCGAGAGCAGGACGGCCCCGCCCAGTCCGGCGAATCCCAGGAGCGGAAACACCAGGGTCCAGGGATACTGCTTATAGTTCGCGAGCCAGGCCCCGGACTCCTGAACGACTTCCTTGGTCAGCGGATTGGGGGTCGCGCCGAGTTCCGGCATGGAGACCACCCGGAAACCGTCGATCCCGAGACTCAACCAGACGCCGGCCAACGCAAAGGCGGCAATCGTCAGGACGCCGGTCCGCTTGGCCCAGACCTTGGCCCGACCGACGATCGGCTCCTCGGTGCGCAGTTGCAGCCAGATCGCCCCGTGCATGGTCAACATCCCCAGGCTGATCACCCCGGCGAGCAGTGCGAAGGGATTCAGCAGACCAAAGAAACTGCCGGTGTACCAGGGCCGCAGGAACTCATCCAGATGGAACGGCACGCCCTGAATCAGGTTGCCGAAGGCGATGCCGAACACCAGGGCGGGCACGGCCCCACCCACGAAGAGCCCCCAGTCCCAGGCGCTGCGCCAGGTCGGATTCTCGATCTTGCTGCGGTAGTCGAAGCCGACTGGCCGGAAGAATAATGCGAACAATGCCAATAGCATGGCGAAATAGAAGCCGGAAAAGGCGCTGGCATAGACCAGCGGCCAGGCGGCGAAGATCGCCCCGCCGGCGGTGATCAGCCACACCTGATTGCCGTCCCAGTGCGGCCCCACGGTGTTGATGATGACCCGCCGTTCCAGGTCAGTCTTGCCCAGGAAAGGCAGCAAGGTGCCGACCCCCATGTCCATCCCGTCGGTCACGGCAAACCCGATGAGCAGGACGCCCACCAGTATCCACCAGACGAACTTCAACGTTTCGTAGTCAAGGATCATGATGGCGTGTCCTCTACGGCGCTTGGTCGTGCGGTGCGGTGGCCGGGGTGGCGCCGCCGCCATGGGCCGCCGGCGATTCCTGGCGGCACTCGTGATGGTACTTACCGGTGTGCAGGGAACTCGGTCCCATGCGCCCGAACTTGAACATCAAGAACATTTCGATGAGGAACAGAATGCTGTAGAAAACGATGAAGCCGGTCAGGCTGATTCGCAGGTCGGTCGCGGTCAGGCTGGAGGCGGCGATGCCGGTCGGCAGCACCTCGCCGATCGCCCAGGGCTGACGGCCGAACTCGGCGACGAACCAGCCGGTCTCGGCCGCGAGCCAGGGCACCGGGATGCTGAAGACGAACAGCCAGAGCAGAAAGCGGCGATCCTGAATCACGCGGCGGGCGTTGAAATAGAAGCCCAGGACGATCAGCAGCAACATCCAGACGCCGGCACCCACCATCACCCGGAAGGCCCAGAACACGGGCGCGACCTCCGGGATCGAATCCTTGGCCGCCTGCTTGATCTGCTCCTCGGTCGCCGTGGCGGGGTTCTCCGTATAGCGCTTGAGCAGCAGGCCGTAGCCCAGATCCGCCTTGTGGTCCTCGAAGCTGGCCCGGTTGCCGGGGGTGTCCTCGCCATTGCGCAGCCGCTGGAGATAGTCATAAGCGATCATGCCGCTGCGGATACGCACCTCGTGCTCACGCATCAGATCCTTCAGACCAACGACTTGCGTGTCCAGCGACCGGGTGGCGATCAGCCCCAGCAGAAAGGGAATTTTTATCGCGTCATGGGTTTCTTCATCGGCATTGCTCGGGAAGCCGTACGCGGTGAAGGCGGCCGGTGCCGGTTCGGTCTCCCATTCCGCCTCAATGGCGGCGAGCTTGACCCGCTGAACGTCACCGACCTCGTAGCCGGACTCGTCCCCAAGTAGCAGAACCGAGAGGATGGACGCCAGCCCGAAGCCGACGGCGACCGAGAAGGACCGCTTGGCAAAGGCCAGGTCGCGGCCCTTGAGCATGTACCAGGCGCTGATGCCGAGCACGAACATGGAGGCGGTGACATAGCCGGCCGCAACCGTATGGACGAACTTGACCTGTGCCACCGGATTCAGCAGCAATTCGGTGAAGCTGGTCATCTCCATGCGCATGGTCTCGAAACTGAACTGGGAACCCACCGGGTTCTGCATCCAGCCGTTGGCGATCAGGATCCACAGCGCCGACAGGTTCGAGGCCAGCGCGGTAAGGAAAGTCACGGTCAGATGCTGCAGCTTGGTGAGCCGCTCCCAGCCGAGGAAGAACAGCCCGATGAAGGTGGATTCGAGAAAGAAGGCCATCAGTCCCTCGATGGCCAGCGGCGCCCCAAAGACATCGCCGACATAATGGCTGTAATAGGCCCAGTTCGTGCCGAACTGGAACTCCATGGTCAGTCCGGTGGTGACACCCAGCGCGAAGTTGATGCCGAACAGCTTGCCCCAGAACTTGGTCATGTCCCGGTAGATCTCGCGCCCGGTCATGACATAGACGGTTTCCATAATGACCAGGATCCAGGCGAGACCCAGGGTCAGAGGCACAAACAGAAAGTGGTACATCGCGGTGGCGGCAAACTGCCAGCGCGAGAGTTCGATCATGGTGCTGTCGAGCATGGCGGATGTCCCGAGGGTCGAGGCCAATAGTCAGCGAAACCGGCGGTGGTGCCGGCAGGTTCCCGCGTACGCCTGGCTCCACGGGTGCCGGGCAGAGTCGCGCGATGATCTTTCCCAGCCTACCTGTAATCAAGGAAAGTCGACATGGCAATTACGCTGATACCCTGATAAATGGGGTTGATGCGCGCGCCGCACCCATCGACTGGCTGAGCAATGCGGTTGGATCAGGGCTCCTGAATCTGAACGAGTTCGGGACCATGATCGTGATCATGGGGTAAGGCCGCGGCGAGCGGCACCCCGGCCGCGACCCGCGAGACCGCCTGCAGCGGGTCGGACTCACTGGTCGCGTGGACGGTAATGCCATGGCGGCTCATCCGCTGCACGAAGCCCTGCCCTGCCCCCTGGGTCACCAGGGCCGCGAGCCCCAACTGGAACAGCGGGTGATCCTCGCCGTGGTATTCGTGGACGGACATGTCTTTCGGCAGATCGAGCCGCTCCAGTTCCACGGGGTCTGGCCCGCCGTCCGTCTCGTAGATCAGGAAGCGGCGCGCCTTACCGGCATGGCCGGTGATGGTCTTGAAGTTCTGGCTGGTCACGGCGATACGCATGGGGGTCGCTCCGGAGCGGTTGGGGCTTGAGGATTGGTTCACCGTTCAGTGAAGCAAGTCCATATAGCGATGGCTTTTTTCGTTGTCGTTGTCGTTGTCGTAATCGGATAAGCGATGCATAGAGTGCGAAAGCATCCGGGGCGCTACGATAAACTCGATTACGACAACGACAACGACGATCGCGGTCGAACCTGATAACCGGACGTAGGGGCGGGTTTCAAACCCGCCCCTACAAAGTGTCTGCCCGGAACTCAGGCGAAGGCTGTCGGGGCTCAAGATCGCACAGTCCCCTGGCCCAGTCCTCGACGATGCCATTGGCGACCGGCATCGGCGCCTCCATGAAGGTCACCAGGAAGCCATCTTCAATCTCGGCGATCCCGATGGAGCGTGGACGCACGGCCAACACCTCAGGCTCCGGCAGAGCGATGCCGAAACAGTAGACAACATTTTTCGCGGCGCGGATGCCCTCGCCGATGCGCCCCTCGCCCAAGGCACTGGTATGCGCGAAGTGGTCGAACTCGGCGATGAAAACCGCGCAGGGATGCGCCTCGATCCGTGCCCGAAAATAGGCGCAGATGGCATCGACCGATTGCAGGGTCGTCTCCTCGCGACCGAACTTCAAGACAAAAACCGGAAACGTCTCTTGCCGCACGGTCTGTTGCAAGACTGTAACTCCTGATGATCAGCCACCGGGATCCCCGCCATCAGCGACACAAACGGTCGCCACGACTGGAGGTGACTCAATGAGTCAGGTTAAGCAGCAGCAGGGACGATGGCATTAACAAAGGTCAATGCGCCGATCGGGCGCGTCCGGTCGGGCCGCCTCAGTCCTCGGCGATGCGGGTGAGATTCGGGACATCCAGCAGAAACAGGTTCGGCGCGGTCTCCACCAGCAAGCTCTGACGCTTGAACTCCGCGATGGTCCGGCTTGCCGTCTCCGTGGTGACGCCAAGCATGGCGCCCATGTCCTCGCGACCGAACAGATAGCACTCACTGGATTCGCGGTCGCGCACCAAACGCAGCAACAGCCGCGCAACCCGCTGCCGGGCCGATCCGGTGGACAGTTCGGTCAGCCAGGCATCGGCCTCGGTCAGGGCGCGCTGCCAACGCGCCATCAGTTCCCGATGCAGCGCCGGACTGTCCTGCCCGAGATCACGCACCAGCCGGGCCGGGAAGCGGCACACCTCGGTCGCGTGCAGGGCCACAGCCTCGTGCTGATAACGCTCATCGAGCAGCGCCTCGAGCCCCAGAACGTCGGTCGTGCGGACAATGCGCACGATGCGCTGGCTGCCGTCGGGAAGGTACTGGACCAATTTCAGCGAACCGCTGCGCACGGTGAACAGAAACTCGGCCCGATCACCCGCGTGGTACAGAACGTTACCGGGTTTGAGCGTGAACTGGTCGATGGGCTCGTGGATTCGCTCGAACGCCTGCTCCTGCAGACCGGCGAACAGCACGGAGGTCCGCAGCGAGCAGTTGCGGCAATCGGCCTCGCCGGACCAGGCCGCGCGCAATGTGACACTCTTGACCATTGGCCTCGTGCAACTCCTCTGTTCATCCGCCCGTCAGGGCTCCAATACCCGAGTTCGCCCGGGTTCGACGATTGCCGCGGTGATCGACCTCGCCCCGTCACCCGGCGCCGTCTGAGCCAGCGGGTGCCGGTGCGCTCCCCGACTCAAGAAGCCGCGCGCCTCGCGGCCGTCACCAACCGGTGCGTAGCCCGGTTTCGTCGATGCTGAGCGCCGCGGCGCCCGACTCTGAAGCCGCAGGCGTGGCCGTGATCGTGAAGCTGTCATCGTCGACAGCAGTCAGCGCGATACTATAGTAAGTATCATTGCCGTCAATGGGCGATTTGGTAAACGGAAAGGTCGGCGCCGTGCCGGTGCCGCAGGGGTTCTTGTCGTAGCAGCCGTTCTCGGTGTAGCGACGCTCCATGAACTGAGCCGCCTGCATCAGCACCGCCTGAGCGTCGCCACGCCGGGTCTTCCGGATTTGGGACTGGTAGGACGGATAGGCGATGGCGGCCAGGATCGCCACGATAGCGACGACGATCATCAACTCGATCAGGGTGAACCCTGGCCGGAACCGAGCCGGACCAACCGGCCGCGGTCTGTGCAAAAGGAAAGAAGGTGACGACCGCATGAAAAGATCCTCTGTACCCGACGCGCCTCGGCGATAGGTTAGCATGATCAGCGGGCTGTGTCCGGACCGCGAACAACCATTTCGAGCGACCCTGCGGGAGCAGCGTCCCGCCGCGACAGGGCCAGGCGCGTAGCCGCAGCGTTCGCAGTCACTGCGGCACTGCATCGCGGCGGGACGCCGCTCCCACGGGGGGACAGTCATCTTCCGTTCCAAGCGGGTCGAGGCAGCCACTTCAGCCTGTCAGCGCTGCGAAAACAGCCGGCAGCCGCTCGGGGAGGCGCTCCACCTGATCGACGATCGAGTAATTGTTCTCGCCGAAGATGCGCGCCACGTAACGATCGGCCTGCGGGTCCAGGGTCAGACAGTAGGTGTGAACACCTTGCATACGCAGATCCTCGACCGCTTTCTTGGCGTCATGCCGCAGGGTCTGAGGATCGCGCTCATCGATGTCGGCCGGTTCCCCGTCAGTGATGACCAGCACCAGCCGCTTGCTCGCCGACTGCCGGGTCAGATGCCAGCCGGCATGGCGCAGGGCCGCGCCCATGCGGGTCGACAGCCCGCCCTTCATACCGGCCATCCGCGACTTGGGTCCGTCGTCATAAGGCTGGTCGAAGTCTTTGAAACGAAAATACTGCACGTCGTGACGGCCGTCGGACGCGAATCCATGGACGGCGAAGGTGTCACCGATGGAGTCGATGGCCCAGGCCAGCAGCCCGGTCGCCTCGCGGGTCAAACTCAGAATACTCGGGGTGTGCGCATACGTCGGGTCGGATTGATCGAGACCGCCGATTTTCGCGTTCGTGGACTCCGACAGGTCCATCAGGACGACCAGGGCGAGGTCACGGACATGACGGCTGATCCGGATATTGATGCGCGGATCGGGCATGACCCCGCGACGGATGTCGATCATCGCCCGCACGGCCGCGCTCAGGTCCAGTTCCTCGCCTTCCTCATAGCCGCGTCGCCGCACGATCCCCTGCGGCTGAAGCGCATCAATGAGGTGGCGGATGCGGCTGGCAACCGGCTTGTATTTGGTGAGGATGTCGTCCATCAACTGCGGATCGGCACGACCTTGACGGCGCTCGATGACCGTTACCCAGTCCGGACGGTAAAGTTGGGCATGGTAATCCCACTCGTGGTAATAAAAGGGCTCGGAAACCGGCTCCTTGCCTTCCAGCGCATTGAACGAAACCCCATGATCTTCATAGGGAAAGAACTCCGTGGAACAGACCCAGACCTCTTGCGCATCATCTCCCGCGGTTTCCACATCCACCTCATTGGCCAATTCCATGGCGGAAACCTGGCGGCGCACCTGCTGCCGGCTGGCCGGCAGATAGTCGATCCCGTGGGACAGGAATCGGTTTTCATCGAACGCCCAGCAGTAACGGTTGTCGTCCCGATAGGGAATCGGCACGTTTTCCAAAACGCGTAAATTGGGTAGATGATACTGGGCGACCGCCCGGTTATAAAAGTCGATTCCGGCATTCCAACTGATTCGGTTATCCTCGCCGCGCCGCGCGCAGGCGTCATGAAACGCGGCGGCCGTTTCATTGATCATGGCCAACGCGTCCTGATAGTCCGGATCGAGCAGTGCCTGCGCCACGCGCATCATGAGATCCACCATCGGATGCAGCTCGACCGCTTCATCCTTGGCCGTCAGCGGTGCGGTCATGATGCCGAGCCAGAGCTTACGCAGCCCAGGGAAAGCGCGAATGGCGAGCGACTCCACCCGCGCGTCCTCGAACAACTCGATGAACCGCATCTGGGCCGGAGTCAACTGCTCCGCGCTGAGCGGGGCCGTCGTATAGACCAGGTGCGCGGCACCATGGGCCGCGGCGGCACGGTATACTTCGATTCCGGAAATGCCGCGAAAATTGTCGAATGCATCCGGCAGGTGGATCTGGAAATCTTCAATGAAGGGCCGTAAGCCCAGCCGTGACTCGTAATCTCCGGAGGTCGGGCGCATGAAAAAGGCGCGCGCCCACAGTGCCCGCAGATAAAAATTCAGCTTACGCTGATTGTCCACGAACAGAGTGCCGCGCCGCTCCTTCTGGAGCACTGCGCGGGAGGGCTCGGTCTGCAGTCCGAAATACGCCAGTTGGCCATCCAGATCGCGGGCATGGGCCTGGGCACCCCACATGGCCCAGCGGCGCAGACCGCCGAGCGTGAGCTTACCGAGCAACTCGTCCATGTTCTCCATCATCGGCCGCAATCCCCGCGGCGCCTTGCCGGCCAACTGATGCAGCAGGTTGAGGTAGCCCCGCACGACTTCCGCGTCACCCAAGCGGCTCGCGGCCAGCGGCATGTTCGCCATGATCAGCGTGATGACGGTACCCGAGGTGTGGGAGGCCAGCTTCATCAAGGCCCCCACCAGATCCGGGGTGATGTCCTCACCGACCTCTTTGACCACCGCCGGCAGGTGTTGAACATAGGTCAGGATCAGATCCTCTCCCTTGTTCAGACTGCACAATGCCTTCATGCCGGTCAGGTAATGGACGAGTCCCTGAGCGGACATGACCCGCGCGGCCTCGTGATAGCTCGCCTCCAGCGCCTGCTTGTGCGGGTGCTCCGGATCGGTTTTCAGACAGGCGACGTAGTCGGAGAAGTCGATGGTCATGCCGGGAACCTCCAGCGGTCTCCTAGAAGAAGGTACCGACCGCCGCGTCCAGCGTATCGCGCATATCCGGGTCGTCGGTGAGCGGACGCACCAGTGCCATGCGACAGGCGGACTGGGGATCGACGCCCTTGCCGATGAGTTGGGCGGCATAGACCAAGAGGCGGGTCGACATCCCCTCATCCAGTCCGTGCCCTTTGAGGTTACGGCTGCGTTGCGCGATCTGCACCAGCTTTTCCGCCACCGTGCTGTCCACCAAGCCTTCGTGGGTCACGATCTCGGCCTCGATCTCCGCACTGGGATAATCGAAATCCAGGGCGCCGAAACGCTGCTTCGTGGATTGCTTCAGGTCCTTCATCAGACTCTGATAACCGGGGTTGTAGGAAATGACGATCTGAAAGTCCGGATGGGCGTTGACCAGCTCGCCCTTCTTCTCCAGCGGCAGATTGCGGCGGTGGTCGGTGAGCGGATGGATGACCACCGTCGTGTCCTGGCGGGCTTCGACCACTTCGTCCAGGTAGCAGATGGCACCGATCCGCGCCGCGACCGTCAGCGGACCGTCCTGCCATTTGGTCCCATTGATGTCGAGCAGGAAGCGCCCGACCAGATCGGAAGCGGTCATGTCCTCGTTGCAGGCAACGGTGATCAGCGGCTTTTTCAACCGCCAGGCCATATACTCCACGAAGCGGGATTTACCGCAGCCGGTCGGACCCTTGAGCATCACCGGCATCCGCGCCGCATAGGCGGCCTCGTACAGCGCCACTTCGTTGGTCACCGGGCGGTAATAGGGCTCGGTCTTAATCAGATATTGTTCGCGGTCGACTTCACTCATCGCTCATGCCCTGGTTCTAATTCTGGCTCCCACGCTCCAGCGTGGGAGCCCGTGGCGACGCTCCAGCGCCGCGTCCAGGCTCCGGCCGCTGGAGCGGCCACAACTGTCTTCCCATGCGGAACTTGGAAACGAGAGATCGCGATCACCTGCCCCGCCGGGCGAAACAGGAGTCCTCGTTTCCGCCTTCAAACAGCGTTATTCGCGCGAGCGAAAAACGACTAGACCGGCTTGCCCCGATAAATCACCATGGCCGCCCCCTGGGACTGGGCATAGTTGTCATAGCCGACCAGCCGCACATGATTGTTGGGGTGGGCCTTATGACAGGCCGCGGCCTCCTCGAGAATGCGGTCGGCGTCGGTCTCACCAAACATCGGCAGCTTCCACATATACCAGTAGTGGTCGAAGGCGTTTTCCGGCTCGGTATGCTCGATCGCCGGGTTCCAGCCCTTGCGGACCAGGTATTCCACCTGCTTGCGGATGCCCTCCGGCTCCATGGGCGGCAGATAAGAGAAGGTTTCGAACTTACGGCTGTTGACGTCTTCGAGACTGGAACGGTAGTCCTGCATGTCGCTCATTGAAGTTTCCTCGGATGCGGGTTGTTCAGAGTTCGGTTAGGGTTCGCGGCGCGACACTGGCGACCAGCTGCCGACAAGACGTGCTGCTGGTCGCCGATGACTCACTTATGCGCGACGTCGAGTTTGTCGACCGTGTCGAACTCGAACTTGATTTCTTTCCAGGTCTCCATGGCGACCTTGAGTTCAGGGCTATGCTTCGCCGCCTTGGTCAGCACGTCCTTGCCTTCCTTCTCGATGGCGATACCCTCGTTGCGGGCCTGGACACAGGCTTCCAGAGCGACCCGGTTGGCCGCGGCGCCGGCCGCGTTGCCCCAGGGGTGGCCCAGAGTGCCGCCGCCGAACTGAAGGCAGGCATCGTCGCCGAAGATGTTCACCAGCGCGGGCATGTGCCAGACGTGGATGCCGCCGGAGGCCACCGGGAAGACACCAGGCATCGAGCCCCAGTCCTGATCGAAGAAGATGCCGCGGCTGCGGTCCTCTTTGATGAACTTGTCGCGCATGATGTCGATCCAGCCGAGGGTCGCCTCGCGATCCCCTTCCAACTTGCCCACCACGGTGCCGGAGTGCAGATGATCCCCCCCGGACAGACGCAGGATCTTGGCCAGCACCCGGAAGTGAATGCCATGGTGCGGGTTGCGGTCGAGCACCGCGTGCATGGCGCGGTGGATGTGCAGCAGGATGCCGTTATCACGACACCAGTTGGCCAGACCCGTGTTGGCACAGAAGCCGCCGGTGATGTAGTCGTGCATGATGATGGGCGCGCCGATCTCCTTGGCGTGCTCGGCGCGCTTGTACATCTCTTCCGGTGTCGGCGCGGTGACGTTCAGATAGTGCCCTTTGCGCTCCCCGGTCTCCCGCTCGGCCTTGTCGATGGCGTCCATCACGAAATCGAAACGTTGACGCCAGCGCATGAAAGGCTGGGAATTGACGTTCTCGTCGTCCTTGGTCAGGTCCAGACCACCGCGCAGGCACTCGTAGACCGCCCGACCATAGTTCTTGGCCGACAGACCGAGCTTGGGCTTGATGGTGCAACCCAGGAGCGGCCGGCCGTACTTGTTGAGCATGTCGCGCTCGACCTGAATGCCGTGGGGCGGGCCGCCGCAGGTCATGACATAGGCGATGGGGAAGCGCACGTCTTCCAGGCGCAGGGCGCGGACCGCCTTGAAACCGAAAACGTTTCCGACCAGGGAGGTGAAGACGTTAACGACCGAACCTTCCTCGAACAGATCGATCGGATAGGCGATGAACGCGTAGTAGCAGGAATCGTCGCCCGGCACGTCTTCGATGGCGTAAGCGCGGCCCTTGTAGTAGTCCAGATCGGTCAGCAGGTCGGTCCAGACGGTGGTCCAAGTGCCGGTCGAAGACTCGGCGGCCACCGCGGCGGCGGCCTCCTCACGGGGCACACCCGGCTGCGGGGTGATCTTGAAGCATGCCAGTATATCAGTGTCCTTGGGAGTGTAGTCGGGCATCCAGTAGGTCTCGCGGTACTCTTTAACGCCCGCGCTGTAACTCTTCGCCATGTTCAGTCCTCGTGGGATGTCATCTTCAAGTGGAAGCAGCCGCCCCGCGGGTCGACCGCCGTCTTCAAACCGACAAGGGTTACCGCAAATAACCAACCAAGCTTGTCTGCGGACTAGTTTAGCGATCCGATAAATAAAGAAAACTCAATATTTTTGATATCCCTCATAAGAAAAAGCTTATCTATGGTTGGGATGTCGCTCGGGATCGCTCGATCGGCCGCTCGGTCAATTTAGGGAGTCCAGCGAGACCGCATACACCGGATCAGCGAGGAAGGGCTCTGCTGCCGACGGATCAACCGTGATCCAGACACCGCCAACCACGGGCGATCCGGGCACCTCGATCCGCACCAGGCGCTCAAAGGGCATCCCGCGCACCGGGTCGATCAGCGGCCGGTCGTACCGAAAGCGGTGGGTGTCGCCATGCAGCACCAGCACCGGACCGGCGAAGCGCGCCATCGCGGCGACAAGTTGCTGCTTGAAGACGCGAAAACCCGGCGGCCCCTGCCCCTGATCGAACTGCGGATTCGCCTGAATCATCAGCACCAGGGCCTGCACATTCCTGGCCTTGGCGGACTCCAGAACCTGGTTCAGAAAGGCCGTGTTCGCAGCCTCACGTGCCGCGAACTCGGCCGCGGCGGCGGGATCATTGTCGCTGAACCCGTTATTGCTGCCAACAATATGTAAGGAGATAAAGGCCACGACGCCGATCTGAAAAGCGTAGATTTCCGGAAACGCGTCCGCCGCCGGGACCGCGCCCAGGGCGGCCAGCCGCAGTACCGTTGGATCACCGAAGAACACCTCACGGACCCGCGCCAACCGCACCCGCGGATCCAGCCCCCCGGCGGCAGGACGGTGACAGTCGGTCCACTCGTTATCTCCGGGGGTGTAGGCGACCGGAACCGGCAGCACACGAAACATTCCGGCGATCTCGTGCAGGTTGGCGTCGGTACAGGGGGTGCTGCCGGCCTTGATGTCACCGACATGGGCGATGAAGGGCGGATGCTGGGCCGCGGCAGCGTTCAGGAGTGCCTGTAAGGGGCCGACTTCCGATGGGCCATAGGGCAGATCGCCGACGGCAAAGAACCGCACCGGCGGCGGTCGGCCGGGCGCGCCGGCCCCTGACCCGTTCGCGGTGCCCGCGCCGTCCGCCGCCGCGGGGCCGGCAAGCAGAAAAATACCGATCAGCACGGCACGGGCGACGGCGCCGATGCCCCTGTAACGCGACCTGCTGCGCCAACGCGACTGGCGACGAACGGCACTTTTCAAGATAAACCAATTCCAATTTTGAAAGTCTCGTGCAGCCCATGGTGGATGCGGCGCGCACGACCGACGTGCGAAATCCCGAACATCGTGCGGCGCGCCTTATCCACCCTACTACAGCACAGGTTTTGTAGGGTGGATAAGCGCAGCGCATCCACCATCAGCCCCGCCGGTGGCTCCGCGCTGGATGCTGCCGCCCAAACTTGGAGCTGCTGCCGAACAGCGTATCGACAGGCACCAAGGCCGCGATCCCGGCTAGAATGACAGATATGAACGACTTGAATCCCACACCTTACGCCGATCTCAGCCCGGACCTCATCCTGGACGCCGTGGAGTCCATCGGTCTGCCCACGGACGGCCACCTGCTGGCGCTCAACAGCTATGAGAACCGGGTCTATCAGGTCGGCATCGACGAGGCCGAACCGGTGATCGCCAAGTTCTACCGGCCGGATCGCTGGAGCGACGCCGCCATCCTGGAGGAACACGCCTTCACCCTGGATTTGGCGGACGCTGAGATTCCCGCGGTCCCACCCTTCGCCACCCTGGGCCGGACCCTGCACGTGCACCGCGGCTACCGCTTCAGCTTAAGCCCGCGCTACGGCGGCCGCTCACCGGAATTGGACGATGCACGGGTCCTGGAGTGGATTGGCCGGCTGATCGGCCGCATCCATGCCATCGGCGCGGTCAGTCCCTTCGCGCATCGCCCGTGCTTGGACATCGCCTCCTTCGGCACCGGCCCGCGCGATCTGCTGCTCGCCGGCGGCTGGATCCCGCGCGACCTGCTCCCGGCCTATGAGTCCGTCGTCGAGATGGCACTGGTCGGCGTGCACGCCTGCTTCGCGCGAGCGGGCGACTTCGCCATGATCCGGCTGCACGGCGACTGTCACCGCGGCAATCTGCTGTGGACCGACGCCGGTCCGCACTTCGTCGATTTCGACGATGCCCGCATGGGACCCGCGGTGCAGGACCTCTGGATGCTGCTCTCTGGGGACCGCGTCGACATGAGCCGCCAGTTGGCGGACGTGCTGGCTGGTTACGAGGACTTTCAGGAGTTCGACCATCGCGAACTGCATTTGATCGAGGCCCTGCGCACCCTGCGCCAGATCCACTATGCCGCCTGGCTCGCCACTCGCTGGGAAGACCCCGCCTTCCCAGCCGCCTTTCCCTGGTTCAACACCCAGCACTACTGGCAGGATCACATCCTGGCCCTGCGCGAGCAGATCGCCGCGATGGAGGAAGGCCCGCTGTGGTCGGCGTGATATGCGGGTCCTGGACCCGCGCCCGCAACTGCCCGCAACCGCCGTCGATCGACTGTCCGACCGAGTTGCGCAGGCGGGCGACGATCCCCGCTTGCTGTAACCGGGCGGCCATCGCCGACGCGTGCTCCCATGAGGGTCGGCTGAAACCGAGTCCCTCGTTCGCGTTATACGGGATGAAGTTCATCATCGCGTATTTCCCGGAGAGGAGCCTGATGATGCCGTTCAGTTCATCGTCGCCATCGTTGACGCCGGCGAGCAAGGTCCACTGATACTGGATCGGACAGCCGGTCGCGCGGGCGTAGCGCTCGGCCAGATCGACCAGCGTTTGCGGATCGATCAACGGCGCCTTGGGCAACAGCCGGGCGCGCAGTTCCGCACGCGTGCTGTGCAGTGACAGGGCCAGCGCCGGCTTCACCGGGCCTTGCGGCAGACGCTCGAAGACGCGCCGGTCGCCGACCGTGGAAAAGACCAGATGCTTGTGTCCGATCGCCCCGACGGTGCCGAGCAGTTCGATGGCATCGAGCACGTTGTCGAGGTTATGCGCCGGTTCACCCATCCCCATGAACAACACCCGCTCGACCGGGCGGCGCGTGCGGGCGAGCGCCACTTGGGCGACAATCTCGGCGCTGCCGAGTTGGCGCAGCAGGCCGGAGCGCCCGGTCATACAAAAGCGGCAACCGACCGCGCAACCGACCTGGGTGGACACGCACAGGCCATTGCGCGGCAACAGGACGCTCTCAACCAACTGACCGTCGGCCAACGCGACCAGCAGCCGGGCGGACCCGTCGGCAGCGGGATGTTCGGACTGCAGCCGGGCCAGACCCTGCAATTCGCCCATCAAGTCCGGCAGCACCGCGCGCACCCGCAGCGGCAGGAAGTCTTCGGCGCGACGGTGACGGGTGTCCACGGACAGGTCGCGCGCCCAGGCCTGCAACACCCGCTGTTCGTGACAGTGCTTCGCGCCCTGGGCCCGCAGGCGCTGGCGAATGGAATCAATACGCATCGGTCAGCCTGCTTCCAACACCGCACCGCCGCGACCGCCGCGCTGTTTGAGTACCGTCACCCGCCAGCCGTCAGCGATCAGCTCAACCTGAAGGCGCAGCGCAGCCGGCGAGGGACCGCGGCAGGCCGCCAGATCACGAAACAGAAACGCCAGTGCGCCGCCGGTCTCGGCGGCCAACTGCAGCCGACGCAGCCGCGTATGATCCCAAGGCCCGCCACTCCACAGCAGCACCGCCGCGCAGGCGCCGGAGCGTAATCCCTGCTCGGCGGCCCAGGTGGACCGCGTACCGGCGTTGACGATCACTAGCTGTTCGAGCATCAGACCG
>NZ_CAIZIZ010000083.1 GCF_903933125.1 uncultured Lamprocystis sp. | reverse complement strand
GGTACAAGCTGTATGCTTGAAAAATCAACGCATTACGGTGCGGCAGTGCCGACCATGACAGGGGTCAGTAAATTTTGACGATGCACAATATCTTATTGATTATGTTACGGTAAATTGCCACGGGAAATCCCAGAGAGCCCGAGTTTCTCCATGTTGTCGCGACTGAACAGCACATTAGTCATCATGGTCACGCGACGGCTGTCGCTTGTCTGAATTGCCAACCCGCTCAGCAGCGGCGTCAACACGGAGTCGGTATCGACATACACACGCGCCTGCGCGATGAATTCGTCAGGTAGGCTCGCGGTGTAGAACCAACCGATCGGGCTGGCAATCAGCGCCACGGCAAGAGCGGACCAGCGGTGTCGCCAGACCCCGGAAAGAGATTGAATCGCTAGGCGCAGCAAGTCTTGCATGGCGACAATGTGCGGGCGCGCTGCGAACTAAAACCAGGACTCGGGAATGATGAGGATATCGCCCGGCTGCATGTCGACATTTGCCGAAAGATCCGCCGCTTTCGTCAGGTCGTCCAAGCGTACCGTGTAATATTTTTTCTCACCTTTTTCAAACCGCATCAGGACGGCTCGATTGCCGGCTGCAAACTGGGTTGTTCCGCCGACTTGGATCATGAGGTCAAGTAACGTCATCCCATCAATATAGCGCAATGCCGTGGGATGAGTCGCCTCGCCTAACACACGGATCTGCTCAGGGAAAATCCCCTGGAACCCCTGCACGATGACGGTAACCAGCGGGTCGCGCAGATAAACCGACAGCGCCGCCTCCAAGTCGCGGGCAAGCTCGGTAGGCGTTTTGCCAGAGGCCGGAATATCTTCCAGCAAAGGCGCGGAGATGAAGCCGTCAGGCCGTACCGGCACGGTGGTACTGACCTCGGGATAACGCCATACGAAGATCTGCACCGAATCCCCGGGGCCGATCTTATACTTACTGGCCGACCGAAGTTCGTAAGTCGCCTCCGGCGGCGACGGGAATTTCGGGGTAGAGCAACCGGCCAGGAAGGACGCCAGCAACGCGCTCAGGAGAATGTCACAATGCCGCACTTGATCTCTTGCTCCCTACGAATCAGCCAGTTTGGCACGTCGTTGATCGCTACGCTTGGTCACTAAGCGTGAACATCGGCGGGGCCCGTGGATTCCCGCCTGCGCTCGTGACCCGCCGCTCTGCCGAGTTTGCAGGACGCTGCG
Organism: uncultured Lamprocystis sp.; assembly: GCF_903933125.1. GTDB lineage: Bacteria > Pseudomonadota > Gammaproteobacteria > Chromatiales > Chromatiaceae > Thiodictyon. Next base: position 15,584 of record NZ_CAIZIZ010000083.1, on the reverse strand, counting down.
AGCGTCGCGGCCAAGCCGCGCTGATCTTGATCTTGATCTTGATCTTGAAATGATTCCTCGCCGGATTATCGCACAGGGTAACCCGTCCGACACCGATTCTCGATCACGACCGTCGTCGGCGCTCATGCGCCCTTGTAGACCGTCGCGTGGAGGCGGTCCAGTGCGGCCAGATTGACATAGTTCGACCCGCCCAGGTCGCCGCGCCGGACGACCGCGGGTTCATCCGGCCCGCCGAGACTCTCCACCACCAGCGGGGCGGCATCGAAAGACTGATTCGCGGTGTAGGCGTTGAGGGTCACCAGGAGCGCCTTCAGACCCGCGGACAAAGCAGCGCACATGCCGTTGTCCGAGTCCTCCACCGCGACGCACTCCCGTGCGACCAGACCCAACTGCGCCAAGGCGAGTGTGAAAATGTCGGGCGCCGGCTTCTTGCGCGGGACTACATCCCCCGCCGCGATGACCTCGAACCAGTCGGGCAGCCCCGGCTCACCGCAATGGCGGAGCAACGCGATCACATTTTCGGGGGTCGTGGTGGTTGCAATCGCCAACCGGATACCGGCCTCGCGTGCCTCACGCAACAACCGCAGGACGCCGGGGCGCAGCGGAATGTCCCCCGTTTCGAGCAGGGCCAGATAGTGGCGCGTCTTGGCACTGTGCAGGGCCGCGATGAAGGCGTCCAGGTTCACCCCCGATTCCAGCTGGATCCCTTCCTGTTCGATGTAGTAGCGAATCCGCTCCTTACCGCCGGTGACCGCCAGCAAGGCCCCATAGCGCGCGACATCCCAGTGCCAGGCGAGTCCGGCCTCGACGAAGGCGGCGTTGAAGGCGAGACGGTGACCGTCACGCTCGGTGTCAGCCAGGGTTCCATCCACGTCGAAAATGATTGCCTTGAATCGGTACACGCTTCACCCGCCTCGCGCTATCGCGTTAATCTTGAGTGCCGGAAGGGTACCCTAGCGACCGACGACACGCACCCCTGATGCACCCTGTCGCCGGTCGGGTTCTGCCCGATATGCCGCCTGATCGCACCGCCGGGAAACGCCAGAAACGCCAAATGGGTTGCCCCGAACGCCGCGATCTGGTATTCAAGGGCGTTTTTCGTGACCATGCCCAAGAACGGGGCTGGGAAAACGGTCGCGGATCACCCCACTGCGAGCCTGCGGGAGCACGTTCATGGCCGAGACAGTCACTAACCAAGAGCCCAAAGCGTTCGGTTTCGAACCGTACAACGCTGCCAGCGATGAGGAGTACATGAGCCCGGCGCAGGAGGAGCACTTCCGCCTGATTCTGCTGGCGTGGAAGCAGTCCCTGATGGAGGAGGTCGACCGGACCGTCCACCACATGCAGGACGAGGCGACCAACTTCCCTGATCCCAACGACCGCGCCACCCAGGAGTCCGAGTTCAGTCTCGAACTACGTACCCGCGACCGCGAACGCAAGCTGATCAAGAAGATCGATGAGGCCATGGCGCGCATCACCGAGCACGAGTACGGCTACTGCGAAGCCTGCGGGGTCGAGATCGGCGTTCGCCGCCTGGAAGCGCGCCCCACGGCGACACTCTGCATCGACTGCAAGACCCTGGACGAGATTCGCGAAAAACAACGCGGCTGACCCCCGGAGCCCGAGATGACGGCGGGGGCCGGCCACCCGCCTTATCGGGGACGCTTCGCGCCCTCACCGACCGGCGCGCTGCATTTCGGCTCGCTCATCGCCGCGCTGGCCAGTTACGCGGACGCCCGCGCCCACGCCGGTGAATGGCTGGTCCGCATGGAGGACCTGGATCGGACCCGCGAGATCCCAGGGGCGGCCGACGCCATCCTCCGCACCCTGGACGCCTGCGGATTCCGCTGGGATGGACCAACGCTTTACCAGAGCCGCCGCACGCACGCCTATGCCGCGGCACTGGAGCGGCTGACCGAACTTGGACTCACCTACCCCTGCGCATGCTCCCGCGCTGAGATTGCCCGCCAGGTGCGCGACGGCAATGATTGCCGGCCGGCTGGAAGCCGGCACCACACGGAGGGGCCGATCTATCCGGGCACCTGTCGCGGCGGACTTCCGCCGGGACGCCCGGCCCGTTCCATCCGGCTGCGCACCCACCCGGGGAAGATCCGGTTTCATGACCGCATCCAGGGCGATCAGCGCCAGGATGTCGCCGCGGCCGTCGGTGACTTCGTACTGCGCCGCGCCGACGGCATTCACGCCTACCAACTGGCCGTGGTGGTCGACGATGCCTGGCAGGGCATCACTCAGGTGGTGCGCGGGGCCGATCTGCTGGCATCGACGCCCCGGCAATTGCTGCTGCAACAGGCGCTCGGCCTGCCGCATCCAACCTACGCCCATGTCCCGCTGGCGGTCGATCATGCGGGCCGTAAACTCAGTAAGTCATTGGCAGCGGCACCCGTCGATCCGGCCGATCCCCTGCCCGCCCTGTTGCGGGCCTGGACCTGGTTAGGACAGCGTCCGCCACCCACGGAGTACGCACTGAGCGGATTCTGGGCACACGCGATCCGCACCTGGTCCTGCGCGCGGGTGCCCGCCATCGCGTACGCTTGCATCGATCCCGACGCTTCGGCGAGTATCGGCACCTGAGTGCGCGGGTGTTGCTCCGGAGACCCCGTCAGGTCACGTCCCGGCAATCTCGCGGCGCTACGATTCGCAGGCCCAGAACCACCGAAGAGGACATCCCCATGGCCGCTCAACCGCCCGTCGTGTCGCAGCAACAAGCTCCCCTGTCCGCCGAGATGCTGAGCCGAATGGACGCCTACTGGCGTGCCTGCAACTACCTGGCGGCAGGTATGATCTACCTCAAAGACAACGCGCTGCTGCGCGAGCCGCTGCAGGAAGCGCACATCAAGAGCCGATTATTGGGCCACTGGGGCGCGAGTCCGGGCCTGTCGTTCATGTATATCCATGTCAACCGCATCATCCGTGAGCAGGACCAGGATGCGATCTTCCTGGCCGGACCCGGTCATGGCGCCCCCGGCGTGCTGGCCCCGGTCTACCTGGAAGGGACCTATTCCGAAATCTATCCCAATAAGAGCGAGGACGAGGAGGGACTGCAAGCCTTCTTCAAGCAGTTCTCATTTCCGGGCGGGATCGGCTCGCACTGCACCCCGGAAACCCCCGGCTCCATCCACGAGGGCGGCGAGCTCGGTTATTCCATTTCACATGCGTTCGGCGCCGCGTTCGATAATCCCAACCTGCTGGTGGTCGTGGCGGTGGGCGACGGCGAATCCGAGACGGGGCCGTTGGCGACCTCTTGGCACTCCAGCAAGTTCCTCAATCCCATCCGCGATGGGGCGGTCTTGCCGATCCTGCATTTGAACGGCTACAAAATCAATAATCCGACACTGCTTGCGCGTATTCCCAACGCCGAGTTGGAAAGCCTGATGCGCGGCTACGGTTGGGTTCCGCATTTCGTGGAGGGCGATGACCCCCAGGCGATGCACCAGAAAATGGCCGCCGCCCTAGATGCCTGTATTGCCGAGATCCGGCGTATTCAACAGGCCGCACGCACCAGCGGTGAGGCCACTCGGGGCCACTGGCCGATGATCGTCCTGCGCAGTCCCAAGGGCTGGACCGGCCCCAAGACCGTGGACGGTAAGAAAGTGGAAGGTTTCTGGCGCGCCCATCAGGTGCCGCTGTCGGGGATGCACAATAACCCGGAGCACTTGAAGCAGCTCGAAGACTGGCTCAAGAGCTACAGGCCCGAGGAACTGTTCGACACCGAAGGCCGCCTCATCCCCGAACTTAAAGAATTGGCCCCCAAGGGCAACCGGCGCATGAGCGCCAACCCGCACTCCAATGGCGGCATCCTGCGCCGGGCGCTGCGCATGCCGGATTTTCGCGGCTACGCGGTGGACCCGAGCACCCCAGGCACCACCCGCGCGTTCAACACCAAGCCCTTAGGCGCGATGCTGCGCGACATCATGGCCGACAACATGCGCAACTTCCGCGTCTTCGGCCCGGACGAGAACGCATCCAATAAACTCGACGCCGTTTATGAGGTCAGCAAGAAGACTTGGCTGTGCGACTATCTTCCGGAGGATGCCGACGGCAGTGAACTGTCCCCCGACGGGCGGGTCATGGAGATGCTCTCCGAGCACACCCTGGAAGGCTGGTATGAGGGCTATCTGCTGACCGGGCGGCATGGCTTCTTCGCCACCTACGAAGCCTTCGTCCATGTCATCGACAGCATGTACAACCAGCACGCCAAATGGCTGGCCATCTGTAATGAGATTCCCTGGCGGGCCCCGGTCTCCTCGCTCAATCTACTGATCACCTCCACGGTCTGGCGCCAGGACCACAACGGCTTCACTCATCAGGATCCGGGCTTTCTGGACGTGGTGGTCAACAAGAGCCCCAAGGTCACCCGCATCTATCTCCCGCCGGACGTCAACTGCCTGCTCTCCACCGCCGATCACTGCCTGCGCAGCATGAACAACATCAATGTGATCGTGTGCGACAAGCAGAACCACCTCCAATACCTGACCATGGATGAAGCCATCAAGCACTGCACCAAGGGTCTGGGCATCTGGGACTGGGCCAGCAATGACGAGGGGGTGGAACCGGACGTGGTGATGGTCGGCTGCGGTGACATCCCCACCAAGGAGGCCCTGGCGGCCACGGCGATGCTGCGCGAAGCCTTTGCCGACATCAAGATCCGCTTCGTCAACGTGGTGGACCTGTTCCGCATCCAGCCCGACACCGAGCACCCGCATGGGCTCTCACACAACGACTTCGACTCCATCTTCACCAAAGACAAGCCGATCATCTTCAATTTCCACGGCTACCCCTGGCTGATCCATCGCCTGGCCTACCGGCGCACCAATCACGCCAACCTGCACGTACGCGGTTACAAGGAGAAGGGCAACATCAATACCCCGCTGGAGTTGGCGATCAGCAACGAGATCGACCGCTTCAGCCTCGCCATCGATGTCATCAACCGGGTGCCGCGGCTCCAGGCCACCGGCGCCCACGCCAAGGAGCGCTTCCGCGACATGCAGATCGAGGCGCGCGCCTACGCCTTTGAACACGGCATCGACAAGCCGGAGTTCGATGACTGGACCTGGCCACTGTGAGACGCCACAGCGACTGAGCCGCTTCGCGGACGGGGCCTGGCCCCGCCCGCCGTTCCCGCTACCTGCCCCCGACGAGACGCCCCGAGACGCCAATGAATACCGCCCAGACGCCGCAGAGCGCGCCCCAGGCCCCCGCCGCCCCCCGCGAGCGTACCCGTACCGGCATGTCGCAGGAGGCCCTGAAGCAGGCCTTCATCGACAACCTGTTCTATGTGCAGGGGCGCTTCCGCGACGTGGCCACCCCCAACGACCTCTACATGGCCGCCGCCTACACGGTACGCGACCGTCTGCTGGAGCGTTGGCTCAAGTGCGCGCAGGACTACAAGGACACCGCGGCACGCACCGTCTGTTATTTGTCCGCCGAGTTCCTGCTGGGTCCTCATCTGGCCAACAACCTGTTGAACCTGGGCATCACCGAAGCAGCTCACGCCGCCGGGGTGGAACTGGAACTGGATTTTGCCGAGATCATGGCGACCGAGGAGGAACCCGGACTCGGGAACGGCGGCCTGGGGCGGCTCGCCGCCTGCTATATGGATTCCTTGAGCACGGTTCAGATCCCGGCGATCGGCTACGGCATCCGCTACGAGTTCGGCATCTTCGATCAGGAGATCGAGAACGGCTGGCAGGTGGAGAAGAGCGACACCTGGCTCAAGAACGGCAATCCCTGGGAGATCCCGCGCTACAAGCTGCGCTTCCCGGTCAAGTTCGGCGGCCACACCGAACAGTATCACGACGAGCACGGCATCCTGCGCGTGCGCTGGGCCGCCGATCTGGAGGTCAATGGCGTCGCCTATGACACGCCGATCCTGGGGTACGGGGTGGGGAATGTCAGCCTGCTGCGTCTATGGAAATCCGAGGCCCCAGAGTCGTTCGATTTCCAGGCGTTCAACGTCGGTGACTATTACGGCGCGGTCCACGCCAAGATCGAGGCCGAAACCCTCTCCAAGGTTCTCTACCCGAACGACGAGCCGGAGGCGGGCAAGGAACTGCGCCTCAAACAGCAATACTTTTTCGTCTCCTGCTCACTCCAGGACATGATTCGGCTGCATCTGCATACGGTTGGCGGCCTCGACAGTTTTGCCGAGAAGTTCGTCGCCCAGCTCAATGACACGCACCCGGCGCTCGCGGTCGCGGAACTCATGCGGCTCCTGATCGACGAGCACGGCATGGGCTGGGATCAGGCCTGGGACATCACCCACCGCACCTTCTGCTACACCAACCACACCCTGTTGCCCGAAGCGCTGGAGACCTGGTCGGTACGGCTATTCGAGAAGCTCCTGCCGCGCCATCTGGAAATCATCTACGAAATCAATCGCCGTTTCCTGGACGAGGTGCGTATCCGCTTCTTGGGCGACGAGGGCCGGGTGGCGCGGATGTCACTGATCAGCGAGGACGGCGGACGACGGGTGCGGATGGCACATCTGGCGGTGGTGGGAGCACGCGCCGTCAATGGGGTGGCCGAACTCCATTCGAACCTGGTCAAGACCACCATTCTCAAGGATTTTTACGAGCTCTGGCCGGAGCGCTTCCACAATGTCACCAACGGCGTCACCCCCCGCCGTTTCATCGGGGTAAGCAACCCGCGCCTGGCCAAACTCATCACCGAGACCTGCGGCGACGACCGCTGGCTGCGCGATCTGAGCTGCCTGCGCCAGTTGGAACCCTATGCTGACGATGCCGGATTCAGAGAGCGCTGGCGCGCGGTCAAGACCGCGGCCAAACGCGACCTGGCCCGCTGGCTGGAGAAGCACGCCTGGGTCAAGGTGGATCCGCAGAGCCTGTTCGATGTTCAGGCCAAGCGGATGCACGAGTACAAACGCCAGCATCTGAACCTGCTGCATATCGTCAGCCTCTACCAGCGCATCAAGCAGAACCCCAACCACAGCGTGGTCCCGCGCACCTGCATCTTCGGCGGCAAGGCCGCGCCCGGCTATTACATGGCCAAACTCATGATCAAACTGATCAACGCGCTCGGCGAGGTGATCAACCATGATCCCCAGGTCAACGGCACCCTGCGCGTCGCCTTCATGCCCAATTTCAGCGTACAGAACGGCCAGCGGCTCTATCCGGCCGCCGACCTCTCGGAGCAAATCTCACTCGCCGGCAAGGAGGCCTCCGGCACCGGCAACATGAAATTCTCGATGAACGGCGCACTCACCATCGGCACCCTGGACGGCGCCAATGTGGAGATCCGCGAGGAAGTGGGACCGGAGAACTTTTTCCTGTTCGGCATGACAGCCGATGAGGTGCATCAGCGCCAAGTCGAAGGCTATCGTCCTTGGGAGATTTATCAAGGCGATGCTGAACTCAAGTCAGTCATCGACCTGATCAACTCCGGTCTGTTCTCCCATGGCGACCCCACCCTGTTCCGCCCGCTGACCGATCATCTGGTCAATCAGGATCCCTTCATGGTGCTGGCCGACTACCGCGCTTATGTCAACTGCCAGGCGCGTGTCGGCACGGCCTGGACGGATCAGACTCAGTGGGATCGCATGTCCATTCTCAATGTCGCGCGCATGGGCAAATTCTCATCGGATCGGGCGATCCGCGAATACGCGGAGCACATCTGGCAGGTCGAGGCGAAGCCGGTGGCGTGCTGAAACCCGGCAGCGGGCCTCCTCAGGGGCCAGCGCACCAATTCGGCCTTGGTCATGCTACCGGCCAGCCGAGGCGCCGACCGACTGTAGTCCAAGGCTTCGACCTTGGATCGCCGAACTGCTGCCGACAGCGCAGCAATTCCAAATTTAGGCGGCATCACGTGACCCCTGGTGGATGCGGCGCGCGCGACCGCCGTGCCGGATCCCTGACACCGAGCGGCGCGCCTTATCCACCCTACAGCGGAGCCGGTTTCGTAGGGTGGATAAGCGTAGCGCATCCACCATCCGCCTCGCCGATGGGGCGCGGTCGGCGGAGGCCACCCAAATTTGGAACTGCTGCCGACAGCGCCCGCGGCGACCGGTGCCGCCCGATGTGTGCTAGCCTTGATCGTTGCGATTCCAAGACCGGACTCCTGCCGCCCATGTCCTCCATCGCTGCTACCGCACCCGCGTCCCAGATCCCGGTCCCGCCGCCCCGGCACCTGCCCGCGGCGCACTCCGCGGAGGGCCTCCAAGTCTCGGAGGCAATCTACTGGACCACCTATTACCTGGAGTCGGACCACCATTACGAGTGGAACAACGGCCGCCTGGAGGAGAAACCGGTGTCCGATTACGAAACCTTTCTGGTCTATGCCTGGTTCAGCGAACTGGTGCGGCACTTCCTGCGCACCCACCCCTGTGCGCAGATGGTCGGCCTGGAGATGGGTTTCCGGCTCCCGCTGCCGAGCGGCACCGTCATCCGCAAGCCCGATTTTGGCGTGGTCCGCAACGACAATCCCCAGCCGCTGCTACCCCTGGACTGCTCCTATCACGGCGTCTTCGACCTCTGTATCGAAGCCCTGTCCGACCAGGAGCGCAGCGGCATCGTGCGCGATACCGTCATCAAGAAGGCCGAATACGCCGCCGGGGGGGTGCCCGAGTATTACGTCCTGCACCAGAACCCCGCGCACCAGGCCTTCTACACCCGCACCCCCGCCGGGCTCTATACACCCATCGCACCGCAGGCCGGGGTCATCTGCTCGCGGGTACTGCCGGGACTGCAATTCCGCCCGACCGACCTGGCGCGCCGACCGGAGCTGGAGGCGTTGCGTGACGATCCGGTCTATGCCGGCTTCGTTCTCCCCGGCTGGCGCGCCGATCGAGAGCGCGCGGAGGCCGCGGCGCGGCAGGCCGAGGTGCAGGCGCGGCGGGCCGATGCCGAAGCGCAGGCCAAACGCGAGGCCGTGGACCGAGCCGACGCCGAGGCGCGGCGGGCAGATGCCGAGGCGCAGCGGGCGGTCGAGCAGACCCGGCGGGCTGACGCCGAGGTCCAGGCACGGCAGCGCCTGGAGCACGAGCTGGCGGAACTGCGGGCACGCCTCGCGCAGGGTCAGTCCGACGGCTGAGCGGCGCCAAGCCCGCCAAGGCGTGCCACGCATTTTTTCCTTGTGTTCTTGGCGTCTTTGCGCAACCCTCAGCTGGCTTTCGTATCACCCACCAACTGTAGGGAAGCCCCATGTTTGCAGCAATGCGCCTCCGCGATCCGGGGCCGCGCCAACCACGCGGGATGCTGACTGCGTCTCTGTGGCATCTGTGGATAAATCCGGATAATCGGTGTGGCCGGAATGGCACTCATGGCCGTGCAAGCACGAGCGCCCTGCGGGTCACGCGCCTTTGACCTTGTTCCAGGTGTAAACCGAGGTCACCGCATAGTTCCACACCGCCCCAACGATGATCCCGGCGATGGCCGAGAGCACCCAGGCGGTCTCGCCGACCAGTTGCGTCTCGAAGGCATAGGTGGCAATCCCCACGTTCGCGACCGCCCCCAGCGAGCAGGCGAGGGTGAATGACAGCCAGCCGCGCAGCATCCCCCAGCCGCGCAATTGCCGGTCACGGTAGGTGACGGCATTGTTCACGAAGAAATTGAAGGTCATGGCGATGACGGCGGCGGCGGTCTGACCCGTCGCGAAACCGTATCCAGCCAGGTCATAGACCAGCCAGAGCACCAGCAGATGGACAAAGACCCCGGCGCCGCCGACCAGCGCGAAGGGGATAAAGCGGATCGGGATATAGCGCCCAAGGCTTTTGTCCAGCAGCATCATCAGGTAGTCCCAGACCGCGGCACTGTCGAGCTTGCTCTCGCCAGCTTGCCGGATGCGGAACTCGTAGGGAATTTCGATGTAGCGCAGCGGCTTGGTGCTGGACGCAAAGATATCCAGCATGATTTTGAAGCCGATCCCCGAAAGGTCGGCGACCACCCCTTCCAAGACCTCCCGTTTGAGCAGAAAGAAGCCGCTCATCGGGTCCTTGACCCCCGCCTTGAGCACCAGCCGGGACAGCCGGGTCGCGAATTGGCTGGCGAATTGACGCTCCTCGCCCCATTCACCCAGACTGCCCCCGGCCACGTAGCGGCTGCCGACCGCGATGTCGTAGCCGTCGTCTTTGACCGCCCGCAGCATGGCGGGCAGGATGCGTTCGTCGTGCTGGAGGTCCGCGTCCATCACCGCCAGAAAGGGCGCGGAAGAGGCCAGCATCCCCTCGACACACGCGGTGGAGAGCCCCCGCCGGCCGATGCGATGAATGATTCGCACCCGCGGATCGCGCTGCGCAATCGAGCGCACCAGGGCGGCCGTGCCATCCGGTGAGTCGTCGTCGACGAAGATGACCTCCCAGCGGATCGCCTGTAGGGTTTCCGCAAGCCGGTGCACCAGTTCCTGGATATTCTCCCGCTCGTTGAAGGTCGGGACGACGACTGAGAGTTCGGGGGACGGAGTCAAGATCACCTCAAAAAAAGGGGGGATTGCCGGGCTTTGATCGTCGCTCCGGCCAGCCGGGGGAGTAGGATAGCGCTTAGTGTTTTCCACTTCGCCACGCTGCGCCATGCCAGACTGCCCGACCGCCGCAAATGTCAACGCCATCGCTCCAGCGCCAGTCCAGGAGGATGTCCTGCGCTGGTCTCAAATCGACCGGACGCAATCGACGGCCTTGTTCGCCCGATTCCGGATCGAGATCCACGAAGGTGGAGACGCGACCCCGATCCCCGGCAGCTACTGGGGCGAATCCGAGGCCGGCCTGGTCGGCAACCGACTGTACCTGCGCGCGGACACGCCGCTGCACTCGGCACTGCACGAGGCTTGCCACTGCATCTGCATGGATGAGGCGCGCCGGGCGGACTTGCACACCGATGCGGGCGGCGACTTCGCGGAGGAGGATGCAGTGTGCTATCTGCAGATCCTCCTCGCCGATTGGATTCCCGGCTGCGGACGGGTGCGTATGTTCGCCGATATGGACGCCTGGGGCTACACTTTCAGACTCGGGTCCGCTCGGGCCTGGTTCGAACAGGACGCGCAGGACGCTCGTGACTGGCTGGTGCGCCATGGCCTGATCGATGCCCGGGAGCAGCCGACCTGGACCCTGCGCGGTTAGGCGATTTCCGACAATTTGGATACCGGTGAGTGTAGGTGCGACTTCAGTCGCACCTGCGTCCGAGCCGACGGCGGGTGGTATCCGGTGTTCCTGAAATCACCTTAACGCGCGGGACCCTATACTTTCATTATCGGGCGTCCAATTCCCGCGGGCGCCAATCGACCGTGGAGTCACCCCATGCACATCGCCTGCCGTCTTTACTGTAGCGCACTCGTCGGGATGATCGCCGTTGCGATCCCTACCGTCAGCCTGGCCTGGACCTGCAATGGGCCTCCGGTCTACGGGCCGCCCGGCTCTGTTGCGCCCCCTTTCCCCGTTGCGGCCCCTGGCCCATTCCCATGGCGGGCCGGTGCCTGGGCAGTACCAGGAACGCCAACCACCGGTGCGCCGCGCCAGCCGCCCGCGACCGCGCTCCCCCCGCCGCACCGGGTCACGATGGCCCGCGGCCTGCGTATCGCGCGCGCGGCGACCCCCGAAGCCTATCTGGTTCGCATCGGCGTCGGCAACGCGAAGCCCGACGAGGTCCAGATCAACCTGGCGGGCCGCAATCTGATCATTACCATGCATTCCGACGCCCGCACGCTCCAGGAAGACACGATGCCCGACGGACGCGGCTATCGGCGCAGTTACAGCGTCGCACAGAGTTCCATGAGCCGGCGCCTGGCGCTCCCCCCCGATGCGGATGCCGCACGCATGACCAAGCGCGTTGTTGACGGGACCATCCTGCTGAGCATCCCCCGACGCTCCGCCGCCGGCTTTCAGCCCGGTTGGCGTTAGGTCACGCCCGGCAGACCCATGATGCCCAGCCACCCGCGAGTCCGGTTGCAGTCACTCGGCTGCCGACTCAACGAAGCCGAACTGGAAGCCTGGGCCGACGCCCTGCGGGAGCGCGGATGCGCGCTCGCGGGGGACGATGAGCCGGCGGATCTGATCATCATCAACACCTGCGCCGTGACCCAGGAGGCGACCCGCAAATCCCGCCAACTGGTGCGACGCGCGCACCGCGACAACCCAACCGCCCGCCTGGTGGTGAGCGGTTGCCTGGCGTCCCTCGAAGCGCAAGCCCTGGCCGGGGAGGCCGGGGTTGACCTGCTGGTGGACAACCGGTCAAAAGACCGCCTGGTGGCGATCGCTGCCGCCGCCCTGGACTTGCCGGTCCTGCCGCTTGCCCGCGGCAGCACCACCAGTGAGACGGCTAATTCCTGGTTCGACCGCGGCCGTCAGCGCGCCTTCATCAAGGTTCAGGACGGCTGCCGCTATGCCTGCACCTTTTGCGTGACCACCCGGGCACGGGGCGAGGAACGCAGCCGCCCCTTACCGGAGGTCATCGCGGCAGTCCAGCGGGCGGCGGCGAGCGGGGTGCGGGAGGTGCTGCTCACCGGCGTACACCTGGGCGGTTACGGGAGCGAGATCGGATCGGACCTGAGTCACCTGGTGCGGGCCGTGCTCGACCAGACCAGCATCCCGCGCATCCGCCTGGGCTCGCTGGAACCCTGGGACCTGCCGGACGACTTTTGGGACCTGTTCGGCAACCCGCGGCTGTTGCCCCATCTCCACCTGCCGATGCAAAGCGGCGCCGACACGGTCTTGCGGCGCATGGCCAGGCGCTGCAAAACCGATGAGTTCGTCCGCCTGGCGGCATGCGGCCGGGCCGCGGTACCCGGACTCAACCTCACCACCGATATCATCGCCGGCTTCCCTGGGGAGACCGAGACCGAGTGGCAGGAGACGCTGGCATTCGTCGCGGCCATGGCGTTCGGTCAGGTCCATGGCTTCGCCTACTCGCCGCGGGCCGGAACCCGCGCCGCCGCGCTGCCGGACCAGGTGGATGCCGACACCAAGCGGCGGCGCTGCCGTGAACTCAAGGATCTCGCCGATGGACTGCGGCACCGGCTGCTCCTGTCGCAGGTGGGCCTGACCAGCCAGGTCTTACGCGAGGGGCCGTCCCGCCTGGGGCACCCTGGGGATCTGTTCGGTTACACCCCGAATTATCTCCCGATCCTGGTGGACCCGCGTCCGGATGCCGCGGCAATCGGCGAGGTGATGCAGATCCTGATTCGCGGAGTCGAAGCGGACGGCACGGCGCTGCGCGGCGGCCTGGCCGACTGCGCAACCGGGCCAAATGGGGCGGTGTCGTGTGTAAGTAACGCCTCGGAAATCGGCTAAACAACAAGAGATCGCGGCCCGCGTTGCCGCCCACGAACACCACGTCGGCCTGATCCTGCCCGCACCGCGACATCTGCCACGGCAAGCCCTATGTTCGGCACATGCGGTGGCCGGTCGAAACCGTGCTCGACTTGGTGTCTGCCGGAATGTCCGCCACCGAGATCCAAGCTGAGTTCGGTCCTTCCGGCGCTTCTGCTCCGCTCTTGCTACCCGAAAACTTCGCGAAGTACATCGGGTCGTTGTCTTGCAATCCGAATCAATGATGCTGCCGCGCGACTGGGTTGTCTTCGACCTTGCTCCCAATCTTGAAGGGTTCTAACCGATACGCCGAGAAGCTCCGCAAACTGTGGTTGAGACAGACCGGTCTTGTTTCGTGCCTCCACCACGGGCGAAAGCTGAACGGTATGAATAGCACCAACCTTTCCGGCTTTGATGCTCCTCACTGCGTCCAATGCTTCTTGCCAAACATCGCGATCCAAGTCACGTTCGATCAATTCTTTTTCACTAAGAGCCATTGACAAGTTCCTCCTTCATTGCCTTGAGGATATGCGCTGGTGCGTTATCCTGCCGGGATTTGGCGTAGATCGTCAGAAGCCAGATCAGGCTTTCGCCGAGTTGATTGTAGTAGATGACTCTCACGCCGCCTCGTTTACCTTTGCCCTCTCGGGACCAGCGTATCTTGCGAACGCCGCCCGACCCGGGCACGACATCTCCCGCTTCGGGGTAGCGCGCAAGCCAAGCGGCGAACTTGCCGCGCTCATCTTCTGACAAGTAGTCCGGCCAACGCGCAGAGAAGACGGGGGACTCGATAAGGGTGAACATACAGCGAATCCTACGGCAAAGCCGTATGCCTTGCAAGCTCAGACATTCGCCTTGTCGTGATCCGAATGGCACTAATTTAAGGCTTTTTTTATATATAAAACAGCGAATTACTGATGACTTTGAGTCGAAAAATTATCTAGAAAAGATTGCTATCGCATTGATTTTGTTGAGTGGAGCTTGATTTTCTTTGCGTTTTCGCACGATTATCAGCACTGTAAGCTATTGTTCTAAAATAATTTTCTGCTTAACTTAGTGCCATTCAAGCCTCGCCCCTTTTCATTTTTCCGCTCTTATATGCTGCTTTCAGTAAAGCTTCCTGCAAAGCAGCGGGGATCTGGATGGGGAAAAAGCGATCTCTACTGTAGCCATAGTCTTCTCCGCTTTCATCAATTACGCGAATGTAACCGTGTGATTCCGCCGCCTCGTCGGGTATAATCTGATACAACTTACCGACTTCTAGAGATGCTGGGTAGTCTTCATTGCTGATACAAACAGCAAAAGGCAATTGCTTTTTTTCGTTTGTGGTCATGATTCAGTTAATCAAGTAGTGGGAACTTTATCTTGAATTCTTTCTTGCCGATGCCATGCGCTTCATACCAGCGCAATTCGGCAGTATGAACTGTGCCGTCAATAAGCCGAACGTTTGCGAATCCTTTCAACTTCCTCCAGTTTCCTTTGCCGTATTGCTTTCGCAACCGCGGCAAATCGCGTATGCCTGGGCCGACAGCTACAGGCTCAATGTTGGAAATGCTTCCGACGATCTCAAAATCCATGAAAGGATGCGATCTGTTTCTTGCCTTGGCGAAGGTTAAGCCTTCTTTTGTTTCATAATTGAGCCTGCCCCCTTATCCGACCCCTTATCCCTACGGCGAGTTACAAATAATCGACGAAGTCTTTCACTCCGCGAGCACTGAACTCTTTTTCGGAAATAAGTTCACAGACTTTGCTATCTTCAATTCTTAAAAAAACAATATGTCTGCTTTGGTCTTCTGTTCTTATATACTTCATACCTTTCAATCCTTTTGTAAATTTCGAACATGCATTGCAAATAAAATCCGTCCTTATCCAAGTATTATTATATTCATCTTCTATTTCTTCAAGGACATCTCCTACGCTATAAGAATTCATCCCTCTGACTTTCGGGTCTTGCCATTTTATCTGTATTTCAGTGTCTTTGCTTAGTTCATCTTTTATTGGGCAATAAAGATCTGCAAATATCGAATTAAACAACCCCATTTTGTTACCTGACTTTCACTGCAATATGCTGATTGGCGCCAACTAACCTACGGCCCTGCGGCAGGGGATTCGGGGAGAAACTGTGGCCGGAGAGTAAGCCGGGTTCTCACCGCTGGTTAGACAGACGTTGGTGTTCTCTGTTGCCGCCTGGTTTCCCGACGGTGCCACAATATCTCTGCCATACAGCGATTCGTTCCCGGCTCCTCGCAGAACCGGACTTGGAGTGTGACACCATCCGGCTCCCAGTTTGAGTCATCCACGGACGAACAGGGCC
>NZ_CAIZIZ010000082.1 GCF_903933125.1 uncultured Lamprocystis sp. | reverse complement strand
GAGTGTAGGTGCGACTTCAGTCGCACCTGCGTCCGAGTCGGTGCGACTGAAGTCGCACCTACATCCGAGCCGACGGTGGGTGGTATCCGGTGTTCCGGAAATCACCTTAGGCGCCATTCCGGCCGAACCCGGTGGGAGCCGCCTCCGGCCGCGACAGGATCTCGCAATGACGCAGGGTCGCAAGTGACCGCGGGCTCGCATCGCGGCCGGAGGCCGCTCCCACGGGACATGCATCTTCCGGGGTGGCTGATGCTCCTTCCATAGTCGTTAGCGGACGCGGCGCCACCGGTTGAAGCGTCGGCCTCCGGTCCAGTCGCCCCGGTCACCGGAGTATGAATATCAAGATCGCCATCCTGCTCGCATTCGGTCTGCTGCTCGCCGGCGGCGGCTACCTGCTCGGCCGCGGCCCGGCCGACCAACCGCGGGGCGCCGACCAACCCCTGGCATCAATCCAGGCAGCACCGATCTATCAGTGCCCCATGCACCCCTGGATCACGTCCAACAAACCCGGTGACCGCTGCACGATTTGCGGCATGGACCTCGTCGCCGTCGGCGGTGATGGCGCGGCAGCGACGGTCGATCCCGACCGCGTCACCCTCAACGCCGCCCAGGTCGCCGTGACCGGCGTCGCGACCAGCGAAGTCACCCGGGGTGCGCTGACCCGCACCCTGCGCGTCAGCGGGATCATCAACGATGATGACACCCGGCATCGCATCCTGGCCGCACGGGTGCCGGGGCGCATCGAGACACTCCAGGTCAACTATGTGGGCGCCGAGGTAGCGGCCGGAGCGCCGCTCGCCACCGTCTTCAGCCCCGAAATGCTCACCGCCCAACGCCAGTATGTCGAACGGCTCAAGGCCGGCGATGTCGCCTCCCCCCGCGCCGAGCGCGCGGCGGCCCGCGAACGCCTGCTCGAACTGGGTCTGACCGAGGAAGAGATCCGCATCCTGGACCGCACGCTCAAGCCCACCGCTATGGTCAACATCCGCGCGCCGCTGTCCGGCACCGTGGTCTCGCGTGCCGTCTACGAGGGCCAATATGTCAAGACCAACGACCCGCTGTTCGAGATCGGCGACTTCTCGCGCATGTGGTTCGTGTTCGACGCCTACGAGCCCGACCTCGCCTGGCTGCGCCTGGGCCAGACCGTGGAAGTGTCGGTACCCTCGCTCCCCGGCCAGGTGCTGACGGCCCCCATCAGCTTCATCGACCCCAACCTGGACGAGCAGACCCGCACGGCACGCGTGCGGGTCATCCTGGAGAACCCCGAACGCCGGCTGCGCTACCGCCAGACCGCCCAGGCGCTGGTGTCGGTCACCACCCCGGACCTCCTGCTCGTGCCCCGCGCCGCCGTCCTGCAGCACAGCGGCCGGCCCATCGTCTATCTTGACCTGGGGGAGCAAGGCTATCGCGCCCGCGAGATCCGGCTTGGCCGCGTGGGCGACTCCCAGGCCGAAGTGCTCGGCGGTCTCAACGCGGGCGACCGGGTCGTGACCACCGCCGCCCTGATCCTTGACGCGCAGGCCCAACTCGCCCACGCGGGCGCCGCCGCGGACCCGCACCAGGGCCATGTCATGCCGATCACGATTCCCGCCGCCCCGCCGCCGCCGGCCGAGGCGGCTTACGGACTGCTGCGCTCCCTGGCCTTCGCCACCGCCGATGGCGCGAACGCGCTCGCGGCCGATGATCTCGCCGCCTACCAACAGCACCTGCCCGCCATGAGGGGAGCACTCGCCGCCTATCTCGCCGGCGATGCCGCGGCGGCACGGGGTGAACTGGCCGCCTTCACTAATACGCTCGCCGAAGCGTCCGACCTCGAGGCGGCCCGCCGCGCGTTCGAGCCATTCAGCACCGCCGTGGCGGATTTGGCCCGCACCCAGCATCTCCAGCACCGGGAACCACTCTGGATCTATCAGTGTCCCATGACCCCGGTGCTCGGCACCGCCCGCTGGCTCTCCCGGTCGCAGCAACTGCGTAACCCCTTCTTCGGGTCCGCCATGCTCGAATGCGGCGACGCAGTGAACGAGTAGAGCGTTCCATCGTGTCTTGCTGGTCCAGGTGCGCGCGAGGGCCTCGATCAAGATTCCGGCCATTTGCGCTCGCCGAGTGCGTAGTCAGGCCATCCTGGCCTGACACCGTCAGGGCTGGAAGCCCTGACTACGCACGCCGCTGGCCGGGATTACGATCAAGGCCGGAAATTTCGGAACTGATCCCGGCCGAAACCATGATCAAGGTCACCGAGAGGTACCATCCATGGCACTGGATTCCGGCATCCTGCCGGAATGACGCTGCAACTTCAGTTGGCACGGAGTACGCGTAGCACATGATCACCCGGCTCATCCACTGGTCACTGCACAACCGCTTCCTGGTCCTGAGCGGCTTTCTCGCCCTCTGCGCCTGGGGCCTGGTCGCGCTGCAGCGCGTGCCCATCGACGCCATTCCCGACCTGTCGGAGAATCAGGTCATCGTCTACGCCGACTGGCCCGGCCGCTCGCCGCAGGAGGTCGAGGATCAGATCACCTACCCGCTGTCCGTGTCATTGCAGGGCCTGGCCGGGGTGCGGACCGTGCGGGCCAGTTCCATGTTCGGCTTTTCGTTCCTCACGGTGATCTTCGCCGATCAGGTCGATGTCTATTTTGCCCGCACCCGGGTGTTGGAACGGCTCAATTCATTGGGCGACCTGCTGCCGCCGGGCGTCATCGCGCGGCTCGGACCCGATGCCACGGGTCTGGGCTGGGTCTACCAGTATTACCTCAAAGACACCTCGGGCACGCAGGACCTGGGCTCGCTACGCACTCTGCAGGATACTTTCATCCGCTATCAACTCGCCGCCGTGCCGGGCGTGGCCGAGGTCGCCGGGATCGGCGGCTTCGTGCGCCAGTATGAAATCG
This sequence comes from uncultured Lamprocystis sp., assembly GCF_903933125.1. Taxonomy (GTDB): domain Bacteria; phylum Pseudomonadota; class Gammaproteobacteria; order Chromatiales; family Chromatiaceae; genus Thiodictyon. The sequence continues at coordinate 8,968 of NZ_CAIZIZ010000082.1, read as the reverse complement.
AGGTCTCGTCACTCAAACTGAAGCAATACGGCGCCACCCTGGGCGAGGTCATGGATGCCGTCGGCAGCGGCAATCGCAATGTCGGCGGCAAGACCATCGAGGAGAACGGCGCCGAGTATATCGTCCGCGGCATCGGCCTGGTGCAGGATCTCACCGACCTGGAACAGATTCCGGTACTGCCGCGCAACGGCACCCCGCTCTATCTGCGCGATGTCGCCACCATCCGCGTCGGCGGCGACTTCCGCCGCGGCGCGCTCGATGTGAATGGGCAGGAGGTGGTCGGCGGGATCGTGGTCATGCGCTATGGCGAGAACGCCTATCGCGTCATCCAGGACGTGAAGACCCGGATCGCCAGCCTGACGCCCGGCCTGCCGCCGGGTGTCACGCTGGCGGCCTTCTATGACCGCAGCGAATTGATCGAGCGCGCCATCACCACCCTCAAGGAGGCGCTGACCGAGGAAGTCATCCTGGTGACGCTGATGCACATCCTCTTTCTCTTCCATTTCCGCAGCATCCTGATCGTCACCCTGCCCTTGCCGGCCTCCATCCTGATCGCCTTCATTCTGATGGATCAGTTCGGCATCCCTTCGAACATCATGTCGCTGACCGGGATCGCCATCTCCATCGGCGTCCTGGTCGATGCCGGCATCGTCATGACCGAGAACGTCATCCGGCACTGCGAGCGCGCCGAGGCCGCGCTGCGCCGTCGGCTCACCCCCGCCGAGGTCTTCGCCCAAACCTTGACCGCCGCCACCCAGGTCGGGCGGCCCATCGTCTTCTCGATGCTGGTGATCATTTTCGCTTTCGTCCCGGTGTTCCTGCTCACCGGCCAGGAAGGCAAGCTGTTTCATCCGCTGGCCTACACCAAGACCTTCGCCCTGATCGGGGCCACCCTGCTCGCGGTGACCGCCGTGCCGGTCTTCTGCACCCTGCTGATCCGCGGCCCTTTCCAGCCGGAGTCGGAGAACTGGCTGATGCAGCGCCTGCTGCGCCTCTACGAGCCGGCGCTCGACTGGGCACTGCGCCGCCGCAAGACCGTGTTGGGGCTCGCGACCAGCCTGCTCGCCGTCTGCATCGTCATCGCCTGGGGGCTGCCGCGCGCCCTCAACGCCCACCTTCCCGAGTCCATCGCCCGCCATACCCAGGGCTTCGGCACCGAATTCATGCCCACCCTGGAGGAAGGGTCGCTGCTCTTCATGCCGGTGCTGTTGCCGGCCACCGCGTTCACCGAGGTGAAACGCATCATGGCCTGGCAGGATCAGGTCATCAGCGCGCACCCGGCGGTCGCCTCGGCAGCCGGCAAGCTGGGGCGGGCCGCCACCGCGACCGACCCGGCCCCGGTCGAGATGATCGAAACCACCATCCAGCTCAAGCCGCCCGACGCCTGGCCGCCCGGCACCACCAAGGCCTCGATCATCGCCGATCTGTCGGAGCGCCTCATGAATGTGCCCGGCTATGTGCCGGGGTTCCTCCAGCCGATCGAGAACCGCATCCTGATGACCAGCACCGGCATCCGGGCCCAGGTCGGCGTCAAGATCTTCGGCGACGACCTCGACGCACTCCAGGAGCAGGCCTTCGCGGTCGAGCGTGTCATCAATCGCGTGCCGGGTGCGGTCGGCGTCGCGCCGTCACGGGTGCAGGGCAAGCCCTATCTGGAGATTCAGGTCCGGCGCGAGATGCTCGGCCGCTACGGGCTGAGCGTTGCGGAGGTCTTCCGTCAGGTGGAGGCCGGGATTGGCGGGGTCAGCGTCGGCACCACCATCAAAGGCCGCGAACGCTGGCCGCTCCAGGTGCGGCTGGAGCAATCCGAGCGCGGCGACATCGACCGGCTGGGCGAGATCCTGGTCGCCACCCCCTCGGGCGCGACCGTGCAGTTGCGCCAGATCGCCGACCTCAAGCGCGTCGTCGGTCCCAACGAGATCCAGAGCGAGAACGGCCGGCTGCGGGTCTTCGTGCAGGCCAACGTCCGCGACCGGGACCTCGGCGGCTTCGTCGAGGAGATCAAGGAGCGCATCGCCGCCGAGATCACCCTGGCGCCGGGAATGACCATCGACTACTCCGGTCAATACGAAAACCAGTTGCGCGCCCGGGCCACCCTCGGCTACGTCCTCCCCGCCGTCATCCTCATCATCTTCGCGACCCTGGTGATCACCTTCCGCTCGGTGGGCGAAGCGGCCCACGTCCTCCTGGCGGTGCCCTTCGCACTCACCGGCGGTGTGCTGCTGCAAGCCTGGATGGGATTCAATTTCAGCGTGGCCGTCTGGGTGGGTTACATCGCGCTCTTCGGCACCGCCATCCAGACCGGCATCATCATGGTGACCTATCTGGAGGAATCGGTACAAAGCATGAGCCAGGAACTCGGCCGCCCGCTGACCCGCGCGGAATTGACACAAGCCGTCAAAGCCGGCGCCCGGCTGCGGCTGCGTCCCAAGGTCATGACCGTCGCCACCACCATCGCGTCACTGACGCCCATCTTCTGGCTCCAGCGCACCGGCGTCGAAATCATGCAGCCGCTGGCCGCCCCGGTGGTCGGTGGGATGCTCTCCAGCCTGGTGCATATTCTCATCGTTACCCCTGTCATCTTTATTTGGCTGCGGGAGCGGAAATTAGAGCCTGCCCGGTGAAGGCTATGATCGCTGCTCCGGCAAGAGTGCTCTTCCGGATTTATCCACAGATGTCACAGATGTTCACAGATGAAGAAAAGAGTCTTAATCATCGTTCCAGCCAGTACCCGGGCGTCGCGCACTGCCGGTCGAGGCGTTACCGTGAAAGTCGCGCAGCGACCCTGTGGGAGCGGCGTCCCGCCGCGACGGGCCGAGCGCGAAACCGCAGCGTTAAGGCGCTTTCTGGTATCCTAAATTCGGCAATCGCTCAAACAAAGACACAAAGAACACGAAGAAAAACAGAGAATCGAGGCTTTCCCCCATGACTGCCAGGCTTGAGACACAGCGGCTCCACGCCCCCGGGCTGTACGAGACCGACATCGGCGCCTGGGCCGAGCAGCAGGCGCGCCTGCTGCGGGCCGGCTGGTTCGCGGAACTCGACATCGAGCACATCGCCGAGGAGATCGAAGACGTGGGCAAGAGCGAACAGCGGGAACTGGCGAGTCGGCTGTCGGTACTGCTCGCCCATCTATTGAAGTGGCAATACCAACCCGAGCGCCGGGGAAGCAGTTGGCGCCGTACCATCCTCGCCCAACGGCGTGCGCTGGGTTTGCGCCTCAAGCGCACGCCGAGCCTCAAGACCATCCTGCGCGATCCCGACTGGCTGGAGGAAATCTGGGAAGATGCCATCAGCACCGCCACCGCCGAGACGGGGCTCGATGCCTTTCCTGAACACTGCCCTTGGGAGGTCCCTCAGGTCTTGGATGCGGATTGGATGCCTGAATAATCTACGCAACCAATACAATCGTTGTCGTAATCGGAGGAACGATCTAATTTCAATCCTCGTGACACCGCTCCAGAGATTGTGAAAGTATTGGCTCCGAACCCGAAGCCATTGCAATGCCGTAGGTTGGGGTGAGGAACGAACCCCAACATTTCAGCGCCTTACGTTTGACTGCTCGTTGGGCTTCGTTCCTCAGCCCAATCGACAAGGAATACTTGCCAAAACTCTCCAGCGGTGTCATGGATGTCTTGGCGCTCTGCGCCCCGAGGGCCTTGATCGTCGTTGCGGCCACTTGGGCGCGCCGGGTGCGTAGTCAGGCCATCCTGGCCTGACACTGTCAGGGCTGGAAGCCCTGACTACGCATACCGCCGGCCGGGATTACGATCAAGGCCGCCCCGGGGAACTGCGAGCCGAGTGTGATCATTGCTCCGGCCAGCGCCCGCCGCGGCCTTGAGGCGGAAACTTTATCCACAGATGAACACAGATTTTCACAGATGCTTTTCTTCATCTGTGACATCTGTGGATAAATCCGGATCATCGCTTTGGCCGGAGCGCCGATCATGGCCGGTCAGGCAAACTCACTATCATCGCTGCCATCATCCTCACCGAGCTGCTCCGGTAACGCTGACGTCGAGCCCCTCGCATCCTCGTCGGTGATCGCCACCCACTGCCCCGGTAACGCCAGGGTGTCATCCCCCAGATCGCCGTCGATCACCGCCACCAGCAGCCCGTAGCTGACCCGCCAGCGCAGCCCATCCACCAGGACCGCCGCGGACTTGGTATTCAGCTTCACCACCTGGCCAAACCGCTCCTGACCCTGGCGGTCCTTGAAGCCCACCCGATCGCCCACGCTCAGGCGATTGCGGTCCAGCGCCTGACGCTTCCGCGCGCCGATGGTCACGTCCTGACCCTCCAGCTCGATCAGGTGAAACGGAATGGTCCACCGCCTCCCGTCCGCCAAATCCTGCACATCAGCCCGTGTCCTATTCATTTTCAACAGCTTCGCCTCGATCAGGCGGTTCTCGGTGCTGTGGAACCAGCGGATCGTCTGACCGACACGCAGCACGCGCTTCACCGCGGCGATGCGCGCCGGATCATCGAGCTGATTGCTGATGGCCACGTTCAAGCGATACAGTTGGAACAGACTGGCCTCGCCCAAGGCTTCGAGGATGGCGGTGTAATTCATCGGTGCGGTCTCTGCTCAACCGCGCCCAGCGCGGTATGCGATGTTATTGGATGGAATCGGCCCCGGCAGACTCGACGATTGCTGGATCTGGCGCGGTTGAATGATCGGTCAATGATCCTGGAACGCGTCGTCCGCCCAGCGTCCAGCCGACAGCCCACCAAACGCCGCATGTTACCGTGAAAATCCCCTGCCCCCGTGGGAGCGGCCTCCGGCCGCGATGCGATGCCGCGGCGAACACTGATGTTCAAGAACCCGCCGGACCCCACCGCGGCCACAAGCCGCTCCAACGATCGGCCTTCAGCCAGCGGGATGAATCATCATCGTCACATCAAGGTTCCCCATCAAAACGGCGGTCGCCGGGGCACACGGGAGGTCGAGGCGTTACCGTGAACGTCGCGCAGCGACCCCGTGGGAGCGGCGTCCCGCCGCGATGGGGCCGGGCGCGCAGCCTCAGCGTTCGCGGTCACCGCGGCACCGCAGCGCGGCGGGACGCCGCTCCCACGGAGGACTTTCCTTTTCCGGGGTGGCTTGATGTTCATTCCATGGCCGTTAGCCCGATCAGGGCCGCATGGCAGCGCGGTCGACCGGCTAAAACCTCGGCTTCAGATCTTCTTGCCGCCGAACCAACGATCAAGGCCACAGCAACAGTCATCGCGGATACAATCGCCGGAGAAAACGCCCCAGGCGTCACCGCTAGTCGACCATCCGGCTTTTTATATTATGAATCAGGAGATTGAAGTGACCGCAGCGCAAGAAACCGAGACTCAACCCGCACTCGTCCAGGCGCTGCTGCGCGCGCCCGCGGCCGAACAGCAACTCTTGCTGGCCTGGGTGCGGGAACTGAGCAGCATCCGTCAGGGCGAACTGCGGGGGTTCAAGAAGATGGGCGCCATCTTGGCGCTAACCCGCGAGCGCAAGGCGGCTTGGCCGCTCCTCAAGGTCATGTCGCGAGCCTTGAAGCATGTCCTGTGGGACGCCCGTTCCTGGCGCCTGCGCCTGGGCCTGGGTGCCGTCATCGCCGCCTTTGTCGTGGTCGGCAATGGCGCGGCCGCCATCGTCCCGCTGGGCGGCGGCATTGGACTGCCGCTCTGGCTGATCGTCGGCATCGGCGGCACCTTGGCCGGAGTCCTGGCTGACTTCATCAAGAAAAAACTCGCGGCCTGAGGGTTGGCTGGCGAGGGCCCGGCTACGTCATTCCGGTAGGATACCGGAAGGAAGTCGCCACGGACGGTACCTCTCAGGGCGCTCGGACCTGCACGAGAAAGACGGAACGCCTGACCAGCGATATCAGGAGTTGGGCGGGCAGGAACTGACCCGATCCGTCGGCACACCCATCAACATCCCGTCAACAACGCGGCAGTCCGCAGCGACATGGCAGTTCAGCGCCGCCCTGAACCGGGTCCACATGGCTGACCATTACCGACGCGCGCGTGCCCGGACCTTCCCCCGGCTGACCCGTTGGTCGTTGCTACTGATTTCTCTGAAAAACTTGCCAAACGATCACACTGAAAACGCTGGGTTCGTGCTCCGAGTACCAGGGCTGTCGTGTGGATGCGGCGAGCATGTACTGACCCACCGACCGCAGCGGAAACAGAAAAGTGTGACGTAAGTCATGGTTTCGCCATGACAGCACAACTACACTCATTGTCATTCCGCGTCTTTATCTGGTCTGCGCACCGTTGTGTTGCGGGTTGGGAGCGGACAAGGACAGGACAAGGATAGTCGGGTAACTCTATCAAATATCGCGGATATGAAATCTCTGGTATCGGCCGGACGCGGTGGCCGACAACGACGTCAAGGACGGCGGAGTGAGAAAGCCAGAGGGTAACTATTCAGGTACCCCCAGCCCAGCTACGGCAGCCGCGGCATCGGCGGGTTACCTTGGAAGGTCATGACGAGTGCTTGGTAGGTATCGACGGATTGCTTGTTGAGGGTCGAGAGGTAGGAACGGATGGTGGCGAAGGCGGCGGCGCCCTCCGCGGAGCGGAAACAGCCGGAGACCTTCTGCTTGAGCTTGGGCATGCGCATCGCGCGTTCGGCCAGGTTGTTGTCGAACGGGACGCGCAGATCGACGATGAAGAGCAAGACCGCGTGGCGATGGTCGCGCAACCGCCCGACCAAGTTGCAGGCGGGCGTTTGCTTGACGCGGCGCCGGCTCCCCGGGGGGCCGGTACGGCGGGGATGGGCGCGCGCACCCTGGGCGAGGAGCGCATCGTAGCGGGTAAAGAAGTCGTCGATCATGGGGCCGGGCAAGGCCGCGTACCCCGCGGCACGGGCGTAATGCGTCGCGACGTTGGCCTCGCACAGGAGTGCGATCAGGCGCTCCGGCCAGGCCAGTTTGGGGTACGTCTCGGCGACGGCGATCAACTCGCGCAGATGGTGGGCGTTACAGAAGGCATGTTGACAGGCGTACATCAGGTACGCCTTCCAGTGGTCGTGCACCAGGATGCCGCGAAAGGACGCGAGCAGGCCGATGGCTTCCAGCGCTTCGTGCCCACGCTTGGCATGGACCGCATAGAAGGTGAGCGTCGCGGTGCACAACACATGCAGCCACTGGAGTGCGCGGCCGACGCGCAGGCCCGTTTCGTCGGCGTGCGCCACGGCCGATTGCGCCACCGCTTGGCCGATCGCCGCCACCGGTGCGGCCAGTCGCGCGGCGGCCTCGCGCACCATGGTGTAGAGCGTGCCCGGCGAGAGTGCAATGCCGGCCAGCGCCGCGAGCAACTCGGCGGTGCGCTTGAACGGCAGTTGTTGGTACTGGGTGAGGTACACCGCGAAGGCGGAGATCCCGGCTCCATTGGACCGGGGCATCGACGCCCTCGGGAAAGGCGCTGCGGTGGCACTGGCCGCAGGCGCACTGGCCAGCGACGGTCCGATACTCGGTGACGTCGCGCCGCACCACGAGATCGACGACTTGGCGGCGCTCCGGGACTTCCTCCGCCGCGATGGTCGACAGGTCGCGCCCGCACGCGCACTGCCCGCTCAATGGGATCGCGACCGTCCGCTCGGGGGCATCGACCAAGCGGCAGGTCGCGCCCGGGTGGTCTTTCTGCCCGCCCGGCTTCTTGCCGCTGGATTGGCGCAACGAGCGCGGCGGCGGTTTCTTGAACGGCGGGTCCGAGGAGGGCGGTTTGCTGGAGTTGTGGCTGTCCTTGGCCAGACGCGCCTCCAACTCTTGGATGCGTTGCCGCAGTTGCTCAATCTGCGCCGCCTGCTCTACCGCTAGGACGCGCAGACGCGCCAACTCGGCGTCTGGGCTTTCGGAAGCGTCGGTTGTGGGCGGCTGATCGAGCATGGCGCAAAGTTACACGCCTAGCCCGTTGGTTGGCAAGAGGGTACCTGAATAGTTACGCCAGAGGAAAGCAAGGTTCCAACTGGAATTCTATCTAGCACGCTAGTATCCTAACGAATAAGCGTTTATCCGTCGTGCGCGCCGCGCTGATCCCTGGTCGTGGCACGGCGCCTGGCGCGCACGACGGATAAACGCTTATTACGCAAACAATTACGATAGCGTGGTCGCAGGTTTCCGAGGAAAACGATGGATAGAATCAAGATTATTGGCGGAGATTATCCATCGGGTGATTGCTACGCGAGCATTACTCCTGAGACGGGATTAGTGATCCTCTCATTGGCTAACTCTGGCTCCTATTCCCTCCAATTGAAAAGCATCGAACAGTTGACAGTGGAGAAGATCAAAAATCTCTCGGGAACGGCCGCCTGGGGTATCGCGGGTGCTGCCCTACTCGGACCGCTCGGGGCGATTGGAGGCATGTTGATCGGGGGCAATAAGACGGAAGTGTCCTTTCTTTGCGTCACTCAAGAAGAGAAACAATTTATTGGTGCGACCGATCCGAAAGTTTATCAAAAGCTAGTTGCGGCGTCTCTTGCCAAGCGCAGCAACCTCACGGTGGGTGAAATGATCGCAAGAGGCATGCTTAAGGGGCCGGGATCTGGTTAACCTGCGAGCAACAATTGGCTAGGCTCAATCAATTTAGCTGTCAGGAAGACAACGAAAGATATCCTCCGGCGTAGGGACTCCGGTTGCCCGGAGCCCCCGCCACAGACCCGGACGTGCAGTTTTCCCGCATCCGGTTCCTCGGTCGTACTCGCTTTCGAGCGAGTGCGAGGTTTCATGCAAACACCAGTTCGTGTTGTAAGCAGCGCGACTCGGTGATGCGGGGTTTGGCGATACCAAGCTTTTCGATGGAGTGGAAATAGGGGACAGTGCGGCCTGGCAAGGCCGCGTGTTCTAGCGGGTGAAAGTCCCGCCTGGGTAATCGTGAGCCGCGAGCCCAGTATCGAGCCTTGCGGCGTAGCCGGTAACGGACGCGTCGATGCGTAGGCACGAAAGCAGGCGAGGTGCAAAGGTAACGGGTGATGCCGACCCTGAAGGTG
>NZ_CAIZIZ010000081.1 GCF_903933125.1 uncultured Lamprocystis sp. | reverse complement strand
GGGCAGATGACGATCCCATGGGCCTTGATCGTAATCCCGGCCAGCGGCATGCGTAGTCAGGGCTTCCAGCCCTGAGGGTGTCAGGCCAGGATGGCCTGACTACGCACCTGGCGAGCCCAAGTGGCCGGAATCTTGATCAAGCCCCCCGCGACGATGCCCTCGCACCGCGTCGTTCTCCGAGCTTTGTCAGCAGCGCAACGGTTCCTTAGGGCAATTGCCTGAGCATCACGCCACCTGCCACGGGCTCAAGCCCGCAAAGCGTGCCCGGTCAACTTCAGAAACAGATCCTCCAGGTTCGGTGTGGCGACCCGCAGGGCCGACAGATCCGCTCCCAGTTGCTCCAATTCCTTGAGGACCGGCGGTGCCGCGTCCGCAAACAACTCGATCTCGCCCCCGCGACTGGTCGCCGTCGTCGGCAGGGGCACGCCATCCGGCCAGGCCGATGCCGGCAAACGGATCACCGCGGCCGGGAAGTGCTCCCCGATCAGAACGCCCGGAAGACCCTGAGCGATGATCCGCCCGCGGTCGACGATCGCCACCTCATCACACAAGCGCTCCGCCTCTTCCATATAGTGGGTGGTCAGCAGGACCGTGGTGCCGCGGCCGCGCACCGTCTCGATCAAGGCCCAGAAGTTGCGCCGCGCTTGCGGATCGAGGCCGGTGGTCGGCTCGTCCAAGAAGACCAGTTCCGGATCGTTGACCAGGGCCACCGCGAGTAGCAAGCGCTGCCGCTGACCACCGGAGAGCTTGCGGGTGTCACGGTCCAGGATCTCGTCCAGATTGCAGAGCCGGATCACCTCATCGCGCGGGGCCGTGCGGCGATAGAGGCTTGCGAACATCGTGAGGGTCTCAGCCACGGTCTGGAAATCCTGCAGCGCGGTCGCCTGGAACTGAATGCCGATGGACTCCCGGTAGGCGTGACCCAGGGGCGCGCCGCGGAACAGCACCTGACCCGCATTCGGCGTCTGGATACCCTCCAACATCTCCAGGGTCGTGGTCTTGCCTGCCCCGTTCGGACCCAGTAAACCAAAACAACGGCCGGGCTCGACCCGAAAGCTCACCCCATCGACCGCACGCACGCCGCCATTGGGTCCGGGGTAGGTCCGCACCAGATCACGGGCCTCGATCAGCGCGTCCATCGCGCACTCCCGCACCCGTCCGGGCGACAGCGGAGCCGACGCGCGGCCGCGGATTCGGTTAGGATTTGCAGACCTCTCATCGCGGCACTCCCGCCAACGTACCAACGGAGTCCTGTTCCATGGCGATCCTCATCATCGGTCTCGTCCTCTTTCTCGGTGTACATTCGCTCCCCTTTCTCGCACCGACGTGGCGCGAGACCCTTCAAGTGCGCATCGGCGAGGTCCCTTACAAGGGGCTCGCCTCGGTGCTGAACCTGACCGGCTTCTTGCTGATCCTCTGGGGTTACGGGCTGGCCCGTCAGGAACCGTTCACAGTGTACGCCCCGCCCGTCTGGACCGCGCACCTCGCATTACTGATCCTAGTGCCGGTTTTTCCCCTGTTGTTCGCCGCCTTCCTGCCGGGTCGCATCCAAACCTGGGCCAAGCACCCCATGCTGCTGGCTGTCATCCTGTGGGCGCTGGCCCACCTGATCGCCAACGGCAACCTGGCGGATGTGGTGCTGTTCGGTTCCTTCCTAGCCTGGTCACTGGCCGATCGCATCTCCTTCATGTGGCGCACCGCGCCGCCGGTGCAAGGCGCCCCGCCCGGCAAGTGGAACGATTGGATCGCCTTGGGCCTGGGGCTGCTTCTGTATGGGGCCTTCATGGGCGGAACCCACCTCTGGCTGATCGGCGTCTCGCCCTTGGGCATGCGCTGAGTCCGGCGCTCGGCGCGATTGGAGACCAGTCCGATCAGCGCCCGCCCAGCCCTGATGCGAGGAACTCCACAATGCAATTTCCGTACGGCTTAAGCGATTTCAGCAAGCTCATCCAGGGCGGATACTTCTACCAGGATCGCACCGACCGGATTCCCCTCCTCGAAGCGGCAGGAGATCAACTGATCTTCATCCGCCCCCGCCGATTCGGTAAAAGCCTGCTGCTGTCGATGCTGGAACATTACTACGACATCAAGCGGGCGGCGCAGTTCGAGGCATTGTTTGGGCATTTAGCCATCGGTAAGAATCCCACGCCACGGCATAACCAGTATTTCGTAATGAAGTGGGATTTTTCGCTGGTGAAAGCGCAGGGGGATGTAAAAGAGATCGAAGCGGCGCTGCATCGACATATCAATACCGCGATCAAGGCCTGTGCTGCCAACTATGGTTGGCATGATATTGAAATCGCTCCGGACGACGCGGTCGACTCACTCTCCTCCCTGCTGATTCGCGTGCGCCGCGAAAAACAGCGTCTCTATCTGCTGATCGACGAGTACGACAACTTCGCCAACGACGTGCTGATGGCCGGGCGCAAACAGGCGTATTACGAAGCCCTACTCTATGGCGAAGGCTTGCTGAAAACCGTATTCAAAGCGGTGAAAGCGGCGGCGGGTGGACAAGGACTGGATCGGGTCTTTATCACCGGGGTTTCACCAGTCGTCCTCAGCGACATGACCAGCGGCTATAACGTCGGGGAGAACATCTATCTCAAGGCAGCGTTCAACGACTTGTGCGGTTTCACCGAAGCCGAGATCGCTACCGTGCTGGAGCGCATGGCGGAAGAAGGCGCCTCCTGGTCGCCGGCGGACGCCCTGGAAACCATGCGCACTTTTTATAACGGTTACTGCTTTAGCGAAACCGGTGGTGAGCGGCTCTACAACCCGACCCTGAGCCTGTATTTTCTCAAGGCCTTGCAGACCGATGGCCGCTATCCGCAGGAGATGCTGGATGAGAATCTGGCGATGGATCGCGGCAAGCTGGCCTACATCGCCCAACTCCCCCATGGCGAATCGGTGTTGATTCAGGCGCTCAATGGCGAGGAGGGAGTGATCATTCCCCGCCTGGCCCGGCGCTTCGGCGTCGCGGATGTGTTGGCCGCTGTCAAGGATCAGCCATTCATGGCCTCGCTGCTGTACTACTTCGGGGTCCTGACGTTCGCCGGGCGCGGCGTGCTGGGCAAGCCGATCCTGAACATCCCCAATCTGGTGGCCCGCTCGCTCTATGTGGACCGGCTGCGGGAACTCTGGCTGCCCACCTACGAAGATCGCCAGACCATCCCGCGCCTGGCGGAAACCGTTTATCTCCAGGGCGATTTGGCCCCGCTGGTGGACTTTATCGAACGGCGCTATTTGCCAGTCCTGTCGAATCGGGATTATCGCTGGACCAACGAATTGCTGGTGAAAATCGCCTTCCTCACGCTGTTGTTCGATGACCGGCTGTATATGATGGTCTCGGAAACAGAGGTGGATCATGGCTATAGCGATCTGAGCCTGATTGTCCGATCCGATATGCGGCAGTTTCAGGCCCTGGATCTGCTCCTGGAATTCAAATACCTGAGCCTGAAAGACCTGGATCTGACCGGGGAGCAGGTGCGTGAATCCACCGCTGCGGACTTGGCGGCGCGGCCATCCATCCAGGCGAAACTGGCGGAGGCAGCGGATCAGGCGCAACGCTACGGGGCCGCCCTGCAGACCCGCTATGGCCTGACCGATCTGCGACTGTTTGCGGTGGTCGGAGTCGGGCTGGAGCGGGTGGTATGGCGGGCGGTGCAGCCGGTCACACCCTAGCGACGGGCAGAGTCATCAGCAACGCCGGGGCGCCGCCGCGCGACCCACTGCCGCTTCCAGATGCGATATTTTGCCGGATACCAGGCGGGGGTCATCAGCCGCCGCGGTAGATTCGGCAGCCGTCGGGCCAAGCACAACGCCTGCCAGTGCCAGGCGAGCAGCCGATCCAGGCGCGGGGAATCGAGCCGCCGCCAGAACCGCGCCTCCGCCCGGTGGGCCGCCGCGCTCGGCTGCACGCCCGTCGGCAGCGGTTGACCGAACAGTGCCCGCACCGCGAGCAGATAGGCGCCTACCGCATCCGCCAGGCCCCAACGCTTCAGGTCCATCATGAGCCCCGGCCAATCGACGTCCGCGGCCGCCGGCAAGGCGCGCAAGCGGGCGAACTCGAGCAGTTGGCGCAGGGAGCGGCGGTCGGACCAGAAAGCCCGATCCTGGACCTGATGATGCAGCGCATTATGCAGCAGCCGGTCGGCCAGGGCCGGGATGCGGATCCGTAACCCCTCCCAGTCGAGAGTCTCGGCGCGGGCGAGAACCGCCGCAAGCGGCAGTGCCGCCTGCTGGGGTGCACGACTGAAGAGAGCGTAGTGCACTTCCACATAACCGTCTCCGGACGGATGGAAGAGCGGCAGCAAGTGATGCGCGGACGCGGCGGACCAGAGCACGGGCTCGGCATGCGGCGCCGGAAAATAGCCCGCGGCCCGGAGCGCCGCCCCACCCCGGTCGACCTGATCGGCCGGCACACCCAAGTCCAGATCGCCCAGTACCCGCGCGAAAGCCAGCGGGTACTGATCGGGCAGCAGCGCAATGGCGCCCTTGAGCAGGACGGGGACGATGTCCGCCTGATTCAGGATCGCCACCGTCTCCCGCAACACCCTACGCAGCCGGCGATTGCGGTCGTCATTGAGCAGATAGAGGCACGCGAGGGCCTCGCGGACATCCTCCGGCACCGACGCGCGTTCATCCCAGGCCTGTCGTCCCGCATACAGGCTTGGGGCCACCAGGTGGGCGGTAGCCATCCCGTAGAGCGCCCGCCAATCCTCGATCGGGACGACAGCCGGCCGCTCCGCGACGATTTCAGCGGGAGCGAGCAAGGCCGCCAGCGCCCGCCAGCGCCGGCTGGGCGCCGAGCTCACGGCCGCTCCTCCGCCGCTGTCCGCAGGCACGCGGCCACCTGCCGCAGCCCGGTGGCCAAATCCGGATAGGTCAGGGCGAACGCCGGCAGGGCCTCGATCCAGCGGGCCAAGCCCTCCAGCTTGACCTGCGTGAGGTCGCGGATCACCGCTTCGGCGCTGATGATCCCCCGCAGCGCCTGCACCGGGGACAGCGGCGCCACCTGGGCGGCCTCCGCTGGGGCATACCGCGGCAACAGCACACAGAGCGGGCACACCGGCTGGGTGACGGCGGGGCCACGGGCGGGGAGAAAGCGCACGCGCCAGCCAAACCGCTCCACCAGCGGCGCCTGCTCCAGATCCGGCCGACCGGGCGTGAGCACCGGCCAACTGCCGGGCTTCAGACAGAGCGGCAGATTCAGACCCAGCAGTTCCCCCGCCAGGGTCACCGGCACCACGTCATCGCTCAGCAGGGCGAAGCCGGCGGCATTCAACCCCGCCGCTAGCGTGGTCTTGCCCGATCCCCCCGGCGCCACCAGCAGCAGCCCCTGACCGTTCGGTGCCACCAGACCCGCGCCGTGGAGCACGATCAGGCGTTCGGCGGGTCGACAGCCCAGATTGGTCAGAGCCGTCATGGTCGCGACCAGGGCCGCGTCCAATCCCTGACCGCATTCCAGGGTCTCGCCGTCGCGCGCGAGCCGCCAGTCATCAACCGCGCCGTACAGTTGCAGATCGTGATCCACACCCACCGGCGCTGTCTGATCCGGGTGCCGGTCCGGCGCCAGCATCCAGCCGAAGCGCTGGTGGATCGCCGCCACGCACCGCAGTCCCACCCGGCGATCGGCCACCCGCAGCGCCCAGGCGCCGGTCTCCAACGGGCGGGGCCGGGGCGCGGGCCAGACCGGTTCGTCCGGGGTGCCGAACCGCCGGTCCGCGGGGGTCTCGCCGCCGCCGTCGAGCAGCCCGGCGGACCGCCACTCGGCGACCAGGGCCATCACCTGATCGTGGGCCAACGCCGGCGACAGCGCGAAACGCTCCACGAGCAATCCGGCCACCGTCTCCGGCGCCAGTCCGGCGGCATACAGATCCCATAGCGCGGCTGCGGCCGCATCAAGCAGACATAGCCGCCGATCGCGCGGGCGAGCGAGCAGGCGGCTGGTGCCGAGGGCGGTGCTCAGGATCTGCTGACGCAGCGCCGCCGGTGCCGCAGGGGCTACCATTGATGATCGGGGTAACTAGGGACGATCCGGGGAGCCAAAGTCGTCGGCCCGCGCCGAGGTCATCAGGATCAGCATGGTCGGCGCGGTCCAGGCCGCCAGGGCACCGAGCTTGGCGAGGGCGGCGCGCCGCTCGCCGTCGGTCAGGTCCGGGGCCGGGTCGTTGATCGGGAGCTTGGACGGGGTCGGAGTGTCGTTTAAGTGCATCGTCGGGTCTCATGCGAGGTGGAGGAACACGCACCCTGCCCCGCCGACGCGGCGGGCCAGGGCGGCGGGCAGATTCGGATCAGGGTTGACCCAGGTAACGCCACGTGAAGGCGCCCTTGCCAGTCGTCAAAGTGACCCGGTAGCCCTGGGCGTTGACCTTGGCGGTGGGGAACAGGGTGCGCCCACTCGTGCGATCAATGAGCCGTGAGCGCTGCAGGATCTCGGGCGGCCCCTCCCAGGTCAGCACCACCGGGGTGCCGGGACGGTCGGTGCGAATCTCGAAGGCCCAGTCGGCGGCGGGCAGGCCCGGCACCGGATTGCCTCCGCTCAGACGCTGTGCGCTGCGAAAGTCGCTGGCATAGTCGCCGGCACTGGCACCCCACTCGGCATGGGGGAAGACCAGGGTCAGGTAGGGCGTGCCAAAGGGCGGCAGCTCCGCCAGATCGCGCGGGTCCCGGCCGTTGCGCGCCCCGAGCAGTTGTCCGAGCACGCTGTTGTGGTCGCGGTAGCCGGTGGCGGGCTCGTCGACGTTGAGGCGCAGATACCATTCCCGGCCCTCGGCCAGGGCGGTGGCGTGGGCGGCGCGCTCGGCCTGGGCCGGGTCGAGACCCTCGGCGACGACGCCTTGGGCGGTCAGCAGGTCGAGGGTGGGGTCGGTGTCGCCGGCCCCCGGGGCGGCAGCGGCCGGCGGC
>NZ_CAIZIZ010000080.1 GCF_903933125.1 uncultured Lamprocystis sp. | reverse complement strand
GGTACAAGCTGTATGCTTGAAAAATCAACGCATTACGGTGCGGCAGTGCCGACCATGACAGGGGTCAGTAAATTTTGACGATGCACAATATCTTATTGATTATGTTACGGTAAATTGCCACGGGAAATCCCAGAGAGCCCGCAGTGTTGAGCGGATGCGCACCGAATCAAGGTCCTGCCGCACGGCGGCTTGTTGAAGCGCATTATGGCTGGGCCGAGTCCGCGGAGCAGATGGTCGCGTTAGTTCTCGGGGAGCGCTGACGTGACTCCAGACCGATCCGCTGCGGCCGATGCTTCACCGATCCGGGCGCGACCTTGGTCAACGTTTCGGGGGTCGCGATCTGGTGTCCAAGGATTCAGCCCAGGATGGCAAGGGCCACGGCGCAAGCCTTGGGCTCCAGATGATGAGGCGCTGGCTGGAACGATGATCAAGGCTCCATCTGCTCTACCTGCGCTTCTCATTCCGCTGTGCGACGAATAGAGACTTTATGGAACCTGCAAGCGAGAATTCTCTTTCACCTCGTGTAAGCTGGGCGGTCGCGTTGCCTGGGCTCGCTATCGTCCTCCTCGTATTGCTCTGGCTGTTCTTTCCAACCGTGTGGTCGCTGGTGTCGATCTGGCTGCGATCGGATACCTATGCTCACGGCGCCATTGTCCTTCCCATCAGCCTGTGGCTGATATGGGAGAAGCGGGCGGGTCTCGCCAACGCGGTACCGCAGCCGACGCTGGTGCCAACGCTGCTGATGCTTCCAGTTGGCAGCGTATGGCTTCTCGGTAGCTTAACGGATGTGCTGGTGATTCAGCAGTATGGATTCGTTTGCCTGTTGATTCTTGCGATCTGGTCGATAGTGGGTACGCCGGTAACGCGCTTTCTGGCCTTCCCGCTCGGGTTCTTACTGCTTGCCGTTCCGGCGGGCGAAGCGCTCACCTACCCACTGATGAACCTGACGGCTGATTTCACTGTCGGGCTGCTACGCCTCACCGGGATACCGGTGTATCGCGACGGGACTTTTTTCTCGCTGCCGAGTGGTGATTGGTCAGTTGTCGAAGAATGCAGCGGGGTTCGTTACCTGCTGGCGTCGGTGACCCTCGGGATGTTGTTCGCCTATCTGAACTTCAGCTTTCTGTGGAAGCGTCTGGTATTTGTCCTGTTCTCCGTGGTCGTGCCGGTGTTCGCCAATGGGCTGCGCGCTTACCTGATCGTGATGATCGGACATCTGAGCAATATGAAACTGGCAACCGGTGTCGATCATCTGATCTATGGTTGGGTGTTCTTCGGAATCGTCATCGCCATTATGTTCTGGTTCGGATCCATGTGGCGTGATCCAGTGGGAAAGGTCCGCGCGGGATTGAATGGGGGGGGGTGACGCGCGTGGCGTTGGCAGCGTGGGAGTCGCCGTGCTGTTGGCCGCGGGAGTCTGGCCAAGCCTGATGTGGGGATTGGAACGGGTGTCGGATCACTCTGGTCGCCTTACAGGTTCCGGCGGCGGTAGGCGATTGGCAGGATGCGTCGGAGGGTTTCTGGTCTTGGCGTCCGCGCGTCGTGGCTCCTGACGGTGAGATCTCTGTTTTTTATCGTGGGCGCCCCGGAGCGGTCGGTGTCTATCTCGGTGTTTTTCGTTCCCAGCGACAAGGCGCAGAGCTGGTGAGTTCCGCTCATCAGATGGTCTCGACACGGGATCAGCAGTGGAGCGACAAGGAGATATCGACACGCGCGATTCGCCTTCCGACCGGGCCGTTCACCGTAAATCAGAGCCGTATCGCGTCACGGTACGATGACGACCGTCTATTGGTATGGAACTGGTATCGTGTTGGTGATGTCAGCACCAGTAGTCCCTATCGTGCCAAGCTGATCGAGGCGGCCTATCGGCTGTGGGGAGGGGCGCGTGCCGGGACTTTGATCGCCGTGGCTGCACCTTATGATGTCAATGCGGACGAGGCGGCAGCGGTGCTCGAGAGATTTCTTGCGGTGATGTTGCCGTCGCTGGAGGCGGAGATTGCACGTTCGATTGCTGCGCCGCCATGATTGAGCGTGGCCTCAAGTCACCGCGGATCGTTCACGTCGTATACGGTTTCGGCACGGGTGGGCTGGAGAACGGACTCGTGAATATTATCAACAGAACCCCGCCTGACCGCTATCGGCACGCGATTCTCTGTTTTACCGACGCGGGGTTGTTCGCGTCGCGCGTGGTTCGGCACGATGTGCCGATCGTCGCACTGCGGTGCCCCGCGGGGCATAGTTTCTCCGCGTATGTTCGCCTCTGGTCGGCCCTCCGGGCTATGCGCCCGGCGATTGTACATACGCGTAATCTCGCCACGCTCGAGGCGCAAATCCCCGCGCTCTTTTTGCCTGGAGTTAAACGTGTTCACGGGGAACACGGCCGCGATGTTTTCGATCTCGAAGGCAATAACCGCAAGTACAATGTGCTGCGCCGGCTCATTCGTCCGATCGTCCACCGTTATGTTGCGGTCAGCAAGGATCTTGCAGCCTGGCTTGAGTCCAGGGTCAGGGTTCCACCGGTGCGTATCAGGCAGATTTATAATGGTGTGGACGCCGATCAGTTTTCACCCACAGTGGGGGCGCGTACCGACCCTGGACCGTCGGGGTTCCTGTCGGCTGGGGCGCTGGTGATTGGGACCGTCGGGCGACTGGTAGCAGTCAAGGATCAGCGGACTCTGCTCTTCGCGTTCGCCGACTTGGTTCGTCGGAACCGGGACTTGGCGTCGCGTCTGCGTCTGGTCGTGGTCGGAGAGGGGGGACTGCGTCATGAACTGGAGCAGCAAGCGGCGGCCTGTGGTGTATCCCACGCGGTGTGGTTCACCGGTGACCGTAGCGATGTTGCCGACCTGATGCGGCTGTTCGATCTGTTCGTGTTACCGTCGCTCGGTGAGGGAGTTTCGAATATCATCCTGGAGGCCATGGCCACCGGGGTTCCTGTCATTGCGACTCGGGTGGGGGGCAATCCTGAACTGGTGACGCATGGCCGGACCGGCGCCTTGGTGTCCGCTGGGGATGCTGGGGCGTTGGCGTCAGCAATGTACGATTTCATTACGGATGAAGCGCGTCGATCGCGCTGTGGCGCCGCGGCGCGTGCTGAGGTGATGCAGCGATTTGATTGGAAATCCTGTGTCGATGCGTACTTGTCGTTGTACGACGAATTGCTGGCGCATCGGGTCGACCCGACACAACCTGGGATATCGCGTTGGTGATTGTGGAGACCCTATGTGTGGTGTAGCCGGGATCTTCGATTGCCAAGACCGCCGTAAGGTCAGCGTCACGAGGGAACTCGCCGCGTGAAGATTCTGCACGTCCTGGATCATTCGCTCCCACTGCATAGCGGTTATGTCTTTCGCACCCGGGCAATTCTGGAACAGCAGCGGGCGCTTGGCTGGGAGACGGTCCAGGTGACGTCGGCCAAGCATCCGGGTTCGCAGTCAGTGGTCGAGGAAGTGGATGGTCTGAGTTTCTATCGTACCGCCCTCGGCGCCCCGACGGCTGCCAAATTGCCGGTGTTGAACCAGTTGTCCATTGTCAGCGGGCTGGAACGACGACTCTTGGAAGTCATCGCGCTGGAACGCCCCGATTTATTGCATGCGCACTCGCCCAGTTTGAATGGCATCGCTGCAATCCGTGCCGGTCGTCGCTGTCACTTGCCGGTCGTGTATGAGTGTCGCGCGTTCTGGGAGGACGCTGCCGCGGATCACGGCACGAGTACCGAGTGGGGGTTGCGTTATCGGTTGTCCAGGCATCTGGAGACCTGGGTCTTTCGTCATTGTGACGCGGTCGTTTGTATTTGCGACGGCCTGCATACGGATATTGTCGCGCGTGGTATCGCCGCAGCGAAGGTGACGGTGATTCCAAATGCCGTCGATTTGGCGCACTTTCATTACGGGTTGCCACGGGATGAGGCGTTAGCTGCCGAGTTGGGAATCGGCACGGCAACCGTACTCAGCTATCTCGGCTCGTTCTATGCGTACGAAGGGCTGTCCCTGGCTGTGCGCGCCTTGCCGCGAATCATTGCCGAGTTTCCCCAAGTGCAACTGCTACTGGTCGGCGGGGGGCCGCAGAAGGCCGATTTGATGCGTTTGGGGCGTGAATTTGGCGTGGAGCGGCAGGCTCTTCGGGATCTCAGTAGGTTATGATATACTTATATTTCAGCATCTTACGAGGTTTTGAAGGTCATCATGGACTCCAACAACGAGCCACTCAGACAAGCAATAGAGCTATTGCGAGATTTGCCCAATGTCCAAGTG
>NZ_CAIZIZ010000079.1 GCF_903933125.1 uncultured Lamprocystis sp. | reverse complement strand
GGGCTGCCGCAACGACCGATGGCCGGAATTATGATCAAGGCCAAGCCCGCGTGGTACGAAGTTCTTCGGAAATCGCCTTAAGGCCCCGTTCCGGTTTTCGGTTGTCCGTCTCGCTCCCTCGTCCGCCCGCGTCCCGTGAACACGGATTCGTCTCAGCGTGTCACGCCCTGAGGGGAAAGAATCCGCCAATCCGCCAATCCGGCACCTGATCGACGCCGCTTGAGGTTATGCTTTAGCCTCTTATCGCAGGCCGCCCCCCGGCATTCACGGGTGGATGCCGGCCCGACGCGGCGCCAGCGCTAGCCCCGCGTCCAGCGACGACGAACAGCCATTCGTGCCGGAGTGCGACAACGAGTATGTACGAGCCCAAGTTGCGGGGTCCGTTGAGTCACCTGAGACCCAGGTATGGCGTTGCCACGATCCTGATCAGTGTCGTCCTGACGCTCTATGTCGGTTTTCTCCTGGTGGCCAACTACTGGTCAGCCACCAACTTGCGCCAGACGATGGGGGAGCAGCGGCGCCTGGAGAGCGGGCGCCGCGTGGCGGCGCTTCAGTATTTCTTCAGCGAACGGCGCGACGATCTGGCCAATCTGGCCCTGTCCCGCGAGGTGGCCGGATTCTTCGAGAATCGGGCGCTGGGGATGAGTATGCGCTATGGGCTCAGCCAGAGTCTGGTTCCCATCAACACCCGGTTTTCCGAACTGATCGATCGTAAACGCATCGGTGGTCGCGCGGTCTACCAGCGGCTGGTCCTGCTCGATGAGTCCGGCGAGGTGTTGGTCGACGCTGTCGATCAGGGTGCGGGTGACCCGCCCGAGCGCTCCTGGAAGTCCTTGCTCAGCCCTGAACACCAGCATGGGGACATTCAGGTGCTGGACGACGGACAGACGCTGGTGGTGTCACTCGCCCATGAGTTCAAAGGTGTTTATGCGGGCCAGCTCCTCGCCTTTCTCGATGCCGGTCTGGTGGTTCGCGAGGTCCTCAACCTGGGTCGGAACGGCGACGATACCTCGGTGGCGACCATCGCCAATGGCACCCTGCAGGGCTTGGGCGGTGCCCTGAACCCCGAGTTGAGCCGTCTCGTGCTGACGCCTGACCTGGCGGACGGGAAGGTGTTCGAGTTCAGGGACGGCCCGACGGGCGAGGGTGAGCGCATGATTGCGTTGGCCCGGCTGGTCCCCAATACCGACTTCGTACTGTTCGATATCATGTCCGCGGTCCGTCTTCACGGCCGGCTGGAGCCCTGGCACCTGTTCTTCGGCATGGCCAGCCTGGCGGTGGTGGTGCTGCTCGGGGTTTTTCTCATCTTGCGGCTCAATATCCGCGCGGTGGCGTTGCAGGCGCACCTGCGCGAGAGCGGGCTGCGGGAGCGGGCGGTGCAGGAAAAAAACCTGCAACTGGAACAGGAGATTCGTGAGCGGCAGCGCGTGGAGAGCGAACTGCGCGACGCCAAAGAGGCCGCCGAGTCCGCCAACCGGGCGAAAAGCGAGTTCCTCGCCAACATGAGTCACGAGATCCGCACTCCGATGAACGGTGTCGTGGGTATGACGAATTTGCTGCTGGAAACGCGCATGAACCAGGAGCAGCAGGAATATGTCAACGTGGTCCGCAACTCGGCAGACGCCCTGCTCAACGTGATCGACGACATCCTGGATTACTCGAAGGTCGAGGCCGGCAAACTCAGCCTGACCGCGTCGGACTTCAGTCTACGCGACCTGATGGAGGAGCTGGCGGACATGTTCGCCGACAAGGTTGAAGGCCGGGAATTGAGCTTTGCCTGCATCTGTGACCGGCGGGTGCCCGATTGGCTGCACGCGGACTCCGGACGGCTGCGCCAGGTGCTGATCAATCTGATCGGCAATGCGGTGAAGTTCACCGAGCGGGGGGAGGTGGAAGTGCGGGTGAGCCTCTCGCCCGCTGCCGGCGACGCGCCGCGGCTGCGCTTTGAGGTCCGGGATACCGGCATCGGCATCGCCCCGGATCGCCAGGGCCTCCTGTTCCAGTCATTCTCGCAGGTCGATACGTCGTTCACCCGCCGTTATGGTGGTACCGGCCTGGGGCTCGCCATCTGCCGGGCATTGGTGGACCTGATGGGTGGAACCATCGGCATGGAGAGTCGGGAAGGGGAGGGCTCGCGTTTTTGGTTCGAGTTGCCGGGTCGGCCGGCCACGGGCGTGCGTCCGGCGATGCCGCCGCCGGTCGCCGGAGCGCGGGTTCTGATCATGGACACGCTGGCCGGTTCACGCGAAGCGGTCATCGAGACCCTCGCCTATGAGGCGATCCCGGCGGTCGCAATGGACGATGTCGCCGGCGCCATGGATGAACTGCTGCTGGCGGAAGATCGCGATGAGCCTTATCAGCACGTCGTCATCATTCTGCGGGAACCGGCGGGCGAGGCTGACCGGCTACTGGAGTTATTACCAGAGCAGCCCTGGCAACACCCGCTCCGGATGTTGGTCCTGGTGGCGCAGTCCCGGCGTCGCGACCTGCGGTTGGACGAAGCCATCCCGGTGCGCGTCCTGACCCTGCCGGTCCATCGGGCGGCTCTGCTGGAGGCCCTCGGCCTGCGTCGTCCGGAGGCGCCGCCGGCGGATCCGGTCGCAGTCCCGGTGCCGGACCACGAGCGCGCGTCGATCCTCCTGGTGGAGGACAATAAGATCAATCAGAAGGTGGCGCTCGCGATGCTCGATAAGCTGGGCTACCAGGTGGATGCGGTGGACAACGGCGCCCTGGCCGTGGCGGCGGTGGGCCGCGAGACCTATCGATTGGTGCTGATGGACATCCAGATGCCCGAGATGGACGGCCTGGAAGCCACGCGGCGCATCCGCGCGGCGGAGGAGGCGGGGCAACTGCAAACGGTCGGTGGTTTAGGGCACCTGCCCATCATCGCGATGACCGCCCACGCGCTGGAATCCGATCGCCAACTGTGCCTGGAGGCCGGCATGGATGACGTCATCACCAAGCCGGTGAAACCCCGCGTCCTGGGCGAGACCCTGGCGCGGGTGATGCGGGAATGCGGTTGAGGGTCAGCCGCCGAGCCGGGCGACGACGCGGTCAAGGATGACGCGCGCCTCGGCGGCTACTTCGTTGGTCGCAGCATCTTCGGCCAGCCCCAGGACCGTGATCGGGTCCATGAAATCCACCGCGGTCCGTTCGGCGGAGACTTCCCGAACCACCAGATTGCAGGGCAGGAGTACACCAAATACATAGTTCATGGACGTTCTCCTGAGATGTCAACGGGCGGTGCCAGTTGTGGGGTGCGGGCCTGAGGGGCGCAACGTATCACCTGCACCTCGGCTAGAACACGCGAAACGTCAATCCAAGGCTAACGGCCATGGAAGGAACATCAGCCAGCCCGGAAGATGAAAGTCCCCCGTGGGAGCGGCGTCCCGCCGCGATACGGTGCCGCGGTGACCTTGAACGCCGCGGCTGCGCGCCAGGCCCCGTCGCGGCGGGACGCCGCTCCCACCGGGTCGCTGCACGACTTTCACGGTAAAGCCTTGGACTCCTGCGGTCAGTTCGCCTTGGCCGCCGGCTGCTGCCGCATGGACAACAGCCCGGCGACCAGGACCGCTACCGAGACAATCAAGACCACGATCGAGGCCAGCGCATTGATCTGCGGTGAGACCCCCATGCGGACGCTGGAATAAACCACCATCGGCAGCGTGGTGGAGCCGGGGCCGGCGACAAAGCTCGAGATCACCAGGTCGTCCAATGACAGTGTAAAGGCCAGCAGCCAGCCGGAGAGCAGCGCCGGGGCGATCAGCGGCAGGGTGATGCTCATATAGACCCGCAGCGGGCGCGCGCCGAGATCCATCGCCGCCTCCTCCAGGGAGCGGTCCATCTGCGACAGGCGCGAGCGTACGACCACGGCCACGAAGGCGGTGCTGAAAGTGATATGGGCGATGGTGATGGTGGTGAAGCCGCGCCCGGCCGGCCAGCCCACCGTGTGCTCCATGGTGACGAAAAGCAGCAAGAGCGACAGGCCGGTGATGACTTCGGGCATGACCAGCGGTGCGGCCAGCAGGAGTTGGAAGCCGGTCCGGCCGCGGAAGTTGCCATGCCGCACCAGGGCGTTGGCGGCGAGCGTTCCCAAGATCACCGCGAAGGTGGCATTGGTGGCGGCGATGCGCACCGACAGCCAGGCCGCGTCCAGCAGTTGCCGGTTGTGCAGCAGTTCCCCATACCACTTGGTGGAGAAGCCGGACCACACGGTCACCAGCCGGGATTCGTTGAACGAATAGATCACCAGCAGCAGGACCGGGATATAGAGGAAGGCGAGCCCCACCGCCAGGAACAAATACAGCTTCCAGCGGCTGCGGTTCATAGCTCATCGCCTCCGATGCGGTGCTCCAGGCGCTGCATCATGACAAAGGGAACGACCAGCACGCCGAGCAGGCAGATGGCGAGCGCGGCGGCGAGCGGCCAGTCCTTATTGCTGAAAAATTCGGTCCAGAGCATCTTGCCGATCATGAGGCTGTCGGGGCCGCCCAACAGATCGGGGATCACGAACTCGCCCACCACCGGGATGAAGACCAGCATGGAGCCGGCGACGATACCGGGTAGCGACAACGGCAGCGTAACCTTCAGGAAGGCCTTAAAGGGTCGGCATCCCAGGTCGGCCGCCGCCTCCAGCAGACTGAAATCGAGCCGCGTGAGGTTGGCGAAGAGCGGCAGGATCATAAAGGGCAGGTAGGAGTAGACCACCCCGATATAGATCGCGGTCTGAGTGTGCAGGATGGTCAGGGGCTGATCGATGAGTCCGAGCGACAGCAGCAGATTATTCAGCAGACCGTTCGGCTTCAGGATGCCGATCCAGGCATAGACGCGGATCAGGAACGAGGTCCAGAACGGCAGGATGATCAACATCAGCAGGATGACCCGCCGCCGCTCCGGCGCGGTGGCGATCGCATAGGCCATGGGGTAGCCGATCAGCAGGCACAGAATGGTACAGACCAGGGCGACCCAGAGCGAATTGAGGAAAGCGGCCAGATAGAGCTCGTCAGTGAAGACCGTGACGAAGTTATGGAGGTTGAGCCGCACCTGCAGCACGCCCTCGTCGACCCATTCCCACAGACTGGTGTAAGGGGGTTGGGCGAGCGCGGTCTCCGCCAGGCTGATGTGCAGGACGATGGCGAAGGGTGCCAGAAAGAACAGCCCCAGCCACAGATAGGGCGTGCCGATGTTCACGACCCGCGCCAGTTGCCGGTCGCGCAGGTGCAGCCGCTTGAAAAGCTCCTGAATCATAGCGTTCTTCCCTTGGCGTCGTGGCGCCTTGGCGTGAGATGCTTCTTGTGCGCGAGCAATTCGCCTTACTCCGTCAGGACCACGCCGCTGGTGGGTGACCACTCCATCGCGACCTCTTGTCCCCAGGTCAGGGCTTGCTCGGTGCGCGGGTGGACATTGGTCAGGGTCATCTCAACCAGCATTTCCGGACTCACCCGCACGCGGTAGATGGACACGTCGCCCAGGTAGGCGATGTCTTCGACGACCCCTTTGACCTGATTGATTCCATTCTCTTGATAGGTCGCGCAGATTTGCAGTTTCTCCGGACGGATCGCGACCGTCACCGGGGTGCCGATGGCATGGGGGTGCAGATCGCGCATGTGCATTCGCCGACCCAGGCTGGACTCGATCAGCACCTGATCGTCCTGCGTCTCCACCACTCGGCCGTCGAACAGGTTTACGAGGCCGATGAAATCGGCGACGAAGCGGTACTCGGGATATTCATAGATGGCCGTGGGGGTGTCCACTTGCAGGATCTGGCCGGCATTCATGACCGCGATGCGCGTGGACATGGTCATCGCCTCTTCCTGATCGTGGGTGACGGTCACGAAGGTGATGCCGATGCGCTCCTGGAGGTTTACCAATTCGAATTGCGCGCTCTCGCGCAGGCGCTTGTCCAGTGCACCCAAAGGTTCATCGAGGAGCAGAAGTTTGGGGTGTTTGGCCAGGGTGCGTGCCAGCGCGACGCGCTGGCGTTGGCCGCCGGACAACTGATCCGGTTTACGCCGGCGCAGTTCCGAGATCTGGAGCAGCGCCAGCATTTCGCCGACCCGCTCCGCGCGTTCCTTGCGCGGCATGCGGTCTTGTTTCAGGCCAAACTCCACGTTCTGCTCCACCGTCATGTGGGGGAACAGGGCATAGGACTGGAACATCATGTTGACCGGCCGGGAATAGGCCGGGATATCGGTCACATCGGCTCCGTCGATATAGATACGCCCGGCCGAAGGGCGCTCCAGCCCCGCCAGCATGCGCAGCAGGGTGGATTTGCCGCAGCCGGAACTCCCCAGAAGCGAGAAGAACTCGCCCTGAAAAATGTCCAGCGACACATCATCGACCGCGTAGACGTCACCGAACTTCTTGGTGACATGGTCGATTCGCACATAGGGTGCGGCCTTGGGGTCCTGCCAGGGTTCCAGTTTTCGCCGTTCCGCGGGGTTCGCCATAGTACTTCCGGTTCCTGTCGAATCAGCGCTCGGCCTTGATCCGCGTCCACAGGTTGTTTAGTTTGCGCTGTTCCTTGTCGCTGGGGGTCTTGAGGACGAACAACTTCTTCTTCACGTCCTCCGACGGATAGACGCCGGGATCGGTGCGCACCGCCTCGTCGAGCAGTGGCGTGGCTTCCAGGTTGGGGTTGGCGTACATCACATAGTCGGAGATGTCGGCCACCACCGGCGGCTCCAGGACATAGGCGATGAAGGCGTTGGCCGCCGCCGGGTTCGGCGCATCCTTGGGGATCGCCATCACGTCGGTCCACAGCACCGCCCCTTCCCGCGGAATGCGGTAGCCGACCTCGACGCCCTTCTTGGCCTCTTCCGCCCGGCTCTTGGCCTGGAGGATGTCCCCGGAGTAACCATGGGCAACACAGAGGTCACCATTGGCCAGGTCGCTGATGTACTGGGACGAATGGAAGTAGCGGATGTTCGGACGCGCGTCTTTCAGGACCTGCGCCGCGGCTTCCAGGTCCTTGTCCGAACGGCTGTTCGGGTCTTTGCCGAGATAGGCGAGGGCGGCGGAAAAGGCCTCGGTCGCATCATCGAGCATGCTGATGCCGCACTCTTTGAGTTTGGCGGCCTGCTTGGGGTCGAAGACGATGGCCCAGGTGTCGGTCGCGGCGTCCGCGCCCATGGCCTCCTTCACCTTCGCGACGTTGACACCCAGGCCGGTGGTGCCCCACAGGTAGGGCACCAGGTACTTGTTGTCCGGGTCGATGTCCTGCAGCGTGGCGTAGACCGCCGGGTCCAGTTTCGCCAGGCCCGGCAGCTTGGACTTGTCGACCGGTTGGTAAATCCCGGCCTGAATCTGGCGCGCGCCGAACGGCCGCGCGGTGGGGAACACCACATCATAGCCGCTGCTGCCGGCGAACAGTTTGGCTTCCAGCACATCGTTGGCGTCGTAGAGGTCCAGGACCGGCCGGATGCCGGTGCGTTCCTGGAACTTGGCCAGGGTGTCCTCGGCGAAATAATCATTCCAGTTGTACAGATGCACGGTCTCTTCGGCGCTGACGGTCGTATTTGCGGACAGCAGACCGGCCATCAGGGCCGGCAGAGCGAGACGCAGGGCGGTGAATTTAAGCAACGGTGTATCTCCCAAGTCAAAGGGTCGAAGGTCACGGACGGTTCGTCATGGAAGCCGCGCGGGCGTGTGCGCGGAAGATCGCGATCCTACTGCAAAACGCGGCGCGCGAATATCTCGCTGATTACGCGTCTTCCGGAGTGTCCGACCCATTGTCCGATCGGTTGTCCGACAAATGCCTAGACAAGGCTTGGACATCTAGCCGAATATTGGGCCACAGAATCATGCACACCAGGGGCTGGCCGATTGACTGAGAAGGATACGCAACATTCGCCGACCTATCGGATCGGCACGGTCTCGCGGTTGACCGGGGTGCCGGCTGATACGCTGCGGGTGTGGGAACGCCGCTACAACGTGGTCACACCCATCCGCTCGGAGGCCGGAACGCGACTCTATGCCGCGGAGGATGTGGGCCGCCTGACCCTGATCAAGCGTCTGGTGGAGCGGGGCGATGCCATCAGCAGCGTCGCTTCACTGAGTCTCGCCCAACTGCGTGAGCGGGTAAGCGGGGCGGACCTGTCGACCCCTGAGCCGGCCTGGGAGCGGCCCTGCAAGATCGCTGTCATGGGAGCGGGACTGGCGGGCCGACTGCGGGGCGGGGACCTTGATCTCGCGGGGGTGGAGATCCTGGGCCTGTTCGAGCGGCCGGAAGCCCTGCTGGCCGGGATCAGCGTGGATGCCCCGGACTTGCTGCTCCTGGAATATCCCACGGTGCATGCGGATCAGGTGCGCGAGATCGGCCATCTGCTGGCCCAGTCCGGGGCCACCCGGGCGCTGCTGGTCTATCACTTCGCCTCGCGCGGGACCCTTGATCGCCTCGAAGCGCGGCATATCACGACCAAACGGGCGCCGCTCGAACTCGCCGAATTGCGGCGCTGGTGTATCGCCTTGCATCAGGGCCAGGCTGGTCAGTCGGGGAGTGCGCAGCGTCGGGCCGATGGCACCGCCGGTCTGGATGTCGATCTGTCCCAGCCGATCCCGGCCCGGCGCTTTGGCGACGCCCAGTTGGCCTGCATCGCGATGGCCTCACCGACCGTGCGCTGCGAGTGCCCGCACCATCTGGTGGACCTGGTGTCGGCCCTGTCCGCCTTCGAGGCTTACAGTGAGGAGTGCGAGGTCCGGCACGCCGATGACGCCGCTCTGCATGCCTACCTGCACGCTGCGACCGCCTATGCCCGGGCCACGATGGAGGACGCCCTGGCGAAGGTGGTGGCGGCCGAAGGCATTGAGACCGCGCCGCCGGCGGAGTGACTGTCCAGCGGCCTCGACTAGGGCTGTCTCCGCTGCTGTGGTTAAATAGCGGCCTTACGCGCCTCCGCAGCGCCCAGGCCGAGCCTTGCCGTCATGACCACCGAGACCAGCCACCGCACCGCGCGCGTTGAGCGCAACACCCTGGAGACCCAAATTCGGGTCGCCCTGGACCTGGACGGCAGCGGACGTTCCAGCCTCCAGACCGGTCTGCCCTTCCTGGAGCACATGCTCGATCAGGTGGCGCGCCACGGTCTGATCGATCTGGACATTATCGCGACCGGTGACCTGCACATCGACGCCCACCACACCGCCGAGGATATCGGCATCACGGTGGGTCAGGCGCTGGCGCAGGCCCTGGGGGACAAAAAAGGCATTCGCCGTTATGGCCATGCCTATGTGCCGCTCGATGAAGCACTATCCAGAGTCGTGATCGACCTGTCCGGTCGGCCCGGTTTGACCTTCCACTGCGACTTCACCCGCGCCATGATCGGCGCCTTCGACGTGGACCTCTTCCATGAATTTTTCCAGGGTCTGGTCAACCATGCGGGTCTAACCCTGCACCTCGATAACCTGCGCGGCGACAATGCGCATCATCAGGCGGAGACCCTCTTCAAGGCGTTCGGCCGGGCGCTGCGTATGGCGGTGGAGCCGGACCCCCGCATGGCCGGCATCATGCCGTCGACCAAGGGCGCCTTGTGACCGCCCTTGTGACCCCCGTTATGAACCGATTTGCCTTTCGCCCCGACTTCAAGGGAGAGTCCCAGTGCTGTTGATCCCCGCCATTGACTTGAAGGACGGCCGCTGTGTGCGGCTGCGCCAGGGCCGCATGGAGGACGAGACCATCTTCTCCGACGATCCGGTGGAGCAGGCCGCGCGCTGGGTGGGGGAGGGCGCCCGGCGGCTGCATTTGGTCGATCTCAACGGCGCCTTCGCAGGTGAGCCGGTCAACGGGGCCGCCATCCGCGCCATCGCGGCGCGCTTTCCCGACCTGCCGATCCAGGTCGGCGGCGGCATCCGCGACGAGGCGACCATCGCCGCCTATCTCGCGGCCGGGGTGAGCTACTGCATCCTGGGGACCCAGGCGGTGCAGGAGCCGGCCTTCGTCGCTCGCGCCTGCCGCGCCTTTCCCGGCCGGATCATCGTCGGCCTGGACGCCAAAGACGGCCAGGTCGCCATCAAAGGCTGGGCCGAACTCACCGACCATCGGGTGGAGTCCTTGTCGAAACGCTTTGAAGGCGACGGGGTTGCGGCCATCGTCTATACCGATATCGGTCGTGACGGCATGATGACCGGTCCCAACATCCCGGCCACCCTCGCGCTGGCCGCGGCGGTCGCCATCCCGATTATCGCCTCCGGCGGCATCACCAACAGCGACGATATCCGCGCGCTGGCCGCGGTCGCCAGCCGCGGTGCCGAGCGCGGCATCGTCGCCGCCATCACCGGCCGCGCCATCTACGAGGGCACCCTGGACTTCGCCGCCGGGCAGCGCCTGGCGGATGAGATCGCGGCCGCCAACCCCTGAAACGGACAGACACGCATGAACGAAGACTGGCTCAACGCCATCAAGTGGGATGCCGACGGACTCGTTCCCGCCATCGCCCAGGAGACCGGCACCGGCACCATCCTGATGATGGCCTGGATGAATCGCGAATCACTGACCCTGACCCGCGAGACCGGCCACGCCGTCTACTGGTCGCGCTCACGCAAGCGCCTGTGGCACAAGGGCGAGGAATCCGGTCATCAGCAGGTGGTGCACGGCATCCGCATCGACTGCGACGCCGACGTGGTGTTGCTCGAGGTCGAGCAGCGCGGCGGCATCGCCTGTCACACCGGTCGACACAACTGCTTTTATCGGCAACTCGACGGTGACGGTGCCTGGGCCGAGATCGCGCCGGTGCTCAAGGATCCCAACGCGATCTACGGCAAGACCTGAGCAGCACAGCAATCGCATTAAAGCCTTCGGACCCGATATCCGGACCGACCCTTGTGTAGGGACGGGTTTGAAACCCGCCCCGACATCCGATTATCACGTCCGACGGCGATACATGGTGAAGTCCGATGAGCGCCACCGCAGAGATCAGAGCCCGGGTTCATCGTCTGACGGTCGATGACTACCGCCGCATGGGTGCGCTCGGCATCCTCGGTCCCGAGTTGCGCACCGAGTTGATCGATGGGGAGATCATCGAACTGCCGCCGATCGGTCAACCCTATGCCGGCAGTGCCGCGCTGATCGCCGACCGCTTGCGGGAGGCCGTCGAGCGGTCCGCTGTCGTGGCCTTGCATGAGCCCATCGGGCTCGATGACCACTGCGAACCCCGGCCCGACATCGCCCTGCTGCGCCCCGGCATCGACGGCGCGCGTGCCGAACGGGCCGACGTGCTGCTGCTGATCGAGGTTGCCGACGGCAGCCTGCGCTACGACCGCGAGGTCAAGTTGCCGCGCTATGCCCGCGCCGGCATCCCCGAGGCCTGGCTGGTGGACCTGGGCGGCCGGCGGCTGACCATCCACCGCCGACCGGGTCCGCACGGTTATGCCGATGTCATGACCCCGAGCGGTCTCGGCGCGGTCCCCCTGCCGCTGGCCGGTTTGCAGACCGCCGACCTGTCCGGGCTCTTTTGAGGCGGGGGCGCTCAGTGGGCGCCGGATGCCTGGCGCGCAGCGCCCGATACGATCCAGCAACAATGGCTTGGGCGTGGTGGTCTTGGGTGGTACGCTCGACCTTCTGGTGTCTGCCACCGACCGCATTTTTCCCCGCGAGCTGAACGACCGCAAGCGGATTCGGCGGACTTGTTCAGCCCCCGGTCACGAGCTTGATGCGAGGCGCAAGTCCTGGCATTGCTCATAGAACAGCGAGGTTGACCATGACCGAACTAGACCCCTTGACGATGACTATCGAGCTGCTCGGCGGCCTGGCGCTGTTCCTGTACGGCATGGAGAAGATG
The DNA here is from genome assembly GCF_903933125.1 of uncultured Lamprocystis sp. GTDB lineage: Bacteria > Pseudomonadota > Gammaproteobacteria > Chromatiales > Chromatiaceae > Thiodictyon. Next base: position 7,116 of record NZ_CAIZIZ010000079.1, on the reverse strand, counting down.
ACCGACGGGTTGAAGGCCGCCGCCGGCAAGCAGATGAACACGCTGCTGGCCAAGCTGACCGGAAACCCCGTGTTGGGTGCCATCACCGGCGCCATCGTCACGGCGGTGATCCAGTCGTCATCGGTAACCACGGTACTCGTGGTGGGTTTCGTCAGCGCCGGGCTCATGACTCTGGTGCAGTCGGTTGGGGTGATCTTCGGGGCCAATGTGGGCACCACGGTGACGGCGCAGATCGTGGCGTTCAACACCACCGCCCTGGCCTATCCGCTGATCGCCATCGGGTTTGTGATGACCGCCGTGTGGACGAAGGGGGTCGCTCGCCACTATGGCGCCATGCTGATGGGACTTGGTCTGATCTTCTATGGCATGGCGGTGATGGGCTCGGCCATGTCGCCGTTGCGCACGCATGAGGGCTTTGCCGAACTCCTGCAGTCCTTGCAGAACCCGGTCCTGGGAATGTTGGCCGGCGCGGCGTTCACGGCACTGGTGCAATCGTCCTCGGCAACCATCGGGCTGGCGGTGGTCATGGCGACCCAGGGGCTGCTGTCCCTGCCGGCCGGTATCGCGATCTTGTTCGGGGCCAAGATCGGCACGGGGATCACGGCGATACTCGCCGCGATTGGCAAGCCGCAGGATGCCAAGCGCGCGGCCGCCGTGCATGTCCTGTTCAATGTGTTGGGCGCCGTGATCTGGCTGCCGTTCATTGCTCAACTCGCGGGGCTCGCCGTGCTGGTTTCGCCGGTGGCCCCGCACCTGCTGGGCGTGGATCGGCTCGCCGAAGAGGTGCCGCGCCAAATCGCCAACGCCGCAACGATCTGGGCCACGGCCAATACCGTCATCTTCCTGCCGTTCGCCGCGTTGTTTGCCAAGATGGCCATCAAGATTATCCCGGACCGGGCGATTGCCGAGCGGGCGATCGTCCGCCCCAGGTATCTCGACGACGAATTGATCCGGGTGCCATCGATGGCCTTGGAGCGTGCGCGGATGGAGCTTGGGCACATGGGCGAGCTGACCGAAGCGATGTTGGCCAAGGTCAAGTCGGCCTTCGCCGCCAGGGATCTCAGCGAACTTTCGCAGCAGTATGACCAGGTCGTGGTGCTGCGCGAGGCGGTGCTCGCCTACCTGCAGCACGTCGGGCGTAGCGAGCTGAGCGATACCGAAGCCGACGAGCATGCACGGCTGGTTGCCGCTACCGGCGACATCGAGAACTTGGGGGCGGCGATCAGCCGCGAACTGGCACCGCTAGCCCAGACCCTGAAGGAGGCGAATATCGCCGCTTCGCCAGAGACCACTGCGCTGTTTGAGCGTCTGTCTCAGACGATCCAGGAGTCGGCGCATGCGGCGCTACGCGCACTGCTGGCGGGTGACGAGAGGGCGGCGCAGTCCGTGATCGCGAAGCGCGACGTGATCCTGGGCCTCACGTCCGAGTTGTACCAGCGACAGGCCGCGCGTCTCGCCCAGGACGACCCGGAACGCCTGCTCAAGCACCGCGTGCAGGTCGAAATACTCGACAAACTGCGGCGCATTTACAGTGTGGCGGAGCATATGGCGATTTCGGTACTGCCACGCGGCGTTCTCGTCGGGGAACTGTCTGTATAAGTCTGGTGACGACTTGAGGAGCCTTGTTATGTGCCATTGAACGGTATTGCGCCTAACCGAGCAAGACGTCGCTGGTTGCCTGGAGCAGGCGCTGGCCTTCGACCACCCGTTGACCGGCCTGCTCGAAGGCGCCGGTCACCTGATGGGCTTCGACAACGGACGATGGCGCCTGCCAAGCGGCCGCCCCAGCCGTCAAGGCACGGCCGTCAAGGCACGGCCGTCAACAGCACAAAAATACCGAAGATGACCAGATGCACACCACCCTGCAGGATCGTCGTGCGGCCGGTGGCGAAGGTGATGGTGCTGATAAAGAGGGTCAGCAGGAGCAGGGCGGTGGACTCGGGCGGGAGCCCCAGGACCAAGGGCACGTCGAGGTAGAGCGAGACGGCGCCGACGATCGGGATGGTCAGCCCGATGCTCGCCAGGGCGGAACCCAGGGAGGCGTTGAGGCTGGTTTGCAGCCGGTTGCGCCGGGCGGCCTTGACGGCGGTCAGCCCCTCGGGCAGCAACACCACCATGGCGATCACCACGCCCACGACGGTTTGCGGGAGTCCGGCCTGCGCGACCGCGGCTTCGACGGCCGGCGAGAGTGCCTTGGCCAGCAGAATTACGACCACCAGGCTGACCGTCAGAAAGAGTGCGCTGGTGAGGGTGCTGCGGTTGGTCGGCGGCGCGCCGTGCAGGGTCGCCCCCTCATCGATGAGGAAATCCGCGCGATGGCGGAAGGTCTGCACGTGATGGCCAGGGCCAGGAGGATGGAGCCGAAGGGCTCGCCGATCCGCACCGCCAGCACCTCCGCATGGTGCACCGCCGCGAACACCGCGCCGCCCAGCAAGGCCACCGCCGCGGCGATGAAGAGCGCACTGCCGGAGGCCAGCAGTCCGCCGGCCTTGGCACCGACGAGCATGGCACCGCCCAGCGGGGCCGCCCACTGCCACCAGGCCAAACGGTTCCAGTCGTGTTCGGGGGTCATCATCCTTTCATTTTACTGCAAACACCTCCCCCTTGGGCGTGAACGGCAGGCGCCGGCCCTCCGGCAGCAAGAAGGCGTGGTCGAAGGCAATGTCCACCGCGTCTTCGCAATCTCCATCCGTAATCACCAACAGCGGACCCTGCCGGGGAAACTCTCCGCGCTCGGCAAGGCGGCGGAGGCAGTCGACCCCCGGTTGCAGCACGGTACCGCCCCGACCCTTCAGGGTAAAGCGCTCCAGCAGGCGTTCCGGCTCCACCCAACCGCTGTCATACGCGGCGGCATCACAACACACCAGGCGGACTGCATACACGTCATGAGCGAGACTGTAGCTTGCGACGGCACCCAGCGCCTTGCCCAGCAGTTGCGGCGGCATCGACCCGGAGGTGTCGAGCACCACGCCGAAGACCCGGCTCTTGCGCTCCTCCTCCGGCGGTTTGAGCGGTGATGGCCGGGGGATGCCGGGGGTGGCGGACTGACGGCGCGAGGGTCGGGCGTAGCTGCGGCGCACTTCCGGCGGCGGAAACCGCTCGTCGAACCAGTCCGCCAGCCGCACATCCCAGGGAATCGGCGGTTGGCTGAGGCTGCGGATTTCCTCCATCAGCCCCGCCGGGACGGTGCCGCGCCCGCCGCCGAACAGACACCGCTCCAGCCCTTGCGCCAGGGCACGGCGGCAGTATTCCTCGGCATCCACAAAGGGCCCGTCCCGCGCTTCGCCCAACATGTCCGGCTGACCGGGGCCGCGCAGTGCCATTGGAGCCTGGCCCCGTTTCGCTGTATTCGCGGGTTGCTATCCGGTCGAAACGGTTCTGGAATGGCTGGCCGCTGGGATGAGCATCGACGACCTCGGCCTTGATCATCGATGCCCGTGTGGGCCTTGATCGTAATCCCGGCCAGCGGCGTGCGTAGTCAGGGCTTCCAGCCCTGACGGTGTCAGACCAGGATGGCCTGACTACGCACACGGCGAGCCTAGGTGGCCATCTTGATCGAGGCCGCCTGGACGGACGCAGGGTGATGGGGCTTCAGCGTAAGATTGGCTGACCCGCTACAGGCGCATCGCCCGCCCCTGGTGGTCCCGCGGCGCTCCCGGCCGGGCGCGCGGGCCTCAGTCTGCCTGCGCTCAACTCACAAGAATCCTCTTCATGGCCCTGAAGAAGTCCGAACTTTAATCCTCCCTCTGGTCCAGTTGCGACGAGCTGCGCGGCGGCATGGACGCCAGCCAGTACAAGGACTACGTCCTGGTTCTGCTGTTCATCAAGTACGTTAGCGACAAATACGCCGGCCAGCCCTTCGCGCCGATCACCATCCCCGCGGATGCGAGCTTCAAGGACATGGTCGCCCTCAAGGGCAAGTCGGACATCGGCGACCAGATCAACAAGCGGATCGTCGGGCCGCCACCCTTAGTCGCTACGGACTGATTCTACCGTGGACGCTCGCGGGCTAAGCCCGCTGGGCTCAACCGCCGGATGCGGAAAACCGTATGTCCGGTGGTGTGGGAGGGGTGACGGGCGCAATCCCGTCACCCCGATCCGATCGAGGGACTTTCATCTTCCGGGGCGGCTTGATGTCCCTTCCATGGCCGTTAGCCGGTCGGGCGTGCAGGCGTCACTGATTTTCTTCAAGAACTCGGGAATGGCCACCGGCTAAAGCCTCGATCTCCAGTGGCGGACAGACCGTCGCTGGCCGAGCCGCCTTTGTTGGTCTGGTCAAGCGGGGCGCAATCGGGCCTACCAATGCTCGCCAAAGGGTCGCAGGTCGAGTTCGAAGGTCCAGGCGGAGCGTGGTTGACGGGCCAGGAAGAAGACTGATTCGGCGATGTCGTCCGGGCGCGCGAAGAAGGTGTCCGGCGCGTCCGGGATCATGGCACGGGAGGCCGGCATGTCGACCACGGCATCGATGACCGCATAGGCCACATGGATGCCCTGCGGACCCAGTTGGCGGGCGAGCGACTGCGCCAGGCTGCGCTGAGCGGCCTTGGCGGAGGCGAAGGCGACGAAGCCGGCGGCGCCTTTGAGTGAGGCGGTGGCGCCGATGATGACGATGCTGCCCTGGCCGGCGGCGCGCATGTCGGGGACCACCTGTTGGGCGGCGAGCAGGCAGCCGTAGGTATTGACCTTCCAGGCCCGCTCGAACGCGTCCGGCGTGGTGGCGTCGATGTCGCCGAACTCACGGGTGGAGGCGTTATAGATCAGGGTCTGGGGTGTGCCCAGGTCCTGGCGGATCGCGGCGAAAACGCGCTCGGCGTCGGCCGGGTCGGTGGCGTCGTAGCCATAGGCGCGGGTGCCGGCGATCTCGGCGGTCAATTCATCGAGACTGTCGCGCCCACGGGCGAGCAGGGCGACCCGGTAGCCGGCGCGGCTGAACTGGCGGGCGAAGGCGGCACCGTTGCCGGGGCCGGCACCGACGATGACGCAGACGGGGACCTTCATGGGGAACTCCTTGGCGCTGGTGCGACAGACGACTGGTGAGAGAGGCCGATTGTGCCCCCAGGCGACGCGTCAAGAAAGAGGCGTTCTTCGATAATGTAGTCACCTGGCCGGTGACTAGGTGCTGCGGGAGATGGGTAGGCGTCTCCAAACAAGAGTCCGCAGTTCCGATCCGGTGTGCCGCCAAGCGCAGGAGCAGGCGCGCCGGCGCGAGGAGCAGCCCGTGATCGGATCCGTGGTGGGCAACGAGGGGCTGCTAGGCATAACGTTGTTTCTGGGCGGCGCGAGCGCGCCGAGCCGCTCGCTGGTGCAAAGCGCCGGTTACGCTTTTCTGCCAGCATCGGGATAGCGTTTTCTCCGCAGGATGCAAACACTGCTGAAGACTTTATAAAAAAAGCGGATCAGGCGATGTATACTGCGAAAAGCGCAGGGCGTAATCAGTTCAGTTTCTTCTCGCCCACCACCGAATAAGACGCGGCTGTTGGTGTCACAAGAGCCCAAGTTATCGCACCGAGCCGCGCCGCAGCGGTGTCCGGGCCGAAACGGCCCCTCATGACACGACTGTTGGGCCTGGGCCAAGTCTGAAAAGCGTCCTCTACCGCGGACAATCCGGGCGCGGGGTTAGGCCGCAGCGGCGCTACCGAAACCCGCGGTGCGCGCAAGGATAGACGCAGGATTCGGAACCGCCGCAGTGGTTCTCGCTCGCGGCGATCTCCTCGTCCAGCGTCGGGTAATCCGTGTAACCCTTGGCGCCGCCTTTGTAGATGGTCTTTGAATCCCAGGGTGCGAGCGGTGCGCCGAGGCGCAGCCGCTGTAAGAGATCGGGGTTGGAGATGAACGGCTTGCCAAATGCGACGAGGTCGCCGCGGACCGTTTGCAGCGCCGCTTCCGCACGCCGGACGTCGAAACCGCCGCACAGGATCATTGTAGAGGGGAAACAGCCCCGCAGGTGTCGCAGCAGGCGGCTTTGCTGATCGTGGATCCAGCTCTCCGACTGATCGTAAAGGTGCAGGTAACCGATGCCCACACGGTCCAACGCGCGGGCGAGGTGGCCAAAGGTGCCCAGTGGATCCGGGTCGGGGCGCATCTCATGTGCCGTGCCGAGCGGTGAGATGCGCACGCCGACCCTCGCCCTGCCGATGGCATCGGCCGCGGCGACCACCGTTTCCAGGAGGACGCGCCAACGGTTTTCCAGGCTACCGCCGAATTCGTCGGTGCGATCGTTCAGGTACGGACAGCGAAACTGATCGAACAGGTAGCCGTTCGCCGCGTGGATCTCCACGCCGTCGAATTCGGCAGCGACCGCATTGCGCGAAGCGCGCTCGAAATCGACGACGACCGCCTTGACCTCGTCGGTCTCAAGGGCACGCGGCGCATCGCAGGGGACGAGAACCGATTCGTTGCGCGCGTTTAGAATCGGTACCCTGTCGCTCTCCAGGCGGGCCGTGCTCGGGCCCACTGGCTGGGAGCCGTCCGCTCGCAGAGCGCCGTGGCCGACGCGCCCGACATGCCAGAGCTGCAGGTAGATGCGGCCGCCACCGCGATGGACCGCCCTGGTTACCCGTCTCCAACCGTCGATCTGGGCCTGGTTGTAGATCCCCGGCGTGCGGGCGCAGCCACGCGCCTGCGGCGACACCGGCGTGCCCTCGGCAACGATCAGGCCGGCTGAGGCGCGCTGTGCATAGTATTCTGCCGTCATCGCGGTCGGGGCCAAGTCCGCATCGGTGGCGCGGTTGCGATTCATGGGGGCCATGACGATGCGGTTTGGTAGCGTCAGGCTGCCGACAGTGTAGCGAGAAAAAAGTATTTTCGGCATGGTTTGCAGGCTCATGAGGCCAAATGTGTGATGCTTTACTATTAGCCAATAATAGTTGATAATGAGATAGTTTATACTGAAGTATTTTTTTGGCTCCACGCACATGCTCATTTTTTCACTCGTCGAACTTTTGGATGAACAGAAATGCTACGATTTTTTGGTCGATATATTGCATCCAGATGGCCTAGAGTGCCCTGTATGTCAATGCGCGGTTGAGGATTCAAAAATTCACAGACATGATCGTGCGCCGATTCTATACTATAAATGTTCTAACGGACACGTTTATACTCGCTATTGAAATAAAT
>NZ_CAIZIZ010000078.1 GCF_903933125.1 uncultured Lamprocystis sp. | reverse complement strand
GCAAGCGCATGAACCAGCTCATGGCCGAATGGCTGGCCGCCAACTACGACAAGGATGCAAATGGCAAGGCGACGACCGCCAAGATTGCCGGGGTCATGTTCGATACGGACTTCCATTTCATCATGGACGCCTGGAACAAGAAGCCGGATGTCGACAATAACCTGGTGCTGGACGAGGGGATCTCCGCCGCCGGAGTGAACCTGTGGGGCGAAGGGTTGGATGACTTCTATACCCTCTTGCGTGAGCGTATGCCGAATGCACTGATCGTCGGCGGGATGACCGAGTCGCGTGGCTTCACATCACTGAACGGCAACGACATGGAAGCTTGGCCGCAGCGTAACATCGGCGATGCGGCGCCGGATTACCGGGAGATCGACGGCCGGTTGTCGCAGTACAGCATGCTGATGCACCAGGGCAACGTCGGTCCCCGTTATTCGCAGACCATTAGCCGCGTGTCGACCCTCCGTTACACGTATTATAATACGCGCGGCACCAGCAATGCGCCGTTCCGCTTCACCCTGGGGCTGACCTTGCTTGACGACGGCTACTACGCTCAGGAGAATAATACCGGCGTGGGTGATCCGTGGTGGGATGAATATGCCGTCGACGTGGTGCGGAACTCCCCGACCTTCGGCCGCGCCATCGCCTCGAATCCGGCGAACGAGGCGCAGGTCCGCCAGCACAAGGGTTGGATGGGGTTCCCGCTGGGCGCGCGCTATCGCGTCTATGACCCGGTGACCTTCGCCCCGGAGCGTAACCTGCTGGCAAACGGCAATTTCGATACGAACCTGACCGGCTGGAGCGGCACCAATGTCACGGTGACGCGCGATAGCAACGTGGCCAACATCCTGGAGGGCGCGGGTGCACTGCGCATCAGCCCACACCAGGTCTATGCGAAGACGGAAGCCGGTGCCGCCGCCAAGGGCCCGACGCTCAGCCTCCAGAGCGGAGTGCAGTACACGCTGGCCTTCGGCGTGAAGTCCAGCGCCATCCGCACGATCCAGGTCGTCGTCGGGGACCAAACCGAGCAGATGACGATCCCTGCGCAGTGGAGCCGGCAGGTGTTTACCTTCACCGCCCCGCGCACCGGAAACTTCCAGGTGAAGTTCAACGTGGGCCGCGAGAACACCGATGTCTGGGTTGATTCGGTCTACCTGTTCGCCGGCAACGCCGATGTCTTCCGGCGCGACTTCGACAACGCGGTGGTGGTGGTCAATGCGACCCCGACGACACGGACCGTCGCGCTCGGCACCACCTTGCAGCGTATCCGCGGCACCGGGCAGGATCCCGTCAATGACGGCGCCGCCGTCACGCAAGTGACCTTGCCGGCCTACGATGCCATCGTGCTGGTTCGGCCCTAGGAAGCGCTGTTGAACTGAGCCGCGGCGAATGCTGCACCACCCGCAGCATTCGCCATCGCCTGACCCTCTTGAAATCATCGTCCGCCCGTTTTCCCCCTCCGCTCGTCCTCACCGCGGTATCCAGTCCGCGGTGAACCACGCTCTTACGCAGGATGAAGCATCTCATCCAGCTTCCCGCTTAAGACCACATCCGTTATCGCCTTCGTACCTGAAGCCTTGGTGTAGGGGCGGGTTTTAAACCCGCCCCTACGTCCGGTTATCACGTCCGATGGCTATAACAGTGATCGCCTAACGCCGCGGCCGACCAGTTCGTGTCACCGGCGACGCGGTCAGGGGGTCGTCCGGCCAGGGGTGCTTGGGATAGCGTCCGCGCAACTCTTTGCGGACTTCCGGGTAGCCGCGGACCCAGAACCCCGCGAGGTCACGGGTGATCTGCACCGGCCGCCCGGCCGGGGAGAGCAGATGCAACATCACCGGCACCCGGCCCTGGCAGACGCTCGGCGTCTCGCGAGCGCCGAACAGTTCCTGGAGCGGGACCGGCAGGACGGGCTCGCCCGCGGACCCGGCCCGGTAGTCCAGACGACGGCGGTTGCCGGCCGGGGTCGTCAGCGTCTCCGGCGCCAAGGTGTCCAGGCGGGCACGCTGGCCCCGATCCAGCAGACCGGCGAGCAGCTCCTTAAGGGGTAAAGCGCGCACCTCGGCGAGACTGCGCAGCCCCCCGAGCCAGGGGCCCAGCCAGTCATCCAGATCCAGCCGGAGTCGCTCGTCGGTCAGGTCCGGCCAGCCCCCCGCCGGATCCACCCGGCACAGCAGCGCAACCCGCGCCTGGAACTGACGCGCCGCCTCATCCCACGACAGACTCGCGTCGAATCGCGCCGTCACCTGACCCAGCAGCAACTCCAGCGTACGCGCCGGATCGCCGACCGGCAACGCCTGGGAGTCCAGCACCAGGGCGCCCAGCCGGGACTCCCGACGCGCCGTCACCGCGTCGCGCTCGGTGTCCCAGGCGACCTGCTCGCCGGTCAGGATGCGCTCGGCCAGTGCCGCGCGCAGCGCCGGCTCCGAGACCGGCAACGCGAGCTGGATGCGCGCGTCCCGCCCCCGGGCATCGAGTTCAGCGGCGACCAGATAGGGATGAACAGCGAGCGCGTCCTCGGGCGGCAGATCGGCCCCGGTGCCGACCGCCAGCAGATAGCGCCCGTCACGGGCACCACGTCGCTGGGCGATCCGGTCCGGATAAGCACTGGCCAGGAGCGCACCGGGTTCCAACGCGACCGTGCGGTCCGCCGGGCCGGGAGCCGGGTTCCGCGGTGGGCGCGCACCGCGCGCGCCTTCCATCGGCACCAGCCGACGGCTCAGCCGATCCGCTGCCACCAGCCGGGCACGCCCCATCCCCGCGTTCGGACGGCCAGCCCGGAAAGCCTCCAGTGCCGCCAGCCGCAGACCCAGATCGGCCGGGCGCGGCAGGCCGGGCGTGGCGCTCCAGCTATCCCGCTCGGCGAGCAGGGCCGCCAGATCGGCCGCCAGACGCCGGTCCTGCGGCTGCGACGCCTGCGCCAACATCCGCCCCAAGCGCGGATGTAACGGCAACTCCGCGATACGGCGCCCGACCGGCGTGATCGCACCGCTCGCGTCCAGCGCCCCCAAATCCTTGAGCAACGCCAGTGCCTGCGCCCAATGGGGTGCGGGCGGCGCATCCAGCCAGCGCAGCCCGGCGGGGTCGCGCAGACCCCAGAGGGCCAAGTCCAGGACCAACTGCGCCAGGTCCGCGTCCAGGATCTCCGCCCGCCGATGCGCGGCCCGTCCCACCTCCTGGGCCCGCGTCCAGAGCCGGTAACAAACCCCGGGCGCGGTCCGCCCGGCGCGTCCCGCGCGCTGATCGGCGGAGGCGAGCGGAATCGGCTCGGTCATCAGCCGGGTCAAACCGGAGCCGGGGTCCAGGCGGGGCTTGCGGGCCAGACCACTGTCGATCACCGTGGTGACCCCCTCGATGGTCACGCTGGTCTCGGCGATGTCGGTCGCCAGCACCACCCGCCGACGGCCCCCGCCGTCCGCGGCGCGGGCGGGCACCAGGGCCCGCTGCTGCTGCTCCACCGCGAGCGTGCCGTGCAATGGAAGCAGGTCCAGATCGCCCCCCAGATCGGGCTCCAGGCGGCGCCGCACCCGCTCGATCTCCGCCACACCGGGCAGAAACACCAGCAGATCGCCCGAGTGCTCGACGAGGGCCCGACGAATCGCCGACTCCATGGCGGCCAGCGGGTCGCGCGGTGCCAGATCCGCATAGCGCACGTCCACCGGAAAACTGCGCCCCGCGGCCCGGACCACGGGCGCATCACCCAGGAGCGCGGCCACCGGCCCCGCGTCCAGGGTCGCGGACATCACCAGAATCCGCAGGTCCGGACGCAGGGCCTGCGCGGCATCCAGAGCCAAGGCCAGGCCCAGATCCGCCTGGAGGCTGCGCTCGTGGAATTCATCGAAGATCAGGAGGCCGACCCCGTCGAGCCCCGGATCGGACTGGATACGGCGGGTCAGAATCCCCTCGGTGACCACCTGGATGCGGGTGCGCGGCCCGATACAGCGCTCGAAGCGCACCTGATAACCGACCGTTTCACCTAGCACTTCGCCCAGCAGCGCCGCCATGCGGGCAGCCGCCATCCGCGCCGCCGGGCGGCGCGGTTCGAGCATCAGTAGGGTCTGGCCGGCGAGCCAGGCGGCATCGCGCAGCAGGAGCGGGATGTGGGTGGTCTTGCCCGATCCGGGTGGGGCGACCAGGACCGCGTGACCCAGCGTCAGGGCAGCCGAAAGGGCGTCGAGCGCCCCGTCGACCGGTAGTGGCGGCCCCAAGCCATGGGTCGACCCGGCGGGGTGCGGACCGGGGCTCAGAATGAAGGCCGGGGCAGAACCGTGATGCGGCTCAGGATGCGGCCGACGCCTCTTCAGCCGGCGCCTCGGCGGGCGGGGCCTTGGGGGTCATGACCTTGACCAACTGTTCGTCCACCAGGATGCGGACCTTATCGTCCCCATTCAGCCACTTCTTGCCCTTGGCATTGGCCTGCACCGCATAGCGGCCGGACTTCTTCTGGAACACGGTGTATTCGGCGGTCTGCTTGACTTGCTGCATCAGAATCTCTGTGGTTTGTTAAGGACCGGCAAAGCCTTTGACCGGTCGTAAAATTTTCAATTGTGAATCGCGCTTCAATCGTCATCACCGCGACGCGGCAAGGTGCGGGACGCATCCCCGCCGGCATCCCCGTCGCGTTCGATCTGCACCCGAAAGTCCGCGATCAGCGCCGCCATGGCGCCCAAAGCGGCAAGCACCGGCGCCATCAAGGTCAGTATACCGGCGATCCCGACTCCGGCGGTCAGCGGGATCTCCAGCAGGGCCTCGCCGCTGCGGCGCCGTACCACCAGGCGGCGGACGTTGCCCTCCTGAATCAGCGCCTTGACTTTGTCGACCAGCTCCGCACCCTGGACTGTGATTTCTTCGGTCAGCGTACGTGGCTCGCGATCGGACATGGCAAGGTTACCTTGGCAACTGGCTAGGGGGGAGTCCGCCGTGGGAGTGGCCTGCGAACCTAAGGTAGTTTGCGAGGCCCCGTCGCGGCCGCAGGCTGCTCCCACAAAGTCCCGGCCATTCTTTCACGGTAAAAAAACAGTCACGGGACGCCGTGGTAGTTTAATGCAAAACTGCCGACACCATCGGCTCATATCTCAAGAGTCTTGTCTTCGTACCTGATATCCAGACAGACCCTTGGTGCAGGGGCGGGTTTGAAACCCGCCCCTACGTCCGGTTATCACGTCCGACGGCGATATCAGGATAGCCATCTCGACAACGCCCGAGCGGCCCGCTACCGTTGTACTCACCATGACACCCAATCCCCGCAGGCACGCCGTGGAAGCGCAGCGACTGAAGACCATCGACGACCTGCTGGACTGCGACGACGAGCGGGTGGAACTGATCGGCGGCGCGATCGTGCGGCGGCCCATGGCCCGCTTCGAGCACAGCCGTGCCCAATCCGGTCTCGCGTTCCAAGTGCAGTCCGGCCAACGGCCCGGCGATCCGGACGGCTGGCTGATCCTCACCGAGGTCAGCGTGCGCTACAGCGCGCACGAGTGCCCCTGTCACGACTTGGCCGGGTGGCGCCGCGCGCGACTCGGGGAATGGCCGACCGGGATCATCACCCTCCCCCCGGACTGGGTCTGCGAGATCCTCTCCCCAGGCCACGAGCGCAAAGACCTGTTTCACCATTTACTCCTGCTTCCGCGCGCCGGCGTGCGGCACTACTGGGTCCTCGCTCCGGAGGACCGTTCGCTGATCGCCTACGCCCTCGACCAGGGTGGCTATCGGATCGTATGCTCAGCCGAATGCCGGGACGACGACCACTGCCCGAAGGTTCGCATACCGCCCTTTGAGGAAATCGAAATCGATCCGGCCGAACTGTTCGGCAAGCGCCCGGCCCACTGATGATGTCGACACTGGATCGTCTCTACCAGGACCTGCGCCGCTGCCGCCGCTGCCCCGGCATGTTCGGCCCGCCGGTACACGGCCTCGCCGTCTGCTCGCCGGTCATGATGATCGGCCAGGCCCCCGGGACACGGGAGATCGAACAAGGCCGACCCTTTTGCTGGACGGCGGGCAAAACCCTGTTTCGCTGGTTTGAATCGATCGGGATCGACGAGACGGGATTTCGCGCGCGGGTCCTGATGAGCGCGGTGTGCCGCTGCTTTCCCGGCAAGAATCCGAAGGGCGGTGACCGGGTGCCGGATCGGGTGGAGGTCGAGAACTGCACGCCCTGGTGGCGCGCCGAATTGGAAACCGGCCGGCCCCGACTGATCATTCCCGTCGGCAAGCTCGCCATCGCCCAGTTTGCCGATCAATTGCCCGCCCGGGCGCGGCTGGACATGCTCGTGGGGCGCCAGTGGCCCTACCGATCCGCCTCGGGGCTTACGGCAGACCTGATCCCCCTGCCCCACCCCTCCGGCGCCTCCACCTGGTTCAAGATGGAACCTGGCCTGACCCTGCTGCCCCAAGCGCTGCGTTTGATCGCCGCCCATCAAGCTTGGCGGGACGTCCTGTAGCACACCCATCCACCAGCAACCACCGGGATGGCCTTGATCATTGGCACCACAAAGACACGAAGAACACAAAGATGTCCACTGCGCCGTCTTGACACTGGATCTCTCAACAGGTGATCGCAGCAAAGAAGCAACGCGGTATCGGTCTCCGTGCCCTTTGTGCCTTTGTGGTGCCAATCATTCAGCCCCCTGCCCCCCGCGCGGCCACAGCCGCGCCGGGTTTGCTTGGACGCGCTGGTCAAAGCCTCAACTGAAGAAAGCCTTGACCCGCTCGATCGAGTCCTTGACGCCGACCTTGAGCTCCTCCCATTTCTCTTCGGCCTCGTCCTTGATCTCCTCCCACTTATCATCGGCGGCAGCCCGAATCTCCTCGCGCTTGGCCGCACCCTCATCCCACTTGGCCTTGACCTCGGCCATCTGCTCATGGAGCTTGGCCTTCACGTCATCGGAGGCATCCTCCGCCTTCACGCGCAGCCCGTCCAGATCAACCTGCCACTCGTCGAGTTGAGCTTTGAGTCTTGCCAGATACTCTTCTTTTGTCTGCATGGTCTTGATTCCTCTACGTTGGAACACTCACGGCAACCGACCTGTCGGCCGGGAAATCGTCCACCGTATTATCGACCCGGTTCCACGATCCGGTCTAGCGCGCTCATGCGAACCCATAAGGCAGTCACTTCACGATCTGCGGCGACGTCTTGGGCGGCACCACTCACCGTGGAGCCGTCGGCGGGGCTGATGGTGGATGCGCTGCGCTTATCCCACCCTACAAAACCAGCGCTGTTGTAGGTGGATGCGCTGCGCTTATCCACCCTACAAAACCGGCGCTGTTGTAGGGTGGATAAGGCGCGCCGCACGATGTTTGGGATTCGGCACGTCGGTCGTGCGCGCCGCATCCACCATGGACCGCTCGAGACCCTCAACTTTGGAATTGCCGACGGTCGGCATGCGCAGTCGGGATGCCTTTTTTCGGAAATCTCCTTGGTTCAATGACAAGTATAGCCCCTCGTCCGCTTTGCGCAGGTCGTCGCCGGTTAGCCACAAACAACCCGCTTTCTCAAGGCATCGCACAGGTCGCGATGCTCAAATAGTCCGCGGCGAACATTGACGAAAATTTCCGCGTTGTCGTGCTCGCCAATCAGCACGAGCAGCAAATCAAGGATCTCGACGTCCCGCTCAACATCGATCCAGGCCCAACCATTTTCACTCAAAGCCAGCGATTTGTGTTCCGCGGCGCGTATCAGCAATCGGTGACGCGCCTCGACATCATTTCCGACGCGCTCGACGATTCCGCTCTGCCAGTCAGCCCAGACCGGCCGAAGACGGGCGCCAAACGTATCCAGAACCAGATCCTGACCCGGCGAGAGTGGATCACCGGACAAATGCCGGACAAAGGATTCGCCATCGCCGGTCTCCGCGTCGCTGTCCGCATGATCACGGGTGCGCGCCGCCCAAGCCCCAAGGGCTTCAAGCTGCTGCACAAGGGTTTCCGTTTTGCGTTCGATCAGCGCGCGGCAGGCATCGTCCTGATCGGGAAACCGCTCGCGCAGACAGGAAACCACTGCCGCGACGCCGAGCCGATACCGACAATTGCGCGCACTTGCACCCATCAGATCCAGCATGGCGTTGCCAAATTGTGAGTAGACGCTATCCGGGGATGCTGCCGGCCGGTCCAGTCGATCGAGCCCATCGAGCCGCTGCGGATCCAGCGTTACACCGGTGGTCACCAAGGCCGAAGCCAGTTGGTCTGGTGCCAACTTAGGACCTCCCGATCTGAAGCAGGCTGCATCGATCAGCCCCTCGAGATCACCAACCGCGTTGAGCCAATCCCTGAAGCTGCGGATGACACCAAGCGTAACGGCGCCCTCGTACTCGCCAAGCTGCGCGGCGAGCCAATCCAGCAGTGTCTCCCGCGCCAGGTGCCGTTGCAGCACCCTGATGCGATCCTCCGGATTGGCGCCGGGCGCATAGACGTAGCCAACGATTGCCTCCAGGGAAGGCGCCGGAGCAACCAATGCCGCATAGAGGCGATCAATGTCGACCAACAACGGGAGTGGGACGCAGATTCCGCATTGCTCCTCAAGCGTCGCCATCGCTTCTCGGCATTGGTCCAGATTGATGTCACCACTGACCAGCGCACGGCCAGGAAACAACCCCTCCGCGAGGATCGCCACAGCCAGCACAGCCAAGTGATAAGGACGGCCCTGGGTTTTCTCCGAAAACACGGCAACCCCATGGTCGCCCTCGATCACACTGTGCAAAAGATCAGTGCAGTCATCATCATCAGGCTGAGGGGCGGTCCGGTAGTAGCCGATATCCTCATACAAACAGAAACTCTCGGCATTCGTCATCGATGCCAGGTCTCCGCTAATACGCAGATGACGATGCGTCGGATCGTCGGGCTCGTGCTCGAGCTGGCGTGAATAGACCAGCCGGGACGCACCCTTGATGCGCTCTCGACGCAACCCGCACAAACCATAAGGATGGCCAGTCAAAAAATCCCGTGCCTGGCGATAGAAGGCTTTCCAGGCAGTCGGTTCGATCCCTTCTGGACAGATACTCAGATAAACATACACCCCCATTGCTGCTTCTCCTGCGGTGCTGGTGGAATGTGCGGCTTTCCCGCTCAAAAAAGCTGGGTTGCGACGATCCACACCCACCCGACCGGTGTCGCTCGGACCATGGCTGACCCATCTCGGAAAGCCCATGATTGCTCGTCTTGTTTATTTTTTCAACTTTTTGTTTGTTGTCGTCGCAGTCGCTGTCCTTGAGACTTCACGACTATGACGGCCATGCTCAAAGTCGAGACTGAAATCCGCGCGCGTGGGGAATCGCTGACCGCGTTCGCGGCCCGCATCGGCGTTCGCAGCCAGGATCTCAACAACTGGAAGAAACGAGGCATTCCAAGAAGCAGGCAGAAACTGGTTGCCGACGCGCTCGGCTGGACACTGGACCACCTGCTTGCCGACGACAATACGCACTCGATCACACCACCCAGTGCGCCTAAAGGATTGAATCAGTTGGCGATCGCCGAGCCGATAATCGGCTATCCGGCATCTTCCGCACCCCCCTCGGCGACCGCCCGCGTCCAGCACCCGGTCGATCTGCCCACCGATCGCTATGCGCTGATTCCCAGACGGAGAATCGGTCTCTCGCAGGGTAGCGGAGCGCTTGTGCTCGAAGCGGAGACACCGCCGTTGGTCTTCGATACCGAGTGGCTGCGCCGATCAGGACTCCGCGCTGAGCATGCCGCGGTCCTCTACATGCGGGACGACAGCATGGAGCCGTCGATTCGTCAGGGTGATGTGCTGCTCGTCAATCTTGGCGAGCACAAGATTCAAGATGGAGGGATCTTCGCCATTCGTTACGGCCACCAACTGCGCGTACGGCGGCTTTATCGCCGCTATGATGGCGGGCTCATCCTGCGTTCCGAGAATCGGGGGCGCTATCCCGACGAAACGATCCCACCCGCAGACCAAGACGTACACGTTCAAGTCATCGGCCGGGCCCTGTGGCGCGGCGGAACGATCTGAGGCGTTCCAGGCCGTAGGCTGGCCGGAACCGTGATCAAGACCGTCGAGGGCCTTGATCATCATTCCGGCCTCAAGAAGACTGGAGGTCGAGGCTTTACCGGTCGACCTCGCGTCTGGGCAGCCCTTGTCCGGCTAAGGCGACTCCCAGGACTAAGCATCCCGACGGCGCATGCCTGCACGATCCGTAGGGGCAGCTGTAGGGGCGACGTTAGTCGCCCCTAAACGTCGGTAGATCCGTTTCCAGAAATCCTAACCCATCGACCAGTGCGCGACGCCGGACGCCGGCCGGAACGATGATCATGACCCCACCCCCCATCGATCGGTCTATACTCCCCCCATGAGCGACCCCGCCGACACCCCCAAGCCCGACTACGACTCGCCGTGGAAAGAGGCGATCGGCGCCTATTTCCAACCCTTCGTGCAACTGTTCTTCGCCGACGTCCACACCCTCATCGCCTGGGACCAACCCTACGAATTTCTTGATGCGGAGCCCGTAGGTTGGGGTGACGAAGGAACCCCAACGATTTGCGGCCGGGGATGTTGGGGTTCGTTCCTCACCCCAACCTACCGTGCTGATCCACATCGAAGTGCAGGGCAAAGCCGGCGCGCGCTTCAGTCACCGCATGTTTCAATACTATTACCGCATCCACGAGCACTACCCGGAGATCGAACTCATCACCCTGGCGGTGATCACCAACCAACGCGCGCGTGCGGCCCACGGCGTCTATGCCCGCGAACGCGACGGCTTTGGGGTGCGCTTTTGTTACCGGGTCCATCATCTCCAGCAGTGGGCTGACCAGTTGGCCGTCCTCAAGGCCCGGGTGGCGACCAATCCCTTTGCCGTCGTGGCCCTGGCCCAACTGGCCGCCCATCGCCGCTCCTCCGACCCCGAGCGCAAAGCCAGTAAACGCGAGATCATCTGGCTGCTTTACGACTCCGGCTACGGGCGCGACGAGATACTGGCGTTACTGCGATTCATCGACCGGATGCTGCGGCTGCCCCCGACCCTTGAACAAGAACTGCGAAGCGAACTGATCGCACTCGAGGAGCAAAAAAAGATGTCCTATGTCATGAGCATTGAACGCATGGCCGAAGAACGCGGCGAAGCGCGCGGCGAGCAACGCGGCGAAGCCCGAATGCTGACGCGGCAACTCACCCTCAAGTTCGGCCCCCTGTCGCCGGAGACCCAACAACGCATCAGCGAAGCCGATGCCGACACCCTACTCACCTGGTCCGAGCGTATCCTCACCGCCGACAGCCTGGAGGCCGTGTTGCATTAACCCCGTCGGGTGGGCACGTCGCTGGTGCCCGCGCGTTCCGGGCTCCCATCCACCGCCATCGGTGCCGACGGTCGGGGGCGACTGTCGGGGCGACGGTTTTGATCATAAGTCCGCTCGCCCCACGCCCTCGCGACGCCGCTCCAGCGGTGTCATGCATGTCTTCGGAACCCTGCGCCCCGGGGCTTGCGGGCCGAGTGATGATCAAGGCCTGGGCGACTGGATGGGCACCTGTAGGGGCGACTTCCGTCGCCCCCAACCCATCGCTGGTGGGCGGCATCACGCGTGTCCAAACGGGCAGCACTAGCGTCCCACCCCCGTGCGGGCCAGCGGCCCGACCGCGCTCCCCGCAACACAACATTGCCCCACACGCCGCACCCGCCTAGACTCTGCACATGGACCACCCGATCGACCCCAAGACCGACTGTGTCTTCAAAGCCCTGCTGGGCGCCGAGGACAACCGCAACCTGCTTATCCATTTTCTCAACGCCACCCTCGGCCGCGATTTGCCCAGCCCGGTCACCCAGGTCGACATCCTCAACCCGTACAACGAACGCGAATTCCTCACCGATAAACTCAGCATCGTCGATGTCAAAGCCCGTGATGCGCACGCCCGCCTCTATCAAGCCGAAATCCAACTGGTGAACCATCGCGACCTGCCCGCCCGCATCCTGTACACCTGGACCGACCTCTACAGTCAGCAATTGCAGAGCGGTCAGGATTACGATTCGCTCCAACCCACCTACAGCATCTGGCTCTTGGGCGAAGACCTCCTGCGCGGCGACCCCGGCTACGCGCACCGCTACCGG
>NZ_CAIZIZ010000077.1 GCF_903933125.1 uncultured Lamprocystis sp. | reverse complement strand
GGTACAAGCTGTATGCTTGAAAAATCAACGCATTACGGTGCGGCAGTGCCGACCATGACAGGGGTCAGTAAATTTTGACGATGCACAATATCTTATTGATTATGTTACGGTAAATTGCCACGGGAAATCCCAGAGAGCCCGGAAAAAGAATTTATCATATTGTTTATAAAGGAAAAAAAATTGGCCGGGAATTGCTGGTTGTATCCCGACCCTGTGACTTGCACTCGGCGGCCGTCTTCAGGCGTTTCATGGTGTAGGCACACAGATGAAATTGCTCCGACAACAGCGCCTCGCGGACCGCTTCGCCCGGAAATCCGCCGCCAGTGTAGAACAGGTTTTCAGGCGTTTGCGTATTATCCGCCTTCCATTGAATAAGCGCCCTCGGCTCGGCGCCCTTGGGGATGGACCTCATGCCTCGGCATCCTTCAGCCATTCCAGGCTGTCGATGGACGCTTGGGCCGCCAGGACCTCCGGTATGTCGCCAACCCGCGCCCGCAATTGGTTTACAAGCGTCTGCGCCTCGGCAATCCCGTCGTCGTCTATTTGCCGATGGATAGCGTCGAGTTGAGCGGTCACCTCGGGGTTGCGCGCATGCCCATCCATCAACTCTTCCAGTACTTCGCTGCTGCTCAGTCCCAGGGAACGTGGCGCATGGCCCAACAAGGCGCCGTCGCGTAGCAGCATCACCGATTCCGGCGCAAGCTCGCCGATGACCTGGGGGGAATGCGTGGTGATGATGAGCTGGCAGTTCTTGAAGGTTTTTTCCAGCGAAGCCAAGACACTGCGCTGCCATCGCGGGTGCAGATGCAAGTCGATTTCGTCGATCAACGCCACGCCCTCGCCTTCGTTCGGATTCGCCAGGCTTGGGTTGAGCAGACTCAAGCGGCGTGCCATATCTCCAACCAGCGCCAGCATGTTTCGCTCACCATCGGAGAGTTGGGCAACATTCAACTCCAGCCCTCGCTTCACCACGGTCATCCGCAGCGGCTTTCGGCGAATCCGCGGTTCGAGAAACCCGGTGAAGATGTCGACCGCCGTGCGGACGGCCTCCAGCCCTCGATCCCGAAATGCAGGATCGTCGCGGCGTAGCTCGTTCTCGAGGTCCTCGCAGTTGCGAAACCAGATGAAAAAGCGCTTGAAGTCGGCCCCATTATGATCGAGTGCATCCTTGTAGGCTTCATAGGGATTGTTCTGTAGCTTTTCGCGTACCCGGATCGGTATTTCCAGTACGGCGCGGTTCACGTCGTAGTAAACCGCCAGCGGCAGGTCATACGGCTCTTTCCGCTCGGTTTCCACATGATTCCAGTCCGCATGCAGTTCCGACACCGCCGCATTCAGGCGCTCGAGATCGCTCTTGCGCTGCGAGTCCTTGTAGCTGCCCTTCCGACGGTTGGTCGCAATCGACCATTCCACGCGTTCCCCCCTGAGTTGCATGACCAGCGTGATGCGGGCGAAGTCCGCGCCCTGGCGAATGTCATCCAGCGCGATAGGACGCGCCTTGAGCGGGAGCTTATTAATCCGCCAGGTCAGCTGCGATAGCCCGATCGCCAAGGCGTCGAGGACGGCTGACTTGCCAACCCCGTTGATCCCCACGAACGCCGTCGTGCGCTGCGTGAAATCGATGTCCAGGGTCTCGATGCCACGGAAGTTCAACAGATGAAGCGAAAGGATCTTCAAGACGGTCTGCCTCGCGCGGCCAGCTTTTCGGCCAGGGTCAGATGGTAATCGTTGATGCGCTCGCCCTTGAACACCCCGTACCAGGGAGCGCTCTCGACATCCTTGCCGCGGTCCTTGTCCCAACTGATATTGAGTTTGGGCTTCTTATTGTGGCGCAGCACCCCGGCGGTCATGAAGGGGCGGATGTTCAAGCGCACGCCGTCGTTGAGATCCGGGTGCCAGCCGATGGGCTGTTCGGCGAGCGGCTTCCAGCGCACGAAGATGTCGTAGGGGGCCTCGCCTTCCAGGATAAGTTCGAGTCGGCGCTTGAGATCCAGGGCGGCGGCCAGGCGGGTTTGGGCACCGTCCACGGCGTCGCGCACACCGGCCTCCTGCTGGCGGATCCAGTCGCCCAGGTAGGTGTGGATGAGTCGCTCCAGGTTCCGGGCATCGAGCTTGTGGTAGTTCACCAGGGCGCCGAAGCCGTCCTTGAGTCCGTCCCAGACGTGCCAGATGAAGGGACGGTGGTGGAAGCGCCTGGCGTGCTGCTCGAAGAACTTGTCGCGCAGCCAGACATCAAGGCTCCGGCCGGCGCAGTCGGCGTCGGCCAGCAGCTTGGCCAGGATGCTCGGCTTCCAACTGCCGGGCTCCACGGTCTCCCAGGCGGCGATCAGCAGGGCCAGCAGGCGGTCCTGGGCGGGCGGCTCGCCGCGGACCGAGGACAGGCAAACGATACCGTCGTCATCCACATGGCTAGCCAGGGCCTCGCAGCGGGCGATCCAGGCGCGGGCTTCGTCGGAGAGTTCCATCTCGGTATCCGTCTCGGCTGGCCAGCGGTAGCCCAGCAGGCGGGCGACGGCGACTTGCAGTGGGTCGGTGGCGGGCTGGGGGTGGCCGTGGAAGATCCACTGGGTGGGGTCGTCGGAATAGGGCTTGGGCAGGCCGTTGGGGTAGCGTTCGGCGGCGACTTGTTGCCAGTGGGCGAGGTCGAAGGGGACCTTGACCAAGGTAGCGCTCGTGACATTCAGCTTCTGGTCGATGCGGCGAACGGCTTCGCTGTATTCGGAGGAAGAGCAGAAGCACCAGATAGCATGTAGGTGAGTCGAGTCACGGGGAACGAGTGTGGCGCAGTTCATGTCCCATGGGCTACCGCTATTCAGAGTCGCGGGGAGATTTCGCATCTGTCGAACCGCCACACCAGCACTTGACCAAGCTACTTGGCCCTGAATCCTGGCAGCAGCTGACTTGGCGAGAATCCCCTTGCCATCGTCCCACAAAAACACATATTCACGCCCAACAAAATGGGCTGTCTCATCACCAGTTGACTGGAAGCTCTTCCATTGTTTTTGCCATTTCACATGCTCCCAGAAAAATGTGATAAATCGAGGGTTGTCGCCGGTCGTTGTGCCTTGATAAGACGACGCGTAGCATTCGAGGAGTGGGAGCTCTGATGCTTCACCAAGCGAAACCCGGTGGTCTGGATTTGCTAATTGCCCTTTCTGGTTCACCACCACAAGCTTTCCTTCGCGCAGAAGCACCGCCTTCTCGACAGCGCCCTTGAGTTCACTGGCATCCAACCCACGAAGCTGAGAACCCTGCGGGGCGTGCGCATTTGTCTGAGTTAGCAGGATGGTAAATGCACCAGCCGCCTGTGGGCTATCAAAACCACCTTCGCCCAGCCGCGCCAACAGATTCCACTGCATCCGCTTGAGCAGCGACTCGCGTTGCTTCCTGTAGCTGCCGAGAAATAGCCAGTTCTGCGGCATGACGATCTGTACCACGCCTTGTCCGTGCTCGCGGCTGAGTTCGAGGCATCGATCCAGGAATACGTTGGCTAGGTCGCTCTTGGCCTCGGGGTAATGCCTAGCACAGTAGTCCTTAAGCGTGTCGTTCTGCTTACCCCGGGCCAGGTAAGGTACGTTAGTCATGACCAGGTGATATCGCGCATCCAGTAGCCGGGCGGCATCCAGTAGACCACGTGCAGTCAGTGCCAGGTCCCAGGCGTCGTCGTTCAACTCCTGCCCCGGCCCCCGCAGCGCGGCCGGCGTCTCGGGCGCCAGCGCAAGCTCCAGCAGGTCCTTCAGATCGTCGAAACTGGACTTGAACAGGTCGTCCTTCAGGCTGCGAGCGGGGTCCAGCAGGCTGCCCAACAGCGGCGCCTGCGCAAAGGCGGCGTGCAGCAGACGCAGTTCCTGCCGCAGCAGGGCGGCGTTGGGTTGCGAATCAGGGACCAGCGCCTCCCAGTCCTTGGCGCTGGCCGCCACCTTCAGGCCGCAGCAGGCGATGTTGGGC
>NZ_CAIZIZ010000076.1 GCF_903933125.1 uncultured Lamprocystis sp. | reverse complement strand
GGTACAAGCTGTATGCTTGAAAAATCAACGCATTACGGTGCGGCAGTGCCGACCATGACAGGGGTCAGTAAATTTTGACGATGCACAATATCTTATTGATTATGTTACGGTAAATTGCCACGGGAAATCCCAGAGAGCCGGGATTTTCTCTTCCCCGATGCGCACGGCCAGTGGCATTGGGGCCAGACGCCTGAAGAGGCTTGGGCTGAAACCCTGATCCTGGGCAGGAAACTGGCGATGCTGTCCGGGGAAACCCCCGACCGCGCGGTGCTACTCAAGATGGTGTCCTTTCCCTCCGGTGGCGCCCCGGAACTCACGCCTCAATCGCAGGTAGAGTTTTATCGCTTGGCTGTAGAAAGGGTGAAGAACCGAACTGACCTCCCGTCCCGTGTCAAATTCATCTTTCTCGGGGCTTTCGACATGCCCTGGAAATCAGTCGAGAATGGCTGGCCGCCGACTGAACAACACACGGGGCTCTTCACGCATGAGCGCAAACCCAAGCCAGCGGTGACCGAGATCGCATGGACCGGTGCACGCTGAGCACTCACCCTGCGCAGACACGTCGCTGCCTTGTCGTCCTCCTGACATTGGGCTCCTGGGGCGCGGTCTGCGCTGTGAACGCGTGGTTTTTCCTGGCCATCGTCGTGCCGAAACTGTCGACTCCCAGTGTGCTCGTACTTTCGGCGGTCCAATTGCCCTGGATGCTGATTTGGCTCTGGGGGCTCCATGGCTTCCTGCACCAGGTGGTTTCTGCGTTTGATCCCGTTTTATCATTGCCCGTGGCCCGCGCCTGTTCAGCCAAACCCGTCGCGATTCTCTATACGACCTGCGATGATTTTGACGCTTATGCCTGTCGCTCACTGCTATTGCAGGACTTCCGCCACACGCGGCTCATCATCTGCGATGACAGCACGGAACAATCGTCCAGGGACCGGATTGATGAGTGGGTGAGGGTGGCCGGCGCCAAAGTGGTCATCGTTCGTCGCAACAATCGCCAGGGTTTCAAAGCCGGAAACCTGAACTTCGCCCTATCGACTGTGGTGCATGAGGATATATTCGTCCTCTGTGATGCGGATCAGGTACTGCCACCGTCGTTCGTGGGTAAGGCCATCCAGGTCCTTGAAGCGAGCGGGGTAGGCTTCGTCCAGTGCGGCAATGCGGCACGGTCCCCCGGCGCGACCTGGTTGTCGGAGGCCCTTGGTCCTGCGGTCGACATTTTCTACCAATTCGCCCTGCCGTCGCGGAACCGCTATGGTTTCGTCTCCTGCTTTGGCCATGCCGCAATCGTGCGCCGTGACGCCTGGCAGGCGGCGGGCAGGTTTCCCGAGGTCGTGACGGAGGACCTGGCGTTTGCCATGATGGCGTTGGCCCAGGGATATCAGGGACGCTTCAGCGCTAACCCCTCGGGGGAGGAGTCGTTTCCGCAGACGTACTCCGCCCTCAAGCAGAAGTATATCCGTATCGTGGCCGGTACGGTCGAGTCGCTCCGGAGATACGGGCCAACCCTGCTGCGCTCCCCGCGGGCGTCTTGGGTAGAGAAGCTCGATGCGTTTCTGACGTTCTCCACCTGCTACCTCCCGGTCATCATCCTCATGTCGGTTGCCGGCGGGATGGTCTTCTCTCATCTTGCCGGCGGGTCTGGCTATGTCAAGGTGCAGGGCTGGCTGCTCGCTCTGTATCTGGTGGGACCTCAGACGCCGATCCTGGCGCTTCTTAAGAGGGCCTTTGCTGAACCGAAGCGATACCTCAGGTTTGTGGTTGTCGCGAGTGTCGTGTACTCCAGCCTGGTCCCCTCACTCGCCTGGACGGCTATTCGCCAGACTTTCTTGTCGCCCGGTTGCTCATTTGTGCCGACCGGTGCCGCTGCAAAGGTGCCTGAACGCCTGTTGTCTCATGCTCGCACGATCGCGGCTGGACTGATGCTGATCGGTTTTGCCGCCGTTGTCGGGTCACCTGTCCTGGTCCCTACCGTGGTTTTCGGATTGATGATCGCAATCGGACCATTGCAGACGCTGAGCGCGGGCGTGACGGCGTCAGGTAGTCTTGTCCGTTGGAGCGTTCTCGTTCCCTATGCAGTGCTCGTGTCTGGTCTTCTGATGGAATGGTAAATGGCTGTTGTTCAAGGGAGTCTGTCGCGAACGGGGTGCCCTGCCGGACCGGGTCCACCGCGACGCTTTCGGCATCGCGAAAGGTCCGGGCTGCGATCAGGGGGAGGGCCATGGAGCGCAGGCCGCTCGCCTGGATGACGACCAAGTCCACTGCGGAATCTGCCCGCGAGCGCGAGCGTAACAAATCCGCCAAGGGCACCGAGCGGGGCGTTGTGCTTGTCGGCTTAGCGTTCCTGGCGATCCGGCGGTGGCTGCGTTAGTCGGGGATCGCCGCGTCATAGCGATCGGGCCTGTGTGCTCGCTGGCCTTGATCATTGTTCCGGCCAGTCGATCACGGGGCGTGCGTAGTCAGGGCTTCCAGCCCTGATTCGGTCAGGCCAGGATGGCCTGACTACGCAGTCGGCGCGCCCGCGTGGCCGGAGTTATGATCGATGCTGCTCGCTGACGGCGTCAGCACCTTGGCGGAGCGTCGGCGGAGGAGCGGAGGAGCGGGGGAGGGATGCGCGCAATCGAATGCCTGGTATTGCCTGGTTACGCGGCTCCAACTTCTTCACCCGCTGGGAAAAACTGGTGGGCCTGTCGAATCTGCTCAATCCAAGGATCGGCTACCCCGGCCTGGGTGGCGAACGCCGGCCAGCGCCGGACGGCCTCTTGCACCTCGGCGAGGATGGTGGCGGCCCGGCCCCGCTTCATGAGGGCCACCTTGGCGCAGCCGTTGAAATCGTCCAAGGTGAAGCCATCGCGCTTGCCGTTGAGGGTCATCTGGTGGGTGGCCGTCCAGGCCCCGGCGGGATTGTAGCTGTAGGTCATGTCGAAGGCCGGGGCCAGGGACCACTGGCCCTGCCGGTCCATCAGGAAGGCGATGTTCTTCACATGATCGTCCTGGTTGCGGGCGACGATGTTGAAGGCCAGGCGCCGGAATTGCTCCTCCACCGCGGTGGCGGGCAGCCCGAGCCGGCGGATGGCGAGCAGGGCCTGCTCGTAAGCATAGGCCCCGGGTTGGTTGAAATCGAAATGGGCCAGGGCACCCAGCGACTGCATGTGCAGCCGCCCCCCGTCTGCGAGTCGGTCGAAGCGCCGCGTCATGAAGTGGCGGCGCCCCCCTTCCTCCAGCAACCGGCACTCACTCATGGTGATGCCCGCCGCCCGCGCCATCAGGTAATAGGCATATTCGACGGCCCCGTAGCCCTGGGGGTCCTCCATCTCCTTGTCCCGATTGCCCGTGACGCCGTCGAACTTCAGCAACCAGTATTCGAAGCCAGTGCCGGCGGCCACCTGACCGGACCGCACCTCGTTGGTCTGCGGGTTCCAGGCGATCACCGCTTTGGCGCGGGCGCCGCCCGCCGAGGTTCCCACGCGCAGGATCGCCTGCAAGGCCCGCTGTCGCGCCGGTCCCTGGAAACTGCCGAGCAGCCCGGCCCGCTGGCTCAGTACCTCCGAGGCGAGCCGCACCAGGGCCTCGATCTCGATGCGCGCCGCCTTGCGCGGGCGGGGACCCAGCACCGGGGCGAACTCCAGGGCACCCATGCCGCGGGTGCCCGTGTAACAGAGCCGTTCGACGGCGCTGAAGCCATCCGGGGTGCGCCCCTGGGTGGCCAACCAGGCATCGATCAGCAGGTTGCCGAAGCGGTCGGGCAGCGCATCGGCCAGCATTCCCGGCAGTCCGTGAAAGGTCCGCAGGGGCAGCTCGGGAAAGACATAGACCCGGTCGCTCAACGGCATAGTCAGAGGTGAGACCTCGATGCCGCTGCGGGCGAAGGCCGGGTCGTACTGAAAGGCGGCATGGTCGCGCCCCGCCTCCAGCGACACGGCCCCGATGGTCCGCCCCCACAGCAGCACCCGTGCGATCACTTGGGCTCACCCCAGGTCCAGCTCCCGGGCCCATCGGCCGCGCCCCGCGTATCTGCGGCCTGTTTGCCCGAGGCCCGTTGGCGCTGTCGCCCCCGAAGCTTCATCTGCGCCAGCGGACTGGGTACCGGCTCCGGGACCAGCAGGTCCAACCGCTCGGTCAGGCCCAGTGCCCGGCACACCCGCACGAAGCTGGACAACTGGATCGCCACCTCGCCGGATTCGAGCCGCTCCAGGGTGCGCTTGGAGACCCCCGCCTGCTCCGCCAGGGCGGCCTGAGTCAGGTTGCGCCCCAACCGCGTCGCCGCCAGGCGGGCGCCCAGTTCCTGCAGGATGGCGGTATCCGTCAACTGTGCTGTGATGTTCATTAGGCGACTGTTATGGCGACTTAGTGTCCATAACGCGAGTTATTCGGCGGATATGACGAGTTTACTCTATATTTCCGAAGGCGGTGCGGCGAGTTGCTGCGAAACCTAGCATTCTTGGCAGCTTAGACCCAGCACGCTCCGAACGTCGGCCGCCGGCGCGCCAGCATCCCGGTTCCGCCGCCGCCCTCGACCTTAGCGTGGTGTTCTCGCAACACCCGCAGGGAAAAATGCCCCGACGCCTCCGATCGAAAGGACCTTCACCAGGCTCCACAACGCACTGGCGACCTCGGCGATGAAGCAGCCCTCCGAATGGCGACCCCGACACCCGAGTGCGCCGGTGGTTTGCCGTTACCCCTCAATGATATCCACCACAAACGGGTTATCTGGCCGAATTGGCTCGACCAGGACGCCATAGGCCTCCCGGAAGGCGCGGCCCGCGACCCGGCGCGGAGACCATTTGACCTCGAAGGCCCGCAGGCAGCTTGACTGTTTGACGACCAGGTCCACCTCCGACTGTGCCCGGGTGCGCCAGAAGAATAGTTCCGCTGGCGACCCGAGCAGGGCGTTGTGTTTGGCCACCTCGGCGATGAACCAACTCTCCCACAGGTTGCCGATGTCCGGCCGGAATTCGTCGGTCGAGTAGGCGTTGAGGAGGGCATTGCGGATGCCGGTATCCCAGAAAAACACCTTCTGGCTCTTGGCGATCTCCTTGCGGGGATTGGTGCTGAACGACGGCAGACGGAAGATGACGAAGGTCTGCTCCAGCAGATCCAGGTAGCGATCGACGGTCGGCCGGGCCATCTGTAACTGGGTCGCCAGCTCATTCACCGACACCTCCGAGCCGGCCTGGTGGGCCAACAACAGCAGGAGCCGTTTGATGAGATCCGGCGTCTTGACCAGGCCGGTCTGGAGCACATCCTTCCACAAGTAGTCGGCGCTCAGCTCGCGCAGCAGGGGCACTGGCCGGTCGCTCGTCACCACCTCCGGATAGCTGCCGAAGGCCAGCCGCTGCATCAGACAGGCGCGCACCTGGGGCGCGAAGTGCCGGTGCAGGTGGTCGGGCGCGGCGTCGGGGCTGTACCAGACCTGGGCGCCCAGTGTCTCCGGAAACAATAGCGGCGGGAGCACCAGCTTGCGGTTGCGGCCGGTCAGACTCTCCGCCGCCTGATCGAGCAGGTTCAGCGAGGAGGAGCCGAGCACGAGGAACCTGGCGGGAAGGCGCGCGTCGTGCCAGCCCTTGATGATCCGGGATGCCCGGCAGCCGTTGCCCCAGGCAAGCACCGCCTTCCAGATCCCAGAATCGTAGGGTTTTGTCACAACTCCCCGAGACCACACGGCGGCCGTCTGCGCTGATGGACACGCTCGTCACCGTAGAGGTGTGGCCGGCCAGCATACGGAGGCAAACTCCACTGTCGAGGTCCCATACCCTCAACATCTTGTCAAAACTCCCCGAGACTGCGAACCGCCCGTCCGGCGTCATGCTTACGCTTACGACCTCGTCGCCATGTCCCATCAAGGTGCGCAGACACGAGGGTCTTAGGTTGGGCTTCGCATCGACCGGCCAGCGGCGGAGCACATACGGGAAAGAGAACGTGGATAGGGAAGACATCCCCAACTCCTGTACCGGCCCGGTTGGGGCGTAGCTGGCCGCGTGTTGAATCACGAACCCAGCGTGTTTGCTAAACTCCAGCAACGGATAGTGCTGCGACTCGACAAACCCCGCGAACGTCTGCAATCGATCTATCCGCGTCGGGTTCCCAATGATACGTTGGCATTCGGCGTTGCTCTCCTCGTCGGTCCACATGCGACAGGTAGGTGGCGGGGTGGGCAGTTTTGGCTCAGGAACCAACACTCGTTCGCCGCGTGCCAACTGATCCCGACGCGAGCTCCATGCCTCAGCATAAGCGATGATTTCCGCCGTCCAGCGCTTTGCACGCTCCTCGCGGGCGCGCTCAGCGCGCAGGTCTTCCTGCGCCTCCGGTAGATTCTCTCGCGCCAGCCGGTAGTCGGCGATCAGCTCGAAGACCTGGCCGACCCGGCAGCGCGCCTCGACGAAGCGCAGGTCGCAAAGCAGTTCGACTGCCGCGTCCCAGTTACCGGCCGCCCCAGCGAGATGCTGGCAGAGGTTCTGAAAGAAATAGCCGTCCTCCGGGCCGGTATGCCAGCCGTCCGGGCATTGCCGGCGGTAGGCTTCGAGGAGTGTCTGATGGACGGCCCTCGACTCCCCGGCAATCCGGACGGCATAGTCATGAAGCAGATCGTGAAGTCGGAAGCGCCGGCGGACCTGGCCATCGGCCTCGGTCTCCCGATCAAGCTGGACCAGGGACCGCTCGGCGAGATCAATCAGCAGGTCCTCGGTATCCAGGTCGTCCAGATCGCCAGTGTAGGACCAGAGCGTAGCCGCCGCCGCGGGCACGGTCTGGTCGGTGGCGAAGACGGCCAGCTCGGCGAAGCGGCGCTGCTCGTCGTCCGAGAGCACCTCGACGCTGGCCTGCATGGCGCGCCAGAGGCTTCGGTGCTGTTCGTTGATGGATTCCCGGTCGGCGATCTTTTCCAGGTCCGCCCGGCGCAGCCGCCCCAGCACGGAATGAAAGTCGCCGCCGCGCTTGCTGGCCATGCCACCGCACAGGGCCAGGGCCAGCGGCAGGTTGCCGCATTCGTGCGCAACCTCGTGCGCCTCCGCGGGGAGGTCCGCGGGGGCGACCCCGATGGCATCGGCCAGCAGTTGCCGGGCCTCCGTGTCGGTGAAGAGCGAGACCGGGACCAACTCGCCGTGCAGCGTGTCGAGGATGCCCTTGTCGCGGGTGGTGACGAGCAGCCGGCCGCGCGGGCCGAGCAGGTCGAAGGCGCGAGCATCGGCCGCCCGCCAGACGTCATCGAGCACCAGCAGCAAGGCCTTGGGGGCGAGCAGGTCGCGCAGTACAGCCTGACCCTGTGCCAACGAGGCGAAGGTGGCGTCGCCACCCAGGTGGTGGGCGAGGTCGCGCTGGCGCGCCAGCAGGTCGTCGTCCGTGAGGCCCTGCCCGCAACTGATCCAGGCGATGCCGTCCGGATAGGCCTGACGGACCTGCCGGTGGCGGGCCAGCGCCGCGGCGAGCACGGACTTGCCGATGCCGCCCATGCCCTGCATGCCAACCCGGGCGTCCGCGCCGGTGATGACCTGGGCCTTCTGCAGGTCGACCAGCAGGGCATCGCGCACCCGGTCCATCAGCTCGGGACGGCCGAGGAAGTTGGGCGGCAGGCTGGGTACGGCGAACAGGGCGCCGAGCGGGGGGTTGGGCTGGCGTAGGTCGGCGACGAGTTTGGCCAGGGCGCGCGGGTAGTGGGCGTCCTCCCGGAAGTCCTCGCAGTGGAGCAGGCGCAGCTCGCCGGGGACGTTGGCGGTGCCGCCCAGGCGGACGATGGGGGTGACGACCACGTGGTCACAGGCCAGGGCGAACTGCCATTCCTCGCGGACGTTGGGGGACAGGGCGGCCTTGGGTCCGCCGACATAGACCAGGCGGTCCACCTCGGTGCGGATGGCGTCCTTGATCTCCTGGTGGAAGCTCAGGCCCCGCGACATCAGGGATTCACGGTCGAACCAGACCGTAAAGCCGGCCTGGGCGAGGTCGGCATGGAGGCGCCGGACGAAGGGCTCGTCGTCGCCGCGCGCGTAGGAGAGAAAGACGCGGGTCGGGGCCGGCCGGGTGGGGAGACCGTTCATGATGTGCGTCTTCAGTAGAGATAGATGGTCTGCAGGATGGCCTGCACCGCCCGTCGCGCCCGGAACGGCCCCTCGGTGGAGAGCAGTTGGGCCAGTTTTTCGGGCGTGATCCGGTCACGCGCGTCGCCAAACTCGATGTTGCGTAGCCGGTCGATGGACGGCTCACGAAACAAGAGGTAGCCCAGGATCTGGATGACGCACATGACATAGTTGTCGGCGAAAAACAGCGCCTGGGTCTTGGTGAGATACTCGGCGTCGATGTCGTCTCCCGAGTGGCGGACCCAACCGGTCTGTCCCTGGCCGGCGAGGTCCGCCGTGACTCGGGTCAGGGCCTCCTCGGCGATGCGTTGGAAAAAACCCAGCGCATAGTCCATCCGACCGATCCACGCGAGCCGGCTGGCGAACTCGCCGAAATCCTCGACGGCCTGGATCGCCCGCACGATGGCGGCGGCCCAGTGTTCCTCGGAGAGGGTCTCCAGCACGCTGGCCATCGCCTGCATCTGCGGTGTGCCGGGGTCTGCGCCACGCCGGCTCAAGGGGCCCGCGAGACTGTTGGTCACCAGGCGCCGCAGCCGTTCGATCACATGACGTTTAGAGATGTCGTGGGCCCGGGATTGCAGCGGGGCGAGGTCGTCGAAGTGCTTCTTCTGGCAGTGCTCGGCGAGCAGTTGGAAGCTGATCTTCAGGTCATGGACGAGGGAGTCCCCTTTGGGGCCCTCCAGGAAGGTGTGAATCCTTGCACTGGCCGCCTTGCTGTCGCACAGATCATCCTGAAGCTCAAACTTATGCTCCAGAGAAACCATGATATCGGCGGCATTGAGCAGCCATAGGTCGAACAGGTAACGGCGACTCCATTCGAGCTGATTGGCCTTATTGGTGTCGTGCTTCAGGCTGTAGCGTTTGATGCGGTCGATCATGCTCACCAGCGGGAGATAACCGTCCTCGCCGGTGCTGAGGGTGCCGTAGTGGTCATGGAACAAGACGAGGTCAGACACATAAAACAGGTCATCGCGCTCGAACTCGTAGTGCAGGCCATACTGGCGCACGATTTGGTGCAGGCGGTAGCGTGCGGACGTCGTGTGGTAGGCGAGGATGACCGCGCCTTCCATGGCATGTCTGGGGTCGACGACCGTTTTGCCGATGTCGTGATAAAACGCTGCCAGCATGAGCTTGAAGGAACGCATATCCGGTTCCTTGCTGTACACGACCGAGGCGTACTCGGGGGCGCGACCCTGGAAGAGCTTGCGCAGGTTGTCCGCCACCTTGAAATGCATGACCAGCCGCGCGAGGGCGGCAACCACGTTTACGAAGTGATTGTAGTTATCGAGACTTTATTAATTATGCGGACAAACTGCTGGCATAAATTGTATGCGGCAAAAGAAAGAACGACTGGATTCGCTTGATGTCGCTTTTTAGCGATTTCAAGGCAGAATTTAGTCTGTTTTTGAGATCATCACGGG
>NZ_CAIZIZ010000075.1 GCF_903933125.1 uncultured Lamprocystis sp. | reverse complement strand
GCAGCGTTCGCAGTCGCCGCCGGACCGCATCGCGGCGGGACGCCGCTCCCACGGGGAACTTTCATCTTCCGGGGTGGCTGCTGTTCCTTCCATGGCCGTTAGCCGGTGGACCTCGCGTTTGGGCGGCCGAGGTCCGGCTAACGACCATGGCGCCCGCGCCACCCCGGAACATGAAAGTCTGCTCGACCGCTGCGTCGTCAGGGCTTCCAGCCCTGACCGATCCAGTCCCGACGCCGTCAGGCCAGGATGGCCTGACTACTTGGTGGGGCAGGTGTCGTTCAGGAACCGCGTCAGCTCGCTGACGTGCTGCTCGATCTTGTCCACCGAGTCGTGCCCGGCGCCATCGACCTCCAGCAGACGGGCCTGGGACGTCCGGCAGTTAGCCAGGATGCGGCGCGCGTCCTCCACCGGTACGGTCTGGTCGTCCGTGCCGTGCACCAGCAGGATGGGGCATGCGATGCGGCGGACACTGTTCATCGGCGCGATGGTCTCGAACGGGAAGCCAATGCAGTCGGCCCCTGGTTGCGGCAGCAGCCAGCCGAACAGGTGACGCTGACGCACCGTGGGGATACGCACGGCGTCATAGGCGAGGCCATAGTCTCCGGGCGAGCCGGTCTCGGGGACGCGCGGTGCCCGAAAGCCCAGATGCACCCCCGTCGGAATGGCGGCGGCGGCGGCAAGAACGATAAACAGGCCGAAGACCGTGAACATGGGTCAGTGACGCGCCGGCTCAGATCCGGCCGCGACGGGCCTGTCCGCCGCCGGCACCGCGTCCGAGACCGAGCCCGCCGCCGTTTCTCCGGCAAGCACCAGCGCCCCGGCCGCCGTTGAGCCCGCGCCCCCGCGGTGCAGGTTCCGCGCTCGCCGCCGGATTTTCGGCTGGTCCGGCAAGGACTCCAGTCAGCGTAGCCTCTTGGGTTTCGCTGCCGCCGGGTCGGGCATCCGCGGCAACCAGGATACCCGGATGACGGCACCATCCGGCGCCCCGGCGCCGCAGGCGGCCGGCGAATCCACGCGCATTGTTCATGTTGAGTCCAATCGTCTTCATCGTTCGTTCCTCGTGATCGGCAAAAAGCCGGCGACAATCAGTCGTCACATTAGAATGCAAACGCGTGCGTTTCTCATTGACAAAAGTCGGGGCAATTTAGTGGGGTAAACAGAAAGGCCGAATAGGCATAGGTCGTGACCGGGGCGGCCTCGGTCAAGCTTCCGGCCACTTGGGCTCGCCGGGTGCGTCGTCAGGCCATCCTGGCCTGACACCGTCAGGGCTGGAAGCCCTGACTACGCACGCCGCCGGCCGGGACTACGATCAAGGCCACTGGGGCCACGCTCGCGGTGTCGGTCGATCAGAGATTACGAAACTCGAAGAACAAGGTCTCCGACGGGTTCTTGTAAAGTGTCGAAAAACGCACCCGCGTCTCCTGCTCCGTGCTCAGCGGCTCCCACCGGTTGTCTTCATCCAGGTGCAAAACGCTGTTGCCGGGGAGCGGCTGGATGAAGACGCCGATCCGATCGGCGCGCAGTCGGGCCAAGCCGCCGCTCGCCGAGCGGCGTAATTGAAAGTCGCTGGTGATGTGCATCCGCGCATCGCGGTAGAAGCCGCTGCGGGCGCCTTTCTGGGAGCGGATGTTGAATGGGTAGCCCTCGTCCATGTCAGCCTCCGGCGACAGAATCACGGCCAGGTTGCGCGGGAAACGCGCGGGGCTGAGGATACCATAGAAGATGAAAACGGCCAGCAGCCCCAGCAGGATGGCGGCGATGACCGGCCACCAGCAGTGCAGCCAAGCGTCCTTGATGATCTCGACACGGAGCGGGATCGCGGCGCGCAACGGCTGGCCCAGATGATCCGTCGTCTCCAGGATCACGCGCCCGGCGGGCTCGGCTCCCGGTGTCACGCCTTCCGGACAGTGGTTGACCCGCAGCCGCAGCGGATAGCGCTGGTTGCCGCCCTCCTCAATGCGCAGCTCGAGCCCGCGGGTCGAAAGCTCGGTGAAACCCTGGCCAAGGTCGACCTCCAGCACCGAACGGCCGCGCGCGTAGTCGCTGGAGAGTTGCAGATCGAACCGGCCGCGGACCTTGACGAAGTTGAGATCGAGCAGCGCCTGACCGACCGATCGGCTGGTGAGCCGCCCCAGGTCCAGCGTGCCGGGTGGACCGAAATGGATGGTCCCCTTGACGTCCAGCCGGGCCTCAACCGCTGCCGATTCGCTGCCGCCCACCGGCGTGTAGGTGACATCCAGTGCCGCGACCTGGTCTGGGGTCCAGTGACGGGCGTAGATCCCGTCACCGGCCGTCTGATCACCGTCGCGGCCGTCATCACCGAGTTGGAGTTGACTGTCGCCCAGGCGCGCCTGCACCAGATCGGGCGGTATCAGCGCTGTCGCCACGCCGGCCGGCTGGGCCTGGACCGCTACCTGAATGGTCCCGCCGATGTAGGTCTGGGGCGGCGTCAGGACCGTCAACTTCCAGGCGGCCGAGGCGACCTGGGTCCGCTGCTGTTGCTCGGCTTCGAGATACTGGCTGGCGAGCCGCACCGAGTAAGTCGACGCGCCCGCCTTCATGAACCGGACACGGCCGGTCATCAACCCGTCGTCGGCGCTTGCGTCACCGTCCTGACCATCGTCGCGGAAGGCGTAACGGGTGCCGTCGATCAGTGCCTCCACGGCGAGTCCGGGGATCGCCCCCGGCCGTGGGATGCGTTGACCGGTGCTGTCGTCGATCAGTTCCAGCGTCAGTGCCACGGGCTCGCCCTGGGCCGCAGTCGGCGGGGTGTTGACCCGCAGACTGACCGAGAAGTCCTGGATCAGGTACCAGCCGGCCGCGCTGCTCAACCCAGTCACCGTGAAGCGCCAGACACCCGCGTCCGGCCGCACCAGCCGCACGATACGATAGCCGCGGATCAGTTCATCGCGACCGCGGGTCTCACCCGACCGGTACCCGGGTTCGACCGCCGCGGCCGACGGGTTCCCGGCATCGGGATTGATCTCGCCCACGGGCCCCTGCGCCGCCACCAGCAGGAAGGCCTCGCGCACGAAAGGCGCCACCTTGGCGGCAATGGTCGTCGCGCCCGGAGCGAGTTCGCCGGAATCCGGGGCCTTGGCGCCCAGGAAGCGCTGGTAGATGAGGCCGATGGCGGCGAGCAGTTCGGTCGGGGTCTGCGCCGTGGTGGGGATGTCGTATTCACTATGCGGCAGCTTGCCGCCGATACCGAGACCGACGAACGCGGTATGCACACCGGCCGCCCGCAGATCTTGCAGGACCTGATTACTCTCCGCACGGCAGGAATCGCGGCCGGCGTCGGCGATGACGATGAGCAGCCGCTCCGGCGCGCGCGACTGTTCGAGCGCCTGCTTGGCACTCAGCAGCGGCACGATGAAGTTGGTCGGTCCGCCATAGGTCGCCCGCTCATCCAGCGCCTGCTTGAAACCGGTGAAGTCACCCGCCTGCAAGTCGAGGCGCCGACCCGGGTCCGTCTGCATCACGCACTCGGGGCTGTCGGGCATCCAGGCCAGGGTCAGATCGTCATCCGGCCCCAGCATGTCAGTCAGGATCTTGATTGCCTGGATGGCCAACCGCGGCCGATCGTTGCGGGCCTCGCGCATCGAGGTCGAGGTGTCCAGGACGACCGCCAGGTGACGCTGCGGCTTGGGCTTGACCCCGGCGTCGGCCTGCCCGAACACCGCGGCCGGCAGCCAAGTCAGCGTGAACAGCATGAGCAACAGCCGCGGGATCATATGAATTGCATCCGGAACCACAGGCTGTCCTCGCTCGTCGTCAATTGGTAGGCCTGGTGGACCTGCAGCAGATAGACGCCGGCCCGGTTGGGCGCCAGCAGCACACCATCGCTGCTGCTGACCTTGACCCCGCGCGCCGGCCGCAGCCCATAGAGCGCTTCCGCTTCGGGTCGGACCCAGCCCAGCAAAGCGCCCTGGCCGTCCGTCACCTGGCGCTCCGCCTTGCGCGCGAACAACAGCCGCAACGGGTGCGCACGCGGCAGGCGCTGCGCCACGAACCGCTGCGGATTGGCCGCGTCGGCAACCGCGTAGCCCAAATCCTCCGGCAAGGCGACTCGCGGGCGCAGCAGCGCGAGTGCCAGCAGCAGACCCAGCGCCAGCAACAGGAACGGCAGCAAGGATGACCAGCGCAGATCCGCCGCCCGGGCGACCAGCACCGTGGTCTGGAATTCGTCGATCACGTCGAAGTGATCATAGGGCGCATGATCGAGAATGAACCGCACCTTGACGGCCGGCGGCTTGAGGGGGTCGCCGTCCGCATAAGGGCCAAGCGTCACACAAAGCTCATGTTCGCCGCCGACACCGCCGCGGCGCACCAATGACTCCAGCGACCGCTGTTTGCTTTGCGACCACTCATCCCGCGGTTGGGGCTGGACCGATTGAAAACCGATCCCCTCGCCGTCCAGCGTAAAACGCGCGCCGCGCAGGTCGCCGGTGATGGCGCCGGGGTCCGCGATCAGCCAAGCCCGGACATTGAATCCGGGGTTGCCCTTGGCGCTCTCCAGACGGGTGCCGTACTCCTCGCTCAGGATGAAACGCGTACAGGCCCGTTCACCGCGTCCGAGCGCACCGCTCGCCTGATTCTTGAGCGTACCGCTCGGCGGCTGCACGGCAATCCCCAGCCGCGGATAGACCAGCACCTCAAATGGGTCATCGGCACCGCGCATGGCCACCGTTTTATTCTGGCGGTCAACATTCACGGTGACATGCGCGGTATAGGGCTCGGTCTCCGACGCGGCGATCTGGTTCTTGGTGAACTGCGTCTGCGACCAATAGCGCCGCCCGCCGGCCGCCTGATCATCCCAATGATGGCTGTCGGCGATGCCGGTCCCATCGGCGTCATTGATGTTCCAGGGCACCCCGCCATCCGGGCGCGGCTGCTTCATCCAATACGTCAGCTTCAGCTTCGCCGGGATGCCCTGGGTGCCGGCGGCCGAGGTCACGAAAAAATCGAGCAGACAGGGGCGCTCTGCCATGGTGACGAAAGCCCCCGCCGCCAGACAGGAGACCGCGCCGCCCTCCCGAGCACCGGGCGCCTCCCGATGCTCACGCAAGGCAACGGTCAGGTTCGTCGGACGCAGGACGAAGAGCGACGCGTCGCCGCCGCCCTCGATGCGCACCGGATACTCGCCCGGCGAGGGCGTCAGTTCCCAGCGTAAGGTGTAGCTGCCGCCGATCTCGCTGGCCGCGAGCTGGTGTTGTTTCATCAGGGTTCCGCCGGGCGGCGGCAGCAGCACCAGACCGGGCGGCGCCGGCGTGGAGAGCCCAACCGGATCCAGCGTCAAAGCCACCACCGCCGCCTCCGCCGGGCCGACATCGCGGTGCAGATTCAACCCGAGCGTCGCCGTGCCGATCCGATCCTTACGGTCATCTGGAAAGTGCAGATAGCCGAAACTCTCCGAAAAGAGCTTGATCATGGTCGCGGGAAGTTCATCCCCGGTACGGATGATGAAAAAGCCGGGAAAGGCGCGCTCGGCATAGCGGCCGGACGCCACATTGGCCTCATCCGCCTGCTCGATCGCCGCGAAGAAGGGCCGGCCGGACTGCTCGGCTTCCGGGCCGAACATGATCACATAGAGCCGCGCCTGCTTGGCCGCGAGTGCCGGCAACAACTGCTCCTCGATGGTCGCCCGATCACCCTCGGGATTAACCGATTTGCCGTCGGTAATCAGAACGATGGTCCGGGTGATGGCCGCGCTGTCCCGGCTCGACACCGGGGGCAGGTCGGCGAGTGCGCGCGCGA
The DNA here is from genome assembly GCF_903933125.1 of uncultured Lamprocystis sp. Classification (GTDB taxonomy): domain Bacteria; phylum Pseudomonadota; class Gammaproteobacteria; order Chromatiales; family Chromatiaceae; genus Thiodictyon. The sequence continues at coordinate 680 of NZ_CAIZIZ010000075.1, read as the reverse complement.
TGCCCGGTGCGTAATAGGTATTCATCGCATCGAACGGCAGCCGCGCCGCACTCAATTCGGCGATGAAAGCCGAACGTGCGGCCATGCCCTTGGCGCGTCGCGGCGTCGCCGTGCTGATCGGTGGCTGAGCGCCGGTCCATTTCTGTTGGTCGAAGGGGATGACCGCAAAACTGTCCGGATTGTCCGCCTTGTCGGGATCGGGCTTCAGCAGGTCATGCAGCAGGATGGTCGAGAGGATCGACAGCCGGCCCGGGTCATTGGCCGGCTCCGGCCAGCCGCAGGCCGGGCCGCACATGGACTTGGAGGTGTCGAGGATGACGCGCACATGATCGCCGGTGGAGCCGAGGTCGCGCGATGCCGCCATCGCGCCGCCGCCATAGATCAGAAATGCGCAGAGGATCATGCGAAGCGCCCGATTCATGCGCCTTCCCCGGCCTTGATCAGCGTTCCGGCAAGTGCCCGGGCCTCGCGTACCGGAGGTCGAGGCCTTACCGTGAAAGTCGCGCAGCGACCCTGTGGGAGCGGCGTCCCGCCGCGATGCGGTGCCGCGGTGACCGCGAACGCTGCGGCTGCGCGCCCGGCCCCGTCGCGGCGGGACGCCGCTCCCACAGGGTCGCTGCGCGACTTTCACGGTAAGGCCTCGACCTCCGGTACGCGAGGCCCGGGCACTTGCCGGAACG
>NZ_CAIZIZ010000074.1 GCF_903933125.1 uncultured Lamprocystis sp. | reverse complement strand
CTCCGCGTCCCGCTGGCGGACTGGACGCTGGAGCGTCCGCGCTTGCTCCCACGCTGGAGCGTGGGAGCCAGAGCGGTCAACGGGGCCAGCGGGGGGCGGTGAGCTTTATCGGGTCGGGGAGTTATGCAACCGGGGTGCTGATTCCGGCCTTTAAGGCAGCGGGCGCCCAACTGGTGGCGGTGGCCTCCAGCGGCGGGGTGAGTGGGGTGCATGCGGCGCGCAAGTTCGGCTTCGCGCGCACCACGACGGATACCGAGTCGCTGTTCGCCGATCCGCAAGCGGATGCGCTGGTGATCACGACGCGGCATGACAGCCATGCGCGGCTGGTGTTGCAGGGGTTGGCGGCGGGTAAGGCGGTGTTTGTTGAGAAACCGCTGTGTTTGACTTTGGGTGAGCTGGGAGAGATTGCGGAGGCTGTGTCGCTTTCGGTCCCGCGCTCCGCGTGGGCGTGTGGGGCGGATGCTCCGCGTCCCGGCGGCGGACTGGACGCTGGAGCGTCCGCACCTGCTCCCACGCTGGAGCGTGGGAGCGAGATGAGTGCGCCGATGCTGATGGTGGGTTTTAACCGCCGCTTTGCGCCGCAGGTGGAGAAGATCAAGTCGCTGTTGGCAGGGGTGACGGGGCCTAAGGCGTTGGTGATGACGGTGAACGCGGGGGCTATTCCGCCCGAGCACTGGACCCAGGATCCGGTGGCCGGCGGCGGGCGCATCGTCGGCGAGGCGTGCCATTTCATTGATCTGCTAATGTTTCTGGCCGGAGCCTCGATTGTGCGGACACAGGTGTTGACGATGGACTCGATCAGCGGGGATTCGGTGAGCATCCAGCTCGGTTTCGCGGACGGCTCGCTCGGTACCGTTCACTATCTGGCGAACGGCAGCAAGGCGTTCCCCAAGGAACGGCTGGAGGTCTTTGCCGCCGGGCGGGTGCTGCAACTGGATAATTTCCGCCGACTGACCGGTTTCGGCTGGCCGGGCTTCAAGAGGCTGAACCTGTGGCGTCAGGACAAGGGCCAGCGCGCTTGTGCCGCGGCCTTTGTGCAGGCCCTGCGCAACGGCAGCCCGTCGCCGATTCCGCCGGAGGAGATCCTGGAGGTGAGCCGGGTGGCGATCGAGGTCGCGAGTCGCGGGGAGTGAACGCGACCTTGTCATTATTTATCCCGCTCCTGTTTGCGCACCGATCCCGTCGATCGGGTTAGGTGCGCGCGGCACGGGATAGCGCTGAATAACATGTGGTTGGCGCGCACAGTAACCCGACCTACGACGGTTTGAGTGTGAGAGTCATGGATCCAAGGAGTCGATGTGCGCATTCTGTTCTTGAGTGATAACTTTCCACCGGAGGTCAATGCGCCGGCCTCGCGGACCTTTGAGCATTGCCGGGAGTGGGTGAAGGCGGGCCATGAGGTGACGGTGATCACTACGGCACCGAACTTTCCGAAGGGGGTGGTTTTTCCCGGTTACCGCAACCGTCTTTGGCAACGTGAGACGATGGACGGCATCCGGGTGCTGCGGGTATGGACCTATATCGCCTCTAACTCGGGGTTCGCCAGGCGGACGCTGGATTACCTGTCGTTTATGGTCACCGGCTTTCTGGCCGGGCTGGTGCAGCGGCGGCCGGACGTTATCGTGGGCACCTCGCCGCAGTTCTTTACCAATTGTGCGGCCTGGATGGTGTCGGTATTCCGCTGGCGACCCTTTGTGTTCGAGGTGCGCGATCTCTGGCCGGAGTCGATCAAGACGGTTGGTGCCATGAAGGATTCGGCCGCTCTGCGGCTGATGGAGCGGCTGGAGTTGTTTCTTTACCGCAAGGCGGCGGCGGTGGTCGCCGTTACCGAGTCGTTCAAGCGCAATCTGATTCGCCGTGGCATCGCGAGCGATAGGATTCACGTCGTCACCAATGGTGTTGATCTGACCCGTTTCCAGCCGATGGAACGGGATCCGGCGCTGGTGGCGCGGCTGGACCTGGCCGACCGGTTCGTCGCCGGCTACATCGGCACGCACGGCATGGCGCATGCCTTGGAGACAGTGCTGGAGACGGCGTGCCTGATGCGTGCTTATCCCGCAGGCGCCCAGGTGCGCTTTGTGCTGCTGGGCGACGGCGCCCAGAAAGCCGCGCTGAAGGCGCAGGCGGCTGAGATGGGCCTGGATACGGTCCTGTTCCTGGATACGGTGCCCAAGGCCGAGGTGTTGAGCTATTGGTCCCTGCTGGATGTCTCGATCATCCATCTGCGCAAGGCCGATAATTTTACTCAGGTGATCCCCTCTAAGCTGTTCGAGTGCATGGGCATGGGTATCCCTGTGCTGCACGGGGTGGCCGGTGAATCCGCCGCGATTGTTGCGGGGGAGGATCTGGGTCTGGTATTCGAGCCCGAGAACGCCCAGGCGCTGTGCGACGGCGTGCTGCGTCTGGCCCAGGATCGGACGCTCTACCAGCGCCTGCGGGCCAATTGCCTGGCCGCCGCGCCGCGCTACGAGCGCACGGCTTTGGCTCGCAAGATGTTGGCTGTGCTGGAGCAGGTCGGCAGGCGCGATCAGTGATGGTCAGTCGCTATTGGCACACGTTGCGCTATTTGCGCCCGGTGCAGTTTTACGGTCGGCTGTGGTTCCGGCTCTATCGGCCCAAGTCCAATCGCCGCCCGGCACCGCTGCCGCGCCCGACCACGGGCCAGTGGTGCGCTCCGGCGGCGCGGTCGGTCTCGATGCAGGGGCCGGAGACCTTCCGGTTTCTGAATGAAACCCATCAGGCTGCCGGGCCGGACGCGTGGAACGATCCGGCTCGCGACAAGCTCTGGCTTTACAACCTGCACTATTTCGATGATCTGAATGCGGCCGACGCGGCGACACGGCGGGACTGGCACCTGGCGCTGCTCCAACGCTGGGTGGCCGAGAACCCGCCCGGTATCGGCAACGGGTGGGAGCCTTATCCGACCGCGCTGCGCATCGTCAATTGGATCAAGTGGTCGTTGGCAGGTCATGGGCTCCCGTCCTCGTGCCACCAGAGCCTCGCCGTCCAGGCCCGTTGGTTGAGCCGACGTCTGGAATATCACCTGCTCGGCAACCATTTGTTCGCGAATGCAAAGGCCTTGGTTTTCGCCGGGGCCTTTGGTGTTGGGCCGGAAGCGGACGACTGGCTGGCGCTGGGTAGCCGCCTGCTGCGGCGCGAGTTGGGTGAGCAAGTCCTGCCCGACGGCGGTCACTTTGAGCGCAGCCCCATGTACCACGCCATCCTGCTGGAGGATGTGCTGGATCTGATCAACCTGGCCGGTGCTTATCCGGGAACAGCCGATCCTGAGGCGCTGGGGCGCTATCGGGCCTGCGCAGCGTCCATGACGCACTGGCTACAGGTTCTGTGCCATCCGGACGGTGAGATCGCGTTCTTCAACGATGCGGCCTTTGGGATTGCCCCGAACCTGGCGGAGCTGGTCGACTATGGTCGGCGGTTGGGCCAGGCCGCTCTCGCTCCCAGGCGCCAGCGTGGGAATGTCATGCGGACCTTCCGCGTCACGAGCACAGCCGCCGCCCCACCCAGTCCGGTCTGGCTGCTCGCCTCCGGCTATGTGCGTCTGGCCACCGGTCCCGCGGTCGCGTTGCTGGACGTGGCGCCGATCGGCCCGGATTATCTGCCGGGTCATGCGCATGCGGATACCCTGTCCTTCGAGCTCTCACTGTTCGGCCAGCGGGTGATCGTCAACGGCGGCACCTCTCGCTACGGCAGCAGCCCCGAGCGCTTGGCCGAGCGGGGCACTGCCGCACATAGCACGGTGCAGATCGACAACGCCGATTCCAGTGAGGTCTGGGGCGGCTTCCGCGTCGCCCGCCGGGCCCGACCCTTCGACGTGACCCTGGAACGGGCTCAAGCGCGGTTTTGTCGCTTGCCGGGTCAACTGCCGCTGGAGGAAGCCGTGCAGGTCTTGGCCGCCCACGACGGCTATTGCCGATTGCCGGGTCGGCCGGTCCACCGCCGCACCTGGCGGATGACCGCCAGCCGATGCTACGTGATCGATACCGTCGAGGGCGATTTCCGCTCGGCGATCACCAGGTTTCATCTGCATCCCGCGATCGAAGTCACGATTGATGGCGAGGGTATGCAGGGTTGCCTGCGTCTGTCGGGCGGGCAGGCGGCCCGCTGGCAGGTGTCGGGTGGCGAGCCGCGCATCGTTGCCGATCACTGGCATTCGCAATTCGGTCTGAGCCTACCGTCGCGCTGTTTGGAGGTGGTCCTCTCCGGGAACAGATGCCGGCTGGATCTTGATTGGAGCGAAACGGGCTAACCAAACCGAGCGAAGGCTCGGTTTTTTTGTTTCTGGCGTTCGGAGGCCTAGGGGCAATGTCAAAACGCGATTCCGCTGAAAGAGACTGACGTTTCCTGTGACTGATTTAACTATGCTCATTGACATTATCGCGGGCGCCCGCCCGAATTTCATGAAGATCGCGCCGATCATCCGGGCGCTGCAGGCCCGGGCGGCGGCGGGCGGACCCTTGCGGTACCGTCTGGTGCATACCGGCCAGCACTATGACGCCCGCCTGTCGGGCGATTTTTTTGTCCAGTTGGGCATTCCGGCGCCGGATGTGAATCTGGAGGTGGGGTCGGGTACTCAGGCGGAGCAGACGGCGGCGATCATGATCGGCTATGAGCGGCTGCTGCTGGCGGCGCCGTCCAGGCTGTGTCTGGTGGTGGGGGATGTGACCTCGACCATGGCGTGCGCGATTGCGGCACAGAAGCTGTGCGTGCCGGTGGCGCATGTGGAGGGCGGTATTCGTTCGGGCGACTGGACCATGCCGGAGGAGATCAACCGGATGGTGACGGATGCCATTACCAACTGGTTCTTCACCACCAGCGCCTTTGCCAATGCCAACCTGCGCAAGGCGGGGGTGGGAGAGGAGCGCATTTTCTTTGTCGGCAATACCATGATCGATTCCTTGCTGGCCAACCTGGACCGATTGCAGCCGCCGCCCTTTTGGGATGCGTTGGAATTGCAGCCGGGCGGGTATTTCGTGGTCACCCTGCATCGGCCGGCCAACGTCGACGGCAGCGGCTCCCTGGCGCGGCTGCTGGCGGCGATCGGTGCCGGTACGCGGGGGCTGCCGGTTATTTTTCCGGTGCATCCTCGCACGGCGAAGACCCTGCGCGACCTGGCCGACCTGCCGGCGAACCTGCACCTGGTGGAGCCGCAGTCCTATCTGGAATTCAATTATCTGGTCAAGCACGCCAAGGCGGTGATCACCGACTCCGGGGGCATTACGGAAGAGACCACGGTGTTAGGCGTGCCCTGCATGACTCTGCGCGACAGTACCGAGCGGCCGGAGACGGTGAGCATCGGCACTAATGCGCTGATCGGCACCGACCCCGCCAAGCTGGCGCCGGCGCTTGACCGGCTGTTCGCCGGGGACTGGCAGCGTGGCGCGGTACCGGAGTTGTGGGATGGGCGGGCGGGCGAGCGGATCGTTGCGGAGATCGAGCGCGTGTTGGGGAGCGCGCCTCCCGGACGATGAAGATCCCCCGTGGGAGCGGCCCCCGGCCGCGATGCGATGGCGCGGGGACTTCGGATACCGGCGGCCCGCCGCGGCCCCATCGCGGCCGGAGGCCGCTCCCACGGAGCCCTGGGCGACGCGGACCGATGCGCTACCTGGTTCGCCATTCCTGACGACCTGGACCCAGCGCGTGCAGCAATTCCAAATTTGGGCGGCATCGCGCGACCCCTGGTGGATGCGGCGCGCGTGACCGCCGTGCCGGGTTCCTGACACCGAGCGGCGCGCCTTATCCACCCTACAGCGGAGCCGGTTTCGTAGGGTGGATAAGCGCAGCGCATCCACCATCAGCCTCGCGGTCGGCACGTTATTGGCGGCGGCTACCCAAATTTGGAACTGCTGCAGCGCGTGGGAACCAGAGAACCCCAGCCGTCCATGCTGGTACACTATCGGCCGCAGCGCCATCAGCCCGGTGTGCCTGCGGCGGCCGGCTCAGGCGCCGGGTCCGCGCCCAACGCGTGATTGCCACCCGATCGAATCCCTTGGAGCCTCACCATGCATCAGCCGTCTCGCTGGCTTGCCGCCCTGGTCTTGGTTGTCCTGTCCCTGGGTCTGACCTCCGCGGCCCAGGCGGATACCCTGGCGGATGTGAAGCAGCGCGGGGTGTTGCGTTGCGGGGTCAACGGCGAATTGCCGGGGCTTTCTTACAAGGATGCCAAGGGCGTCTGGAGCGGGCTGGATGTGGATTTCTGCCGGGCGGTGGCCGCGGCGGTGCTCGGTCACAAGGATAAGGTGGAATTGGTGCCGATCTCGACCGCCAACCGGTTCGATGTGCTGAACGAGGGTGAGATCGATCTGCTCTCGCGCAACACGACCTGGAATCTGTCCCGCGATCTCGATCTGGAGATCGTCTTCGTCGCGACGCTCTATTACGACGGCCAGGGCTTTATGGTCGGCCGCGAGACCAATACGCTGAGTGCGCTGGAATTGGGTAAGAAGCCGATCTGCGCCCTGGCGGATACCACCGGGCCGGACGATGTACGCGCCTATTTCAGGCTTCACAGCAAGGATCTGGACCTCAAGGAATTCCCGGATATCAAGGCCGCGACCAAGGCTTACCTGGACGGGACCTGCTACGCGCTGACCGCCGATCACTCCCAGCTCCATGCGGTGCGTGCCGCGCTGGGGAGCGAGAGTGCGCACCGCATCCTGCCCGAGGTGATTTCCAAGGAGCCGCTGGCACCCGCGGTGCGGCGCGATGACGCCCGCTGGTTCGATGTCGTGCGCTGGACCCTGTTTACGCTGATTAACGCGGAAGAGGCCGGCATCGACTCCAAGAATGTCGATCAGGTGCGCGCCCGCGCCCAATCCGCCGACTTGCGCGTGCTGCTCGATGTGGACGGGGCCAGCGGCAAGCTGCTCGGGCTGGATCACGGGTGGAGCTACCGGATCATCGATCAGGTCGGTAATTATGCCGAGGTCTTCGAGCGTAACCTGGGTGAGGGGTCGGCGCTCAAGATGAAGCGCGGCCTGAATGCCTTGTGGTTGAACGGGGGGATCCTGTATGCCCCGCCCGCCCGCTAGGGCAGTCGCGGGCGACCTGCCGGGGCCGCGATCTGCCCGAGCCGGTTGCATTTTTGTGAAACCTGTTTCGCGATGACCAATAGCCGAGTCCCCGTCATGTCGCTGATCAAGCCTTTCGCCGGTTTGCGCCCGGCTCCCGGTCGCGCCATCGAGGTCGCTGCCCCGCCCTATGACGTGATGAACGCCGAGGAGGCGCGTGCGATGGTCGCCGGCCGGCCCTGGAGCTTCCTGCATGTCTCGCGTCCGGAGGTGGACCTGCCGCCGCAGACCGATCCGTACGCGCCGGCGGTCTATGCCAAGGCGCGGGAAAACCTGGACGAGATGCTCGCGGTGGGCGTGCTGGTGCGCGACCCGGCGCCGCGCTATTACTGCTATCGGTTGACCATGGGCCGCCATGTGCAGACCGGTCTGGTCGCCGCCGCCTCGGTGGCGGCCTATGACGCGGAGCGGATCAAGAAGCACGAGTTCACCCGCCCCGTGAAAGAGGATGACCGGGTCCGCCAGATTGACGTGCTCAATGCCCAGACCGGCCCGGTGTTCCTGGTCTATCGGGCCACGTCGACCATCGACAGTGTGCTCGCGCGGGTGAGCGCCGCGCCTCCGGAGGTCGACATCGTCGCCGCCGAGGGGGTGCGCCACGAACTCTGGCCCATCGCCGACCCGGCCGTGATCGACGGGCTGACCGCCGCCTTCGAGGCGCTGGACGCGCTGTACGTGGCGGATGGTCACCACCGTTCGGCCGCGGCCTCGCGGGTGGCCGCGGCGCGCCGCGCCGCCAATCCGCACCACACCGGGGAGGAGTCCTATAATTATTTTCTCTCGGTGATCTTCCCGCATGATCAGATGCAGATTCTGGCTTACAACCGCCTGGTGCGTGATCTGCATGGCTTGACTGCGGACGCCCTGATGGAGCGTCTGGCGGTGCCCTTCGCCGTCGAGGGTGCGGTGGGGCCGGTGCATCCGGAGTGTCCGGGCGTGTTTGGCATGTATCTGGGCGGTCATTGGTACCGACTCGCGCTGGACCCGGCCCGCATCCCGTATGATGATCCGGTCGGCCGGCTGGACGTCAGTCTGCTGCAGGACAATCTGATCGAACCCGTGCTGGGCATCGTCGATCCCCGGCGCGATGAGCGGATCGACTTCGTCGGCGGCATCCGCGGCCTGGCGCCGCTGCGTGCGCGGGTGGACTCGGGCGAAATGGCCGTCGCCTTCGCGCTGCATCCGACCCGGATGGAGGATCTGATGGCGGTCGCCGACTCCGGTGAGGTGATGCCGCCCAAGTCCACCTGGTTCGAGCCCAAGCTGGCGGATGGGCTGGTCAGTCATGTGTTGGACTGAGGCGGCTTGAGGTGATGGCAAATGGTGGCTGGCAACCGGAGGCTTCCCCATGGTCAAACCCGTCTACAACCTGCCCGCGCCGGACATCGGCGATGATGGTGCGATCCGCCATTGGCTGGACAACCTCGCGTGCAACTACGGAACTGAAGAACTCAAGCTGATCGCCGGGGCTTGCACCGCCCTGACCCGGTGTCGCGGTGATCGCCGCATCGAGACCGGCGAGACCCATGTGCGCCATGTGCTGTCCACCGCGGACATCCTGGCGCGGTTGCGCATGGATCACGAGACCGTGATCGCCGCCCTGCTCAACGGCTGCATGGATCAGGGGGATCTGACCGAGGCTAAGCTCGCCGATCGGTTCGGTCCGGGGATCGCCCGCATGGTCGGTGATCTGGCGCGCATCGGCCAGATCGCCAATGTCGAGTCGATCATCGCGGCCAAGGACCAGCAGGAGCACGAGGAGAACCTGCGGCGCCTGCTGCTCGGCATCGCCGAGGACGTGCGGGTGGTATTGGTGGTACTGGCGGAACGGCTGCACCTGATGCGCGCCATCAAGGATTTGGAGCCCGAGCGGCGCGCCCGGATCAGCCGCGACACCCAGCGCATTTATGCCCCGCTGGCCAACCGGCTGGGCATGTGGCAGGTCAAATGGGAACTGGAAGACCTGGCCCTGCGCTATCTGGAGCCGGCGGAGTATGCGGCCCTGGTCCGCGCCATCGCCGAACGGCGCGAGGAGCGCCAGCAGTACATCCGCGACATCATCGCCACCCTGCAACAGACCTTTGCGGAGGCCGGGATCAAGGGGGAAGTCACCGGCCGGGCGAAACATATCTATAGCATCTGGCGCAAGATGCAGCGCAAGGGCGTCGATCTGGGTGAGATCTTCGATCTGCGCGCCGTCCGCGTGCTGGTGGATACGGTCGCCGACTGCTATGCCGCCCTGGGGCTGGTCCACGGACTCTGGCGGCACATTCCCAAGGAGTTCGACGACTACATCGCCAGCCCCAAGGGCAACCTCTACCAGTCGCTGCACACCGCGGTCATCGGCCCAGGCGACAAGCCGCTGGAGATCCAGATCCGCACCCATGAGATGCACCGCCATGCCGAACTGGGGGTCGCTGCCCATTGGGCCTACAAGGAGGCCAAGAAGGGCCACGATGCGGAGTTTCAACGCCGCATCGTCTGGATGCGCAACTTCCTGGAACTCAAGAGTGAGGGCGAGGACGCCACTGATATCCTGGAGCGCTTCAAGTCCGAGTTCGAGCCGGTCCACATCTATGTGCTTACCCCCCAGGCCAAGGTGATCGAACTGCCGAAGGGCGCCACGCCGCTGGATTTCGCCTATGCGGTGCACTCGGAGATCGGTCACCGCTGCCGCGGCGCCCGGGTCAACGGGCGGATCGTCCCCTTGAGCTATACGCTCAACAGCGGTGAGACGGTCGAGATCCTCACCCAGAAGAACGCGACCCCCAGTCGGGATTGGCTGAGCCCCCACCAGGGATATCTCACCACCGCGCGGGCCCGCAACCGGGTGCGCCAGTGGTTCAAGCAGCAAGACCATGATCTGCACGTGCAGTTGGGGCGCAGCGCACTGGACAAGGAACTGGTGCGCCTGGGCATCGTCGAGAAGCTCCAGATCGATCAACTCGCCGTCCGCAACAATTTCAAGCGCGGCGAGGATGTCCTGGCCGCCCTGGGGCGGGGCGATCTGGCGGTGGGTGTGGTCGCGCGCCAGGTCGGCGAGCCGCGCCTTCAGGACGGTCGGGAGTCGCGGGAGGGCCGGGGGGAGAGCCGTGAACCGGAGGCGCGCACGCGCGCTCCCGCCAAGTCGGGCGCCGGTGCCGGGGACGTCGTGGTCGAGGGAGTGGACGACCTGTTGACGCAGATCGCCAACTGCTGCAAGCCGGTGCCCTATGACGCCATCGTCGGGTTCATCACCCGCGGGCGCGGCGTCACCGTTCACCGGCGGGATTGCTCCAATGTCCGCCACCTCCCGCCGAACGAGGCCGATCGACTGGTGCGGGTGCGCTGGGCGCACCAGCCCGCGGACGCCGCTTATCCGGTCGACATTCTGGTCATCGCGGCGGACCGCAAGGGGCTGCTGCGCGACGTCTCATCGGTCTTTGCCGATGCGGATGTCGACGTGATCGGCGTCAACACCCACTCTGAGCGCACCACCGACACCGCGGCCATGCGGTTCACCGTCGAGGTGCGGGATATGGAGCAACTGGAGCGCCTGCTCGCCAAGCTGGCGCAGACCCCGGATGTGCTGGAAGTGCGGCGGTCTTATTGAGCTTGTAGGGGCGACTTCAGTCGCCCCCAAACTCCGGTCGATCCTTCCCCGGAAATCGTCCAAGGCTTCAGTTTCAGCTTCCGCCGGGACAGGAGCGTCTGTCGTGGGAGCGGCCTCCGGCCGCGACAGGGCTACGCCGGGGTCGTGGCGGGTTCACGATGGTCCTCATCGCGGCCGGAGGCCGCTCCCACGGGGGTGTCCTGGGTGGCTAAGGTGATTTCCGGGAAAAGATATACCAGCATGTAGGGGCGACTTCAGTCGCCCCTAAAACCCCTTGCGGATCTCGCAAGCATGCGCAATTGGGATGCTTATTCCTGGGAATCGCCTAAGCTCAACGGATATGGCTTGGCTCATCGGCGGTCAGGTAAGCCTCTTCCTCGGGTGTCAGATCGACCTCGTCGAAGCCGGTCAGCATCGGGGCCACATGCGCTGCGAACGAATGTCCGATGGTCAGCATGTACACATGGATGACGACGAAGGTCAGGATGGCATAGGCCGTGGCGGTGTGGATCAGGGCGACCCACCCCAGCCCGGCCGCCGCGAAGGGGACGTCGCCCCAGGCGAAGTAGAACAGATAGATCAGCCCCGAGACCCAGATGGCTGGGAACAGCACCAGCTTGAGCGCCAGGTACGCGATGGCTTGAAGCGGGTTGTGCTTGCGCCAATACGCCTTCCGGTAAGGATGGCGCTCGCCCTGGAAGATCCCGTAGGAATAAAAGCGCAGTACCTGGCCCAGCCCCTCCGCGGTGGGCATGTAGTGTTTCCAGTTTCCGGTCGTGAACAACCAGAAGGTGGAGAGAATCCACAGGGCCAGCAGTGCCAGGGCGGCCAGCGTATGCAGGGTCACGGCCGTGTCGAAAGGCATCGATACGTAAAGCCCGTGAATGGCAAACCCGGTGATCAGCATCGTCATGATCAGGGCCATCTGGGTCCAGTGCCAGAAACGCTCGAAAATCGAAAAAATCAGGACGCGGCGCGTGGCCATCAGTGATTCTCCCCCTTGTGGTGTTTGCGAAGCAGGCGGCGCATCAGGCCGTGAGCCAGGATCCCGCCGATCGTGCCCGACACCAGTAGGACGCCGGCCAAATCCAGCCAATAGTTGCGATCCCGTCCAGGCAGATAGACGCCCTCCACCGTGGCCAGACGGCCATTCTGGGAGTGGCACTCGCGACAGGCCAGCGCGTCCTCCTTGGGGGCGACCATGTGGGTGATGGGCCAGAAGGAGGTGGTCTCCACGAAACCGAACTGGCCGGAGTAGGGTAGCCCGAAGTCCTTCATGCCGCGGGCGATCGACTTACCCATGTCGTAGTTGCCCCAGTAGGCCTCGTTGTCGTCACCCCACAGGTGCGTATAGACCAGGGTACCGTTACCGGTATCGAAGGGTAACCAGGTATGCATCCGCTTGAAGGGCCAGATGCGCGAGCGAATGTCGTCGCGACTGCCGTCGAAGGCGTTGATGGCGATGGGCTGAGCGTTGGTATCGAAGCGTGTGTCGATGGTGGTGTAGTGCATCTGGCCGTTGAACCAGGCGTACTCGGGAACGACGTTTTCGGCGTAGGTGAAGTTGCCCTTGATCGACTTGTAGGTGTAGCGCTCCTGGCCGTTGCCCTGGGTGTAGCCGTGCTCATGGTAACCTTCGCCGTCCTTGGTCTTGCCCGCGGTGCGCCAGTCCCAGTCGACCATGGTCGCCACGCCGCCGCGGGCAAAGGCGGGGATGTGGCAGGTCTGACAGGCGACCGAGGCGACATGATGGTTGAGTTTGCGGTGTTCGATCGAGCCGCTCTGGTGAGGGGTGATCCCGTGACAGGATTCACAGGTGGCCACGTCGCGACGCTGACCGGGCTTACCCTGGCCCTCCTGGTCTTTGGCGATGACGTCGTAGCGACTGCCGGCCCAGACATGATTCTTGGTGACATGGCAGGCGGTGCATGCGAAGTTCAGACCCTGGGGCGACATATGCACGTCCAGCGCACGCGATGGGCTCTTGAGCGCGGACGAGAGATCGCCATGCTTGACGTTGTCGCCGCCGCCGCCGTTGAAGTGGCAGGCACCGCAATTGGCGCGCTCCGGCAGGCCCACGCGCTGTGAGATAAAACTCAGATCAATGGCCGGCTTGCCCTCGAACATCACCGAGCAGGCCGCGTTACCGGTGCTGTTGGGTGTCTTGTAATAGGTGCCGGTCTGGTCGTGGCAGACCAGGCAGTCGATGTTGCCTTCGTTGGTGAAATCGAAGCTCTCGTCCTTCCAGCCGTAGCCGGCGTGGCACTGGGCGCACATGCCCTCGTTGCCGCGGGCATTGGTGCAGAAGTTGTTGATCAGGTACTTCTTGCCCAGTTGCTGGTTGGTCACCGGATCCTTGTAGTCCCAGGTCCAGTGAATATTCTTCATGAAGTGCTTGCCGGTCTCGGTATGGCAACTCAGGCACGCCTTGGTGACCTCCGGACCTGAGGCGAATGGCTTCTGCAAAATCTCGAACTTGCGGTGATCGGCGGTGCCGCCGGTCAGGGGGCCGGACACCTGCGGGTTGGTGTCGACCACGGTCGGCGGCGTCGGCCAGTTCGTGCTGGCCTGGGCAGGCGCGAGTGCGACGGACATCAGTGCCAGGCTGAGCAAGATGCCGGGTAGAACATGCATGGTGGTTCCCCTCGTCTTATGGTTCGGAGTCTGTCGACGCGCCCAAGATTACGGGCTCGCGGCGTGCCGGAGCGCCCGGACGATCATGCAACGAATCCGTCACCGATTCACTGATCTTGCGCAAGTATCCGGGGCATACTTGTCTTGCCCGACGATTCATCCGTAGAACGCGGTGCGCGTAGCGGCGTCCGCCTAAGGTGATTTCCGAAGAACTTCGGACCACGCGGGCTCAACCTCCGCTGATTCGGGCGCCGCAACTGGAGGCCGACGCTTTAGCGGGCGGCGGTGCGCCGTCCGGCTGAAGCCTCGACCTCCGGTCTGTTGTGCGGCGCGCCCCAACCGGCAGCGAGGCTGATGGTGGATACGCTGCGCAGCCTCGATCAAGGTTCCGGCCACTTGGGCTCGCCGGGTGCGTAGTCAGGCCATCCTGGCCTGACACCGTCAGGGCTGGAAGCCCTGACTACGCAGACCGCTGGCCGGGATTACGATCAAGGCCCGCTGCGCTTATCCATCCCACAAGACGCTGGCATCGGCCGGGTACGTGTGGGCCACGTTGACGCCCCCCGCCGCACCGGGGAAACTAGCGTCCGTCTTGGCCACCCCGCCGACAGCGCTTGATTGCCGGGCGGGGTGCGCATCGAAACCTCTGGAGTTGCTTACTGTGGAACGTCTGGTCGAACGATTATTGTATGGGAGCCGCTGGCTGCTCGCCCCGATCTATCTGGGGCTCTCGTTGACCCTGTTGGTTCTCGGCGTGAAATTTTTCCAGGAACTCTGGCATCTGCTCAGCCATATCCTGGAGATGTCCGAGGCGAACATGATCCTGGTCGTGCTGGCGATGATCGACTTGAGTCTGGTCGCCAGCCTGGTGGTGATGGTGATGTTCTCGGGCTACGAAAATTTCGTGTCACGGCTGAACGTCGAAGAGGGCGACGACAAGCTGGACTGGCTGGGCAAGCTCGATGCCGGGACGCTGAAGCTGAAGGTGGCCGCGTCCATCGTAGCGATCTCGTCGATTCATCTGTTGCAGGCGTTTGTCAATATTCCGCAGATCCCGAACGATAAATTGATGTGGTACGTGATCATCCATCTGACGTTCGTGGTGTCGGCGGTGATGATGGGGGTGCTGGACAAGATGGCCTTCGCCTCGCATCGCGGGTCCGGCGGGGCAGACGACCAGCACTGACCTGTGATCAGACCGTCAACTCCGCCTGGTGCCGATGGATCCATTCCAGCGCCGCCTCCTCCCCGGACAGCTCCCGGCCGTCGCGGATCCAGATTTCGCGCTTGAACTGTTCGATCTGACAGACCTGCTCCACCACGCGCTGCTGGTTCTGGTCCCGGTCCGCGAAGCGGACTCCGACCTCGAAGCCGTCGGTGATCGGCTGGCACCAGGCGACAATGCCGTCGGTCTCAAAGACTGGTTCCACGATCGGGATCTCGATGTGGATCGCGGCGCCCGCGTCGATGGGTATCGTCGAGATGAAACACAGACCGCCGCGGCTGATGTTGCGCAGGTATTCGCGGTCGCGCACGACATCGCTCAGGCCGATGTCGACTGGACAATCGGTCGGATGACGGAGATAGCGACGCATAATGGCCTCCGGCCGGGTTTGGGTGGTTCGGCTCACGGTTCCCATGGTCCCATGATCGGCGATCGATGGACACTAGCTTATCAATTGTCCGGCAAGTTCTGTCAATCCGTACCATGAGTACCGTCATCATCGCCGAGAAGCCCAGCGTGGCACGGGATATCGCCCGGGTGTTGGGCGCCAACCGCAAGGGCCAGGGGTTTCTGGAGGGCAACGGCTACTGCGTGACCTGGGCGCTGGGGCATCTGGTTCATCTGGCGGAGCCGGACGATTATGGCCCGCTGTGGAAAGGGCGCTGGTCCGCGGGCCAACTGCCGATGATCCCGGAGCACTGGCGGCTGAAGCTCGCGCCCAAGACGGCGGTGCAGTTCAAGATCGTCAAGGGGTTGATCAACGACCCGGCCAATGCGCGTCTGGTGTGTGCCACGGATGCCGGCCGCGAGGGCGAACATATTTTCCGGCTGATCTATGAGCACGCGCATTGCCGCAAGCCGTTTGATCGGCTGTGGGTGTCGAGTCTGACCGATGAGGCGATCCGGGCGGGCTTGCGGTCACTGCGACCCGGCAGCGCCTATGACGATCTGGCGCGCGCGGCGCGGGCTCGGTCGCAGGCCGACTGGCTGATGGGGATGAATCTGACCCGCGCCTACACGGTGCACAACCGGGTGCTGTGCACCATCGGCCGGGTTCAGACCCCGACCTTGGCGATGATCTGCACGCGGGACGCCGAGATCGCGCGCTTTCAGAAAGTCTTTTTCTACGAGTTGGTGGCGCACTTGGCCGAGGGTTTTCGTGCCCGCTACAGCAAGGGCGGGCAGACGCGGATCGACAAGAAAGCGGATGCGGAGCGCCTGCATCAGGCACTGGCGCCCCACCGGACGGGAACGGTGGTTGAACTGGAACAACAGATTCAGCACAACCGCCCGCCGCCGCTCTATGACCTGACGACGCTCCAGCGGGATGCCAACCGGCGGTTCGGGTTCACTGCCGCGCAGGTTCTGGAACTCGCCCAGGCGCTCTATGAGACGCATAAGCTTATCAGCTATCCGCGGACTGAGAGTCGTCATATCGGCGAGGACCTGGTGGATCAACTGCCGGGGATCCTGCAGGGGCTCGACCATCCCCAGGCCCCGGTCGCGCTCGCCCGGCTCCAGGCCGGTCACCGGCTGGGCCGCGCTTATGTGGATCAGACCAAGCTGACCGATCACCACGCCATCCTGCCCACCGGCCGGCGGGTGCCCGCGGGCTTGGACGGTCCGCTGCGGCGGGTCTACGACCTGGTGCAGACGCGGTTCGTCTGTGTCTTTTTGCCCGATCAGGTGGTGGAGGAGACCCGCGTCCGGCTCGATATTGGCGGGGCCGATTTTGTTGCCCGCGGGGCGCGGGTGATGGATCCCGGTTGGACGGTCGCCGCCGGTGCGGGTGCACCGGCCGCGGGGCCGGTCGCCGGATCGGGTCTGGCCACGTCCGGCGAGCAGGGCACCGCGGATGCCGGGGACGCGCCCGCCGAGGATCAGACCCTGCCGCCGCTCACGGTCGGTCAGACGGTGCATGTGGATCGGCTCGAGGTCTGCGAGCGCGAAACCAGCCCGCCCCGACCCTACACCGACGCGACCTTGCTGGCGGCCATGAAGAATGCCGGGCGGACCATCGAGGATCGGGATCTGGCCCAGGCGATGAAGGCATCCGGGCTCGGTACCCCGGCGACCCGCGCCGAAATGATCGAGAAGCTCATCCGTACCGGCTATGTGGAGCGCCAGCGCAAGCTGTTGCGCGCCACCGAGAAGGGCCGGGTGCTGATCGAGCGGGTCGCCCTGCCGCTCAAGAGTCCGGAGTTGACCGCGGCCTGGGAGCAGCAGTTGCGCGAGGTGGAGGAGGGCCGTCGGCCGGTGGCCGCGTTCTATCAGGGGATCGTCGACCTGGTCCGCGACCTGATCCCCAAGGTCTGGGCGGGGCCGGCCTTTAGCCCGGAACAGGTGGCGACGGCGCAGGCGGCCCGAGCCCAGGGCGGGCGGTCGGGCACGGCGGCTCGCGGCGGCCGCAAGTCGGCCCCGCCGCGGGCGGCTGGGCTGGGGTCTTGCCCGCTGTGCAAGCAGGGCGAGATCCAGGAGACCGCCCGGGCCTTCGGGTGCAGTCGCTATCGGGAGGGTTGCACTTTCACGGTGTGGAAGACCATCGCCGGATTGAAACTGAGCAAAGAGCAGGTGCGCCAGTTGGTTGCGGGTACCCGGATCGGCCCGCTCGATGGATTTCAATCCAAGGGCGGCAAAGCCTTCAGCGCCATGCTGCGGCTGGGTGAAGACGGCAAGGTCGCGTTCGAATTTGGACCCGCATCGGCATCGACCCCGGCTGCGGAGCCCCCGGCACCAGCGCAAGCGCCTGCGAGCGGTATCGATGCAGCGGTGCCGGTCCCCGCGGCTGAGGCGCCGGCCCTGATCGGGTTGGCCTGCCCCAAATGCGGTCAGGGTCGGATCATTCAGGGCCACCGGGGCTTCGGTTGCGACCGTTATCGGGCCGGCTGTGACTTCGCGGTGCTGCGCGAGGTCTCCGGCAAGCGGCTGACCGACGTGCAGATCGCCGCTTTGATCCGCGACCGGCGCACGCGTCTGATCAAGGGTTTCAGCGATGATCAAGGCCATCGGTTCGATGCACGGTTGGAACTGGATGACGGGTTCAAGGTTCAGCCGCGGCGAACGGCCACGGAAGACTCTCCCCCGCACCCCGCGACCTGAGGTGCGTGCGTGGCAGCGGCCTCACGCGATGATCGGGAACAAAGGCCCCGACCGCGCATGCCTGTAAGTTCCTAGGGGCGACTGTAGGGGCGACTGTAGGGGCGACTGTAGGGGCGACTTTAGTCGCCCCTTCACGTCGGTTAAGACGATTTCCGAAGAACTTCGTACCACGCGGACTCAACCTCCGGGGATTCGAGCGACGCAACTGGAGGCCGACGCTTTAGCGGGCGGCGGTGCCGCGTCCGGCTGAAGCCTCGACCTCCGGTCTGTTGTGCGCGCGCAGGCCTTGATCATCATTCCGGCCACCCGGTCGTTGGGGCAGCCCGTCGCGGCGGTGGGCCGATCCTACCTTTGGGCCCCCGGCCGCGACGCGGGCCGGCTTGGGTCTGGCCGGATTAATGATCAAGCCCCCTTTTCCG
>NZ_CAIZIZ010000073.1 GCF_903933125.1 uncultured Lamprocystis sp. | reverse complement strand
GCCGGTTTCGTAGGGTGGATAAGCGCAGCGCATCCACCATCGGCCTCGCTGCCGACACGCTGTTGGCGGCGGCCACCCAAATTTGGAACTGCTGGCCGCGGGCCGCTACCAGGGCTTGCGCGGCGGACAGATGGTGACGCTGATCGATGCCCATGCACCGGGGCTGGTGGTGAAGTCGGACGTGGCGCGTCGGCAACTGGATGCCGAGCGGGTGGTCGTCGCTCCTGATCCTGGTCCATTGCCTGGGGCCTTCGCAGAGGGCGGTAGCGGCACGACCACTGGCGCTACGGGGGTGATCGAACCTGGCCTGACCCCGTCGCCCCACCCCCAACCCGCGGCGGCGAAACCCAAGCGCTTCCACGGCACGGCCGTGCTCGACGCCACCCGGGTCGGCCGCGATGCCGGCCGCATTGCCGAGGAGGTCATCGCGCACCTCGCCGGCCTGGTCGGAACCAGGGTCACGGTCACCATCGAGGTCGAGGCCGAGATCCCGGCCGGCGCCTCGGACCATGTGGTGCGCACGGTCACCGAGAACTGCCGGACGCTGAAGTTTACGAGTCAGGGGTTCGAGAAAGAGTAGGCGAGACCAGCGTAAACTACGGCTTAGCTGAGCGACTGGCGCGATCCAACACACCGAGCTGACTATGACCGAGCAAGAGCTTTACGCCGTGATCGCCGAACACGAGGCGGACCGAGTCGAGTTCACTGTCATCGAGCGCAGAGTCTCCCATGCGAAGACATTCGATGCCCAGCCCTGTTTGGGAAGCCAACTGGCGGATCTATCGCAGCCGCTGTTCCTGATCGACTACCGGCTACAGGCAGTTGCCCCGGAAGTGATCGCGGAAAACAACCGCTCGGTCGAGCACCAGCTCGCCTCCTTGCGCTTCTTCGATCTCTCGCATGGATGCCCGACGCATGGTGGAATCCTCTTATTCGGGCTCGACGTTCGTGCGTGGCTGCCAGGTGCCTACATCCAATTTCTGCGCGTGGGAGGAGATTCGCTGGATGCCGAGATCCTCAATGACCAGACCCTATACGGCGACTTGCTCAGCGTCCTGCGCGAGCTTGATGGCGATGCTGAAGCACTACCGCAGCCTGATGCCGATGGCGATGGAGGCGCGCAAGCCCGTGTTCGCACTAAAACCCGCGGATGGAGCCATCGGTGCCCACGGCGAGGCAGTGCGCAATGCCTATAAGGATTTCTTTGCCCTTGGACGACGGATCGCGGATCGCTGCGGTGCGGTTCTCTCCTGATGGAATGCTGATGAGTCAGTTCTCGCTACCATGGCCTTGCGGGTTATGAATTAGTTTTTCCTGGTTGATGCGGGGGGGCTGCCGTGGATCAAGGACCGGGGCTGCGTTACCAGCCGTTCTACTGCGAAGAGAACGCCTGGTGGCTGTGCGCCGACCCGGCGCTGGGACCCGGCGCGCGTCATGTCGTCTTCCTGGTCAGTCGGGCCGGGCGCTGTCCGCTGCTGCACCAGCGCGCGGCGGCGCCGGGGCGGTTGATCGCCTGGGATTATCATGTGGTGGTGGTGGATGGTCAGGGCCGGGTGTGGGATCAGGATAGCCGGCTGCCGCTGCCCAGTCCGGGCATCACCTGGCTGGATGAGACCTTTGCGCTGGCTGATCGGCTGCCGGCGATCTATGCGCCGCGGCTGCGCGTGATTTCAGCCGAAGCCTTTCGGGCGTCCTTTGCCAGCGACCGCCGTCATATGCGCGACCGCCGCGGCCGGTTCCAGCATCCGCCGCCGCCCTGGCCGGCCATCGGTGAGGGGATGAATCTGGTACACTATCTGGACCCGGCGGCGCCCCGTCCGGGACTGGTGTTCGATCTCGCCGCGGCGCGCCGGTGGCTGGTCGATCTGGCGTCCGAGTGAAAGAAGCCTGATCCACTGTCTTTATCGTGAAAGTCGCGCAGCGACCCCGTGGGAGCGGCGTCCCGCCGCGATGGGGCCGGGCAGCGTTCGCAGTCGCCGCGGGACCGCATCG
>NZ_CAIZIZ010000072.1 GCF_903933125.1 uncultured Lamprocystis sp. | reverse complement strand
GCGCTCGACCGCCTGGTACCTCAAGCCGCAGGCGACCTTCTCCGACTGCCTGGCGCTGGTGCGCCGCACCATTTGGGCGGAGGGGGAATGACGTCAACTCGCTTGCGGAGCAGGATCAGGTGGTCATGTCCCGCCCAGACTGGGAGCGCGTGCTCGCGCAGTTGGCCGCGACCGCCTGAGCGGCCTCGCGCGGCGCTCCGTGCCGCCGCGCCGCGGCCGCCCGCGGGCCTGACGGGTTGGTTTCGTGGTCCCCCAGGGTCCGCCGTGCGGACCCTCACCCCGCGATTGCCGGTCGCGGCTGGCACGATCAAGGCATTCAAATCATGGGGCTCAACCCCATTGAAGCGGACTCGTAGTGGGTGCTCCCCCACGAGGCCGGGGGAGACAGTAAGCGGTATCAAAAAGGTGATCAATGGCCTCCAGTCAAATACTTGGAAGTCAATGCTCGATCCACCGGCGATGTCAACATCCGTACGGAAGCGACTTATGGTTTCTGGTTTTCAGTGAGTTGGAGTTGGATTGGACCTAAGCGCCCCTCCAAGTCGGTCAAGCGGGCCTGGAGGGTCTCGAACTTAGCAACTCTGCTTTCAAGTTTGGAAACCCTGGCTTGATTGGTCGCGGCAGCCACTTTGTACGCGGCAAGTTCCTTCTGCTGTGCCGTCAGTTGCGCCTGTTGCTCCTTGAGTGCTTCGACCAGTACGCCGGTGAGGGCCGCGTAGTTTATCGCATCGACCTCACCATTCTCGACATTGCGCTGAACCACCTCGGGAAAGACCTGCGCAACTTCTTCGGCGATGAGCCCAATGGATGGAAGGCCATTCTCTTTCCATTTGAATCGCACCCCCCGCAGTTTGTCGAGTGAACGGTTCGCCTCGGTGATCGTTTCAACGTCGGTCTTGTAACGAATCGAGCTGGTTGCGTTGATCGACAACGCGGTCAGATTGCGCGGGAAATTCACATCGCCGTTGGTCTTGATTGTCATCCGACGACTGCCCGCACCACTCACGGCGCTTCCCAAGTCGTTGATAATCAATTCGCCGTTATTACGAGCGGAGGCGTTAACGCCGACCACAAAGCCCTTCCAGATATCGTTGAAATTGGCAGCGGCCGTGCGGACCAGAATAAAAGCGCTGCTGTCGATGTTTCGGTCCATGCGAAATGTCGCGTTTGGACCCTGGAGGTGAAGCTGACGGACCGGCGTGTCGATACCTATGCCGATGTTTCCGCTATCGCTGATCCGGAAGGCGTCCGCGGCCTGGAGTAAACCGGGGATTGTCGCGACAGCCGTGATCATCACGGCTGCAGCGGTTCTTCTGCAAAAGCTGTTCCGGTTGAAAACATCTGCGTCTTGGGTCATCGAAGTGTCCTCATGAGGTTGCGCCAAGGGTGAATGCCTGTCACCAATGATGACGGGATGTCGGTGGATCCGACTCCCTTCTGCGGGAGGTTCTTGGAAGTCAGTGAACGTCATACTCCAGTTAGAAAGCGTCTTATAGAGCCATGGCAGCCGAAAGGGTTCGGCAGCGGCGCGATTCGGCAAACTGTGTCAAGTATAGTTTGCGGGTTCTGGTTTGGCTATGGCCCGACGATTCTGTGGGCAGCCATGGCAAAACCACCTCGGTTGCACATCGTTGCACATCGTTGCACATCGGCCCGGAGACGGCCGTCAGCGCCGGGGACAGGTGCAGCGTGAGAGACACAGAAAGTTTATAAGAGCTAAGCATTAATGAAATGACATTGGCACGATTCCTCAGCTCCGGTGGGTAGGACCATGCCCCGCAATTCGCAGATTATGAGGGGTTGGGCGACACGCTTCAAAGTCCACCACACGGGCGATGGGGTAGCGGCGAGTATGCAACGCCATGACTTTGATCGGGAAGGCGGCCAAGGCCTGGGAATGACCGGTCGCGTAAGTCACTAACCCCCGCAGGTCACTGAAAAGACCATGGACCCGCTCCGTAAAGCGGAGAACCAGCGTCAACCCCAGGAATTCTGGATGCCCCCGGCGCGTTCGCCGGGGGGCGGGGGTCGTCAAGGTGCGGCTGGCAGGTCCCGCAGCGGATTGGGTACGACGACCGGGTCACTCAGACCGGGAAGATCCCACGCCACCTGAGTGTCATCCGTGCTGAAGCGCGGGCGCGCGTCTTCGCTGGCGGCAGCGAGTGCCGCAGGGCAGCTTTGGCGCTGGCCCCGGCGGTGGTCGCGGTCGTAGAGGTGTACTTGGCAAGCTACCACGCCGGAGGTTGGGCGCGTTTCCAGGTAAGCGACAAAGCGGCCATCGGCGCTGATCGCCGGGTGGTGATTGTCCAGGGGCGCGCCGTCGGGATCCTGGGCCAGACTGAGGGTTTCCGGCATGGCTGCGCCCCACAGACGATCGGCCAGAACCTGCCGCTTGCCGTTTGCGTCCGGTTGGTCATAAAGCAGATCCTGGCCGGCGGCACCGAGCGCGGGGTGGGCCGAGGACTGATCGGTGCTCAGGGTGAGGCGCCGGGTCGCACCAAAAGGGACCTCGTGCAGGAAGATGTCGGTAGCGCCATTCGTGTCGTCCGCGACCAGATCGTCGGCGTCGCTCTGGAACACGACCCAGTCGCCCAGTGCATCCGCGGCGGGATAACGGCTGGGGCCGTTGCCGGCTCGGCCCCGCGGGGTGCGACTGAGCAGCGTGAGGATCCCGGCGGGGAGGTCGAGGCGGTAGATGTCGCTGGTGCCGTTACCGTCCGCGCGGTCGACCGCCTGCGCGGTCTCGAGCAGTAACCACTGGCCCTGAGGATCGAGCAGGGCCTGGCCGATGGCGGCGCGGTCGACGCCGTGAGCGCTGAGTTGTTCCTGGAGCCAGGCGGGCAGGTCATCCGCGCGGGCAATGGATAGCGGGGCAGCGAGGGGCTCCGCCGCCAGGAACGGTGTGGGGGCAGTCTTGGCCGCCGCCGGCACGGTGGCGGACGCGGGGCAGGTGACCGCCTCGGCGCGGACCTGGAAGTGGGCACCGGCGGCGACCCGGAAGCCCGGGCCGAAGCGCTGCACGGGGGCGCGGAAGGTGACATTGGCACCCGCCAGCACCTGCACGGCACCGGTGGTGGTGAGGCTGTTTCCGGAAGCCCGGCGATGGATACCAGGGCTGAAACTGGTCGCGTTGAGGATCAAAGCGCCGGCCTGACAAAGATTGTTCGAGTCGAAGGTGGCCGTGACGCCCCTGACGGCGGTCATGTCGACAACGCAGTCCCCGGTGCCGGAACACGCATCGCCCCAAACGGCGAAGCTGGACTCGGCGTCCGCACCCGCGGTGAGCTTGACCTGGGTGCCGCTGGTGTAGGACGCGCTGCATTCGCTGCCGCAGGAGATGCCGACCGGATCGGACGTCACGGTCCCCGACCCCGCGCCCAACCGGCTGACGCTGAGGACATAGCTCGGGAGTTCGACCAGGGTGCTCGCCTCGGCGGCGCCCGGTGTCGCCTCGCGATTGCCGGCGTTATCGCGGGCGACGGAGTAGAAGGCGAGGTGCTGGCCATTCCGTGCGGTGTAGGTCGCCGCGGAGGCCGCCGTGGCGGCCAGCCAGGGTTGGAAGGACCCGCCGTCCACCGAAACGAAGAGGTCGTAGCTGCCGACGCCGGAGCCCGCGCCATCCGCCCCGGACCAGGAGACCGCGACGCTGGTCGTGGTACTCACCGTGGGGAGTGCATCCACCGCGCTGGTCGGCGGGTCCGCGTCCAGGGTGACCAGTGCCTCCTTGTTCGGGTCCGTGCCCTTGGACGGGTCGTGCGGATCGACCAGGTTCGTCGCGATCGGCGGCTGCCCGTCGAAGACGATCTGGGCGATGTTGCGGATCGCGGTGCCGGTGGTCAGGGCCGCCTTGGGGCGGACCAGGTAGGCGACATGCCCCTGACCGCGGCCGGTGCCGTCCTCGGGCGGAAGGAAGCCCACGTCCACCGGGGGCGGCAGACCGGTGAGCGGGTCGAGCGACTGGAAGCGTGCATAGACCTCGCCGGTAGTCGGGCGGATGCCGGCCTCGATCTGCACCTCGAAGGTCACGCCGTTGAAGGACATCCGCGCCGTCGTGGTGAAGTGCTGGGTGCCGGGCGGTACCGCGATCAGGTGGTCACCGAAGCCGATCTCGGTCAGCTCAAAGGTGGACCAATCGAAGTTGGCGGCCAGCGGGTTGCTGATCATGACATGGTGGGCCGGCGCGGTGGCGGCAGCGTCGTTTTCGAAGTTGATGCGGTAGGGTAATAACTCCGTGGCTTCGACGTAGTGTTGCGGGCCGTAGCCAGCGGGGCCAATAAGATCATTGGGGTCGACAGGACGGGTGGGTTGTGATGGGCCTGAACCGCCGTCGTTGCAGCCGTCAGAGTTGTTGGATATGTCCAAGAAATCCCTACTCGATGAGCCAGTCTTGATCGGACATGGTGGAGGTGTCGGCGGAGCTGGCGGGGTTCCTTGACACTTCCTTGCATATTCGTCTGCTACAGCCTGCTCACTGCTTGAGCCTGAACATTTCGCGGAAGCAGCATAGGCTGCTGCCTCTTGACAATCGCCCGACATACCAGACCCCAATCCGGAATCGCAGAGCATCTGGTGTACTCTTTCGTGTGCGACAGTACAGCCAAAAGGAAATGTTGGATCGTTCCGATAAATAGGATTGTAATCTGTAAAGGAATACCCGCCATTGGAACAATGGGTGTGACCCGCCTCGCCCGGGGCAAATTCCATATGGAATCCAGATGGATCTATCGCGGACATTGGTGAATTTCTTACGTACTGGTACAAATTTGGTGATCCATCAGAATAGCCGGATGGGTCGCCTGTTATGAAGCGACCGGCGATAGCGTCAAAGTACCGAGCTCGCATAAACAACATTGCAGAACCCTCAGACCTCACGCCGTATTCACCGACATACCTATTGGCGTTGGCTGTAGATTCAACTTGGTAAATCAGCGCACCGAACGGAACATAGACGTAACGATTCTCCGGATTCCCAAACTCATCAACAATTTCGCTCGTGTTTCCGAGGGCATCGAAACTGTAGTAAGTACTTCAAGTGAAATATCTGTAGCCCTCTATCAGCAATGAGCGAATTGGATACTGTACTTTTCGCCTACCGAACCTAGGATATCGCTAAGCGCCTGATCGAGAGATTCCATGTCCCTATAAGCTGCGGATGGCAT
>NZ_CAIZIZ010000071.1 GCF_903933125.1 uncultured Lamprocystis sp. | reverse complement strand
GTCACAACCGGAGGTCGAGGCTTTAGCCGGTGGCGACGATCAAGGTTGCCGCGCGACCGTTCACGGCCCCGTCATTCCGCGGTGGCGTCGGGGAGCAGGCGGGCAAATTCCTTTCGGACCACCTCGTAGCATTCGCACACCCGCGCCTCCAGACCCGGCCGATCCACCATGCGGATATGACCTCGGCTGTATTCAATCAAGCCGGCACTCTGCAACTTGCCGGCGGCGTCGTTCACGCCCTCGCGCCGCACCCCGAGCATGTTGGCGATCAACTCCTGGGTCATCGTCAGTTCGTTCGAGGGTAACCGGTCGAGACACAGGAGCAGCCAGCGACACAGTTGCTGGTCCACCGTATGGTGCCGATTGCACACCGCGGTCTGCGCCATTTGGGTCAACAGGGCCGAGGTGTAGCGCAGCAACAGGCGCTGGAAGGCCCCGGAGCTGTTGAACTCCTGCTTGAACACGGACGCCTTCAGCCGATAAGCCTGGCCCGCACTCTGCACCACGGCCCGATTCGGCATGGTCTCGCTACCCAGGAACAGGGCAATGCCGACGAGACCGTCGTTGCCGATGACGGCGATCTCGGCCGACGCGCCGTTCTCCATGACGTTCAACAGGGACACGATGGCATCGGTGGGGAAATAGACGTGACTCAACCGGCCCCCGGATTCGTACAAGGCCTCACCCAGCGGCAGTGCGACCAGTTCCAGGCGGGGCACCAGTCGCTCGAGGACGGCAGGGGACAGCACGGCGAGCAAGCGGTTACTGCGTGGGCTTGGAGGGCCGGACGTCATGAAGTGGAGCAACCTGCAAAGTGCTTCGGGATGGGGTCGATTTGGGGGCGCCGCGCGGTGCTCACAGTGCCCCGCCGCACAGACCGCCCCATCGGTCAGCACGCATCATATGCTGATCGCCGCGAGTGAGACCAACGCCGTGCGTACGGCAAAGCGTTCTCGCGTCCAGCCACAGTATAGCGGCAAGCCGCCGACCCAACCGAACACCAGCGTACAAGAAGCGCAGGCGGCCCTGCGGGAGGCCCGGGCATTACGGGATGTCGCGGCAGCCGCGCTCTGGCCGACTCTCGACGCCGCGGCATCGGCGCAGCACACGAACCGCCGCGGCCGGCGGCGGCATCGTCTCCAGCCTGATCCCCCGCGGCCGGCGAGGACGGCACGCAAGTCGGCCGCGCTGAGCGCCAGTGTCGCTGCGGCCCGCCAGGTCTGGGTGCTGCCGCAGGGGGGGCGACGGCGGCGCGGTTGCGGTGGCGGCCGGCACCTCGCTGATCCGCCTGCGCACCGTCCTCATGGTCACTCACGAGCCCGACATGGCCGCCTATGCGCGGCGTCTGGTGCGCTTTGTCGACGGCCGGATCGACAGCGAAGCACCCAATCCGCACCCGGTCGGCCTGGACCTGCCGCCACCCGCGCCAACGCCACTGGAGGCGAGACACTGATGTGGCGCACGACACTGGTGCTCGCACTACGCTCGATCCGGCGTAACCTGCTGCGCTCCTTTCCTCGCCGCCAAGGGCCAGTAATCCGACGATCAATCTGCTGTCCTTCCTGTTCTCGGCCGCCATTGGCGTGCTATTTGGTTACTTTCCGGCCCGGCGGGCGGCGCGGATGGATCCGATTCAGGCGCTGAGACACGAGTAAGGGTCGCTTGTTTAGCTTATTAGTGAACAGTTCCTTAGTCCGGCAAAAAGTCTGGGTCGAATATCTGCTTGTCTGTATAAGGAGAAGTCTCAGGAAAATGCTCCTCGTCCAGCCCTGTTTCATTCGCTGCGGCGATGACAGCGGACGGGTAAACATCGGCGATGGACTCCGCCAGCACCGATTTGAGACTGGGATTCTCCTGCAAGAGTTTACCTAAACGACGCCTTTGATCTTTTATCGTTCTCTGCCAACTCTTTGAGCGTCGATCTTGCTGTATCTGCCATTTGAGCAGGTGCATCAACAAGACCTCCAAACGGCTTTCCATGGCCCTTTTCTCGCTCTTGCCCATATCGTCGATCTCCTCCGCGACCAGTGCCCAGTCGATATCGGATAGCTTGCCGGCCCGCATCAAGGCAGCCTGCTCCTGGGTCCAGGCATAAAAATCCTGTCGATAGGCAGTGGTCATGGTACCGTCTCTTTGCGTCGTGGACCAAGGCATCAGAATGGACAAGATGGCTCCGGTCCATAGTACCTGGCATCAGTTCGACATGCACCTGTGTAGCAATCTGCTGATGATACGCCCGGTCAGCCGCATCGGGGCGGGTATCACCTCGTTAAGGAGGCCGACGCCGAGGTGGCGACGGCCGCGCAAGCGTCGCCGACAGTGACTGTGGTGTACCCACCGGCCGGCCCGTTGTCGGGCCTCTTTTTTCACCTACGGAGGATGGTTCCATGTTCTCTTGGACAATCTTGATCTGGATCGTGATCGGCGCGTTCGCCGGTGTGGCTGCTCGTAAACTGATCGGCGGGGAGCCGCCCTTCGGCATGATCGGAGACGTCATACTCGGCATGGTCGGCGGCGCGCTGGGCGGTACTTTAGTTTCTCTGGCCGGGGACTTAGCCAGCTTTGTATGGCTCGTCGGCAGCGTCGTCACCGCTCTGCTCGGGGCCGCGCTGCTGATCTGGGTCGCCAGCTTCATTCAGCGTAAGCCGGGTTGAGTGCGGAGCAAGGGCGCGCTGTTGACCCGGCCAGCCGGTACGCCGTGAGGGCCGGGTCGTATTCCACAGATCAATGTGTCTACGAGGCGGCCGGTTTCCAGCGCCTGGCGATGAATGTCGTAGAGCGCCTGGAGCGGGCCAGCCCGCACGTTGGAGACGCCGAGGAGATCGGCTTCTCGCCGCGGGGGGGCTCTGGTCAGGGCCCGCCTTGGAGTTGTGACCAGGATGCCCCCTCCGCTGATGGTTTAGACTATGGCGTAGGACTCTACAAGCGTTTCAGGCGTGGTGCGCTTTGACGCGATCGGTCCGTTGCGCGGACCACTCACTGCGGGCCGGCACCCTCCTCAAGGCGCACCCGCACCTCGACCGCATGGTCCCGGCGGTCGTCGACCAACGCAATGCTCAGGTCGTCACGCGCCATGCCATCGACGGTCACGCCCGGCTCGCCCTGCCCGGCGGGAAGTTGGGTCACGACAATGTGGTAGAGGGTCTCGCGGTAGCGGTAGTGCAGCGTGAATCCGGTCCAATCCGCGGGGATGCAGGGCTTGAGATGCAGCGTGTCGACGTCCAGCCGCAGCCCCAGGATGGACTCAAGGATCAGGCGGTACATCCAGCCCGCCGAGCCGGTATACCAGGTCCAGCCGCCGCGGCCGCCATGGGGTGAAACCGCATAGACATCGGCCGCAACCACATAGGGTTCCACCTTGTAGGTCGCAATGGCGTCCGGTGAGCGTCCATGATTGATCGGATTGATCATCGAGAATAACTCCCAGGTCCGCGCACGGTCGCCCTGGGCCGCGAAGGCCATGGCCGCCCAGATGGCCGCATGGGTGTATTGCCCGCCATTTTCCCGCACGCCGGGGACATAGCCTTTGATATAGCCAGGGTCCAGCGCGGAGGTGTCGAAGGGCGGGTCCAGCAATTGGATGAGCCCCAGGTCGCGACGCACCAGGCGCGCGTCCAAGGCTTCCATGCCCAGCCGGGCGCGCTGCGGATCGCCGGCCCCGGACAGCACTGACCAGCTTTGCGCAATGGAGTCGATCCGGCATTCGGGATTGACCGCGGATCCCAGCGGCAGACCGTCATCGAAGTAGGCACGCCGATACCAGCCGCCGTCCCAACCGTGCTGATCGAGGTTTTCGCGCACCTGCGCCGCCTCGCCGCGGCACCGCTCGACGAAGGCCGCGTCTCCTTGTTGGCTTGCGACCTCGCTGAAGCGCATCAGGACCTCATGGAGGAAGAAGCCCAACCAGATGCTCTCGCCCCGGCCCTGAATGCCCACCAGGTTCATGCCGTCGTTCCAGTCACCCGAGCCCATCAGCGGCAGGCCATGCGCGCCGAAGCGCAGGCCGTGGAGAATGGCGCGCACGCAGTGCTGGTAGAGACTCACGGTTTCGTCTGCGCGGCCCGGCAGATCGTAGTAGGAGTCGTCTTCCGCATTGACATAACGCCCTTGCAGGAAGCCGACCGGTTCATTCAGCACAGCGGTGTCGCCGGTGCTCTGCACATAGCGGCAGGTGGCCAATGGCAGCCACAGGTAATCGTCCGAACAATGGGTGCGCACCCCGCGGCCGGTTGGTGGATGCCACCAATGCTGGACGTCGCCTTCAGGGAACTGCCGGCTCGCGCAGAGCAGCAGTTGTTCGCGCAACAGATTGGGTTCGGCATGGATCAGCGCCATCACGTCCTGGAGCTGGTCGCGGAAACCGAAGGCCCCGCCCGACTGATAGAAGCCGCTGCGTGCCCACAGGCGGCACGCCAGAGTTTGGTAGAGGAGCCAACCATTGGCCAGGCAGTCGAGTGCCGGGTCGGGGGTTTCGATTTGCACGGCGGACAGCCGGTGCTGCCATTGCTGCTGCACAGTCGCGAGCACGGCGCGCGCGGCGGCCGCGCCGCGGCGGCTATTGACCGTGTTGCTGGGGTCATCCGCGCCGCGGCGGTCGGCCACGCCGAGCCGGAACACGATTTCGTGTGTCTGCCCGGCCTGGAGTTCGAAACTGACCTGGAGCGCGGCGCAGGGATCCAGGGCCGCACCAACCTTGCCTGACAGGCCGGTGCGCGCCAGCGCGGCCGGACTGTGCAGGGACCCGTTGCGCCCGATGAACTCGGCGCGGTCGCCGGTCAGGGTCCGGGTCGCGTCGTCCACATCGAAAAAGCCGATCCGGTGGGCAAATTCGGTGTTGTAGGGGTTACGTGCGAAGAGTGCACCGCTCGCGGGGTCGATCTCAGTCACGATATAGGGGGTGGATTTGGGTCGCAGATCCCCCAGCACCCATTCCACATAGCCGGTGGCGGAAAGCCGCCGCGTCTCGCCCGAGCGATTGCGTACCTTCAATACCGTGAACTTGATGGGTGCATCCGGCGCCACGTAGACCCACAACTCCGACTGGATACCGTCCTCGGTATGTTCGAAGCAGCTATACCCGAAGCCATGCCGGCTGGTATAGGGCGTTGTTCCGCGGCGGGGCAGGGGCGTGGGCGACCAGAAGCGGCCGCTGTCTTCATCGCGCAGGTAAAAGGCCTCGCCGCTGCCGTCGCTGACCGGATCATTGTGCCAGGGCGTGAGACGGAATTCGTGGGCGTTATCGCTCCAGGTATAGGCCGCGCCGCTCTCCGAGACGATGGTTCCAAAGTGCGGGTTCGCCAGGACCTTCACCCAGGGCGCGGGCGTCTCCTGATGGGGTTTCGTGATGACGACATATTCACGGCCGTCGGGGGTGAAGCCTCCCAGTCCGTTATCGAACAGGAGCGCCGGCCGGGCGCCGTCCGCAATGGCGGTCACCGGTGGTGCGTCGGGCTGCTCCGGGGTGTCCCGCACCCAGGAATCACCGTCGATCGGCCGCAGGCGCGGCAAGCGCTTTTGTATGCGGGCGCGACGATTGAGCTGTTCCGCGAGCGTCCCGCGGCTGTCGCTGAGGATGGCGCGTGCCACCGTCTGGAACAGGATACGGTCTTCGTTGGAGATCTGATCGGCCGGTCGAATGAAGATGCCGCCGGGTCGATCCAGCACATGGGCCCCGACGCCCGCGGCAATCAGGCCCAGGATTTGTTCGTGGAGTTGCTGCCGGTAACCGGCGCGATCCTCGTTCCAGATCATGAGATCCACGGTCAGCCCCTTCAGGCGCCAATACGCATGCGCCTGGACCAACTGATGAACGAGTTCGATGTTCTCCGGGTCGCTGATCTGCAGCAGCACCAGCGGGACATCGCCGGAGACCGCGTGGCTCCACAGTCCGGATTGCCCGCGGCGGTTCTGCATGAGCACGCTTGCCTCGGCGCGCAGCGAGTCGTTGGCGTAGAGAATCGAGCTCGCCAGGTGACAGTAGAGTTGGGCGTCGGCCGCGCTGGCATTGAGTTGCCGCAGCACCACCTGACTGTGCGTCCAGGCCAGATCGAAGCAGCGGTCCGCCAGTCGTTGGTCCTGATATTTCGCGATCAACTGCAAGGCGCTGTCGCGGGTGTCGCCGATGCCGCAGACCAGATCGAGTGTGGCCGACTGATCGGGTTCGAGGGTCAGGCAGTAGCGGATGGCGGCGATCGGGTCCAGCACGGAACCCGCGCTGCCGCCAAGCGGACCCTTGGTACTCAGGGCCTGGGGTGCCGCGACGGTGTGGCCGCGGCCGACGAAGCGCAGTCGATCCGTTTCGAAGGATGGGGGCGCGCACTGCGCCCCGCGCACCACCATGAGGTGAAACATCCAGGGCGACTGCTCGTCATGGGAACGCGGTCGGCGGTTGCAGAGGATCGCCGGCAGCGGGCTCAGGACTTCGGTTTGTACGAACAGATTGCTGAATGCCGGGTGCAGCGCGTCCGCGGCGGCCGGGGCGAGCACGACCTCGGCGTAACTGGTGACCTCGATGACGCGGCGCATGCTCGACCGGTTGGTGAGTCGCACCCGGCGCAGTTCGATGTCGTCCTCGGGCGAGAGGACAATCTTGGTATAGGACTCGATCTCCAGATCGCGGCGCCGAAACTCCGCGCGGCCCTCCGAGAAGATCGCCTCGAATTGATCCGGCTGCCGGAGTGTTGGCTGATAGGTCGTCGACCAGAAGGTGCCGCGGGCCAGATCGCGGATGTAGCAGAAATTCCCCCAGTGGTCGCGCGTACTGTCTTCACGCCAGCGGGTGACGGCCAGATCCTGCCAGCGACTGTAGCCGCCGCCGGCGTTGGTGAGCATGACATGGTAGCGACCGTTCGATAACAACTGGACCTGGGGCAGCCGGGTGTTGGGACTGGCGAAGACGCGCACCGGTGCCGCTTGAACGCCTCCGGCAGGGCCGAAGTCAGTGACATCGCCGCCGGTTTGGGAACAGAAGGCGGGAGTCTTGGGAATGCGCTCCTGGAGCAACAGCACCGTGGCCTGGAACATGGGGGCCGCTGTAAAGCGCCGCTGCATTGGACGGTTGAGCAGCAGATAGGCCAGCGACAGGAAGGTCATCCCCTGATGGTGCGCCATAAAAGACCGCACCAGAGTGCGCGTCTGTCCGCGGGGCAACCGGGAGGGCGTGAAGTCGACGGCCTCGTAAAGGCCGAATTTGCCGCCGAATCCGCTGGCCGCCAGCCGCTGCAGATTCACACACGCCGCCTCGGGGGCCACCATCAGCGCGAGCGCGCTGGCATAGGGCGCAATGACCAAATCCTCGGCCAGTCCGCGCTTGAGCCCCAGTCCGGGAACGCCGAAGGCGTGGTACTGGTAGTTGAAATGGGCATCGACGGCGTTGTAGCCGGATTCGGACACGCCCCAGGGTACGTTGCGCACCCTCCCATAGGCGATCTGTCCGGCAACAGCCGCGCGATAGGTCTGGTCGAGGATGGTGTTGTCGTAGGTCGGCATCACCAGCAGCGGCATCAGGTACTCAAACATCGAACCGCTCCACGACAGGAGCGTCGGCTCGCCGGCCGCGCTGGTCAGCAGACGACCCAGGGCAAACCAGGACTCCTGCGGCAGTTGGCCTTGAGCGATGGCGACGAAACTGCCCAGGCGCGCCTCCGACGCGAGCAGGTCGTAGTAACTCGCATCCAGCCGCCGTTCGGCCACGTTGTAGCCGATCGCCAGCAGATGACGGCCCTCGTCATACAGGAAGTCGTAGTCCATCCAGGCCAGCTCCCCGGCTTGCAGTGCCAGGAGTTCGAGCGCGCTGATCCGTTCGCGGGCGCGGCGGCAGCCTTCCTGAAGCAGCGGGAGCGCCGCCTGCCAATACGCCGCCGGCGGGGTCGGTGCGCCGCCCGCAGGCGCGGCGCCGGCGGTGATCGCGGCCAATGCGCGCAGGGTTGGGATGGCATTGAACGGCGGTGCGTCGGGAAGATCGGTCGGCGCCGCCGGCAGGCCGAGCCAGGGCGCCAGATACAACAACTCATCCAGCAGCGCGCGACAGTGTCTGGCCAGCGCCGGCCCCCAGTCGTTGGCGACGCCGTCATCCAGCCCACCAGACACCGCGGCATCGGCCGTGATCGTCAATGTCTCCAGACACCGGTGTGCCATCGTCAGTGTTGCCGGCGGCGCCAGCGCACAAGTGTCCAGCGTTTGCCGAAACTGCACGAGCGGGGCGGGCAGGGCGTCAGGCAACGCCTCGCACAGGCAGTGAAAGCTGTCCCTGATGCCGTCCAGCCAACGCGCGCTGAGGATCGGATCGTCAGCCAGCGCGAGCAGTCCCGGCTGCAAGGTCAGCAGGTGGCCGGCAAGGTTGCCGCTGTCCACCGACGAGATATAGAGCGGGGCCAACGGTTGCAGCGACTGGGTGTCGTACCAGTTGTAGAAGTGGCCGCGGTAGCGGGTCAGGTCCGCCATCGTGCGTAGCGCGTTGTCGGTGCGTGCGATGAGTCCGCCGGCGGGAAGGTAGCCGAAGTCGTAGGCTGCCAGGTTCGCCAGTAACGACAGGCCCATGTTGGTCGGTGAGGTGCGATGCGCGACCGTGACCGCTGGGTGCTCCTGGAAGTTATCCGGCGGCAGCCAATGATCCGCCGGGCCGACGAAGGTCTCGAAATTTCCAATGCGACAATTTCGAAAGCGGGTTCTTACGCTGATGACCATCGCGATCGGGAACCCGCGGCAACAGCCAGCCCGCAACTTGCCAGTCCCCGCGCATCCAGCGGTAGCGCCGACTCAGGTCCGCGCTGTAGCAGGTGGGATATTCCTCGTACAACTGCACGTCGGTGAGCAGACCCGAGCGCGCGTAACAGCCTTCCAGCAGATCGTGGCTGAGGATCGCGTTCTCCGGCAGGCGCCCGGCCAGCGCCTGTTCAAAGGCTGCAACATCGTAGATGCCTTTCCCGATGAACGAGCCTTCCTGGAACCAATCCTGATAGACGTCCGAGACGGCTTGTGTGTAGGGGTCGATACCGGCATCGCTTGCGTACAGCCGCGCGTACCGCGACCGGTTGGCACCGGGCAGGCTCGCTGCCACTCGGGGTTGCAGGATGCCGTAGCCTTCGACGATCCGTTGGCGGTTCGCATCCCAGCGCGGGCGGTTGAGCGGGTGCGCCATGGCACCAACCAGTTCCAGCGCCGCGTCACGCGGCAGTTCGGTGTCGGTGTCCAGCGTGATGACATAGCGCACGTTGGTGAGGATGGCGGTGTCGCCGACCACGCGTGCGAATGGGCTGATCGCGCCATCCGGGAGGTGATCAGGGGTGCTGCCGAGCAGCAACGCGTTGAGAGCGGCCAGCTTGCCGCGTTTGCGCTCGTAACCCATCCAGACCCGCTCTTGCGGATTCCAGCAACGCGGGCGGTGGAACAGGAAGAAGGTGTCGCCGCTCATCCGCGGGTATTTTTCATTGAGCGCCGAGATCCGTTCAACGGCCAACTGCACCAGACCAGCGTCCTGCGGCAGCGTCTGCGTTGGCGCATCCCGCAGATCGGTCAGCAGACCGAAGTGGAGGCTCTCGTCCCGATTGGCCAGGAAGCGAACCTCCAGTGCCTCCACCAGCGTCTCGATGTTCGCGACGCCGGTCAACATGGTCGGTGTCACGACCAGGGTGCGTGCCTCCACCGGAATGCCGTGGGACAGGTCCATCCGCGGCAGCGGATGCGGCGCCGCCAACAGGGTCGCGAACCAGTTGACCAGCGCCATCGCCAACTGACTGGTGCCCAACACCGCGGGTACACAGAGAAGTGCGAGCAGCCAACCAGGCCAGTTGTCGACCGCTGCCTGCGCCAGCAGGCTCAAGGTGAAGAGTGTCGTCAAGACCAGGATCGCACTCAAGTACAAGAACAAGGGGAAGCGGCGCCCTCGCCGTTGCAGGGCATCCGCCAGACCCAAGCGCGTCTGCGCCCGCCGCTCGAGTAATGGCAACCCGCGATCGATCAGGTAATAACCCACATGCGCCGCCCGCGTGTCGCCGCCCGGCTGGCCTACGCGATCCTGCGCCAGTTCGAGCGCATGGCGCGCGACCTCGGGCTCGGAGAGTCGGCTGTGCTTGGCAATACGCTCCACCACGTGCCGGTAGCGATCGCGGGTGGCAAAGTCCATCCGGCCGTAAATACCGCCCGGGTCTTCCCGCAAAGTCCATTCGACCACGCTCATGGTCTCCACGAACTCGCGCCAGTCCATGGCGCCGAGAAAGCGCAGACTGCCGATGCTGTTACTGATGGACACCTGGTCCGCGGCCTGTTGCTGGTTCTCCACCTGAACCAATTGCTCGATGGTCAGGCTCGCGTCGGCCAAGTGCTGCTCGATCCAGGTCAGCGGCAAGGCCAGGGCGGAACTCTGGCCTTGCAGTCGGCGCGCAAACTCCGCCACAAAGGCGCTCGACATCGGTGGTTGCGACCGCGCCATATCCGCGATCACCAGGATCAGATTCTTTGGATTGCTCTCGGCCATCGCCACCATCTGGTCGGCCCAGCCGTCGGCGAGGTTATGGCCGGTTCGGCTGCCGGCGATGCGGGCCGCGACGCGGCGCAGATTCTCGATCAGCGCGAGCCGCAGCATGATCGGAATCGCCCACAGTTCACCCAGCTTCAGCGGGGTGACGCTCTGGTAGGCCGCGACGAAACGACTGAGATTCTCCGGGTCGACCCGGCCGTCGCCGTGCGCGATGATCTCCAGTGCGATGTCATAGGCGCGCGGTAATCCGGCCGATGGGCCGTTGCGCAACCGCGGCAATTCCCGGCTGTAGCCTTTGGGAAGATGCCGACGGGCGGTACGCATCTGTTCGTCGATCAGATAAAAATTGTCGAGCAGCCATTCTCCCGCCGGGGCAATACGGCGGTTTTTCCTCACGGCCTCCAGCAGCAGGGCACAGACGTCGATCAGGGTCAACTCATTCGCGTTGAGCCGCACCAGGAGCTGATCCGGAACATGGTGCGGAGCCAGCAGGTGCGCCGCGGCAAGTCCCTTGCCGTGCTGCTCCATTTGGATCGCACTGAATAATTCCGCGCGTAAAGGCTGCTCGTCGCCGATGTAGGTCTTGGCCAAGCCATTGCCCAGTATCCGCATTCTTATCTGGAGCAGGGTTTCGCGAATTGCTTTATGCACGGTAGTCACTTGAATCTTCTCTCGCCCCCTGAGTTGTGCCGCATGTTATTGATTACGAGTACCAACTCTGGGATCCCGCACGCAAGGCGGACGGCGCTTTGGACAATCGTGCAACGCCCGGCCTTGATCATTAATCCGGCCACACCCAAGCCGGCACTCGTCGCGGCCGGGGGCCGCTCCTACCGT
>NZ_CAIZIZ010000070.1 GCF_903933125.1 uncultured Lamprocystis sp. | reverse complement strand
GGCGGCCGGGATGTTGGGGTTCGTTCCTCACCCCAACCTACCGGGCTGGTGGCGAATTGACTAACCCATTGAAGCCCAGCGCCTCGCGATCATATTTCCAGGGGGTTACGGGGCTCTCCGGGCATTTCGCCACCAGTGTCCGTGCCTCACCGCATCCTACGGGCTGGCGGCTTCTGTTGGGTGGAACGACGACCGCGAGGTCCAGGTCGGGCGTGCCAGCAGCAGCAAGCCGCCGAACAGCAGGGCCCAAGCTGGCGGCTCGGGAACCACCACGCCAACCTCGGCGATCCTGACCCGTGCCAAGGCGGACGTGGTGTCGTCGCCCAGGAACAGAAAGTTGGGCAGGGTGTACGGGAAGCCGAACGCGGAGTAGTCCCGCATCGCGCCCGACAGCAGCGCTGAGCCGTTTGCCCAGAGCGCATAACTGCCGCTGTCCAGACGCAGCAGATAGTCCGTCATGGCTGTGGTGTCAAAGGCGGCTGTCTCCGCCTTGGTAAAGCCCACGGCCTGCGCCCAGACCTGATCCGTCCAAAAGCCCAGTTCGATGCCCTGGTGCGCGTCATCCAGCAAGATGACGCTGAACCCGGCCCGGTTGGAGTTGCCGGTGTGCGACTCGGCGAGCAGTTGGGTGGTGAACGAGAGCGTAAAGCCGGCTCCGCTATCGATCGGAAGGCTGTACATATAGCCTGCCTGGGCTATAGTGTCCGCTGTCGTATCGAGTGTCACCGCACCTGCCGCCACCGATTCGCTTGCCGACGGCACGAACGCGATCCAGCCTTGCGCCCCTGGACTGGTACCCAAGGCGCCGTCATAAATCGGCCCAGCATGCGTAAGCGCGCAGCACAGCAGCCAGGTCGCCCCGGAGGCACAGGTCAACCAGTGTCGCAGCAACCTCCTGGTATCGATCGAAGGAACGGTTTCAGTTTTCATGGAATCCTGCCTCCGGTAAACAGGGCTTTGATCTCAACAGGCGATAGCGCGACCGTGCTATCGTACCCCCGCCATCGGACGCATTTCGACGTCGCAGGTGCCGCCAAGGCGGACGGTGGTGGGTTTGCCGCCGCCATCGCCGCAGGCTTCGCCCCGGTCCTTGACCCGGCAGGTGACCTCGACCGGCCGGCCGTCGTTGATCCAGCTCGGGGTCTTGCGATAGCGTCCGATCTCCTTGAACCGGCAGCCGGCCGGGACGCCATAGGGCGGGCAGGCGGCGGGGTCACGCAGTGACACCTTGCGCTTGTCGACGCTGAAGCCGGGGTAAGTGTCCAGAACCCGGATGACGTCACCCTGCGGTTTTTCCTCGAACACAAATTCCTTGAACTCATAACCGCCGTCGGCGGCACTGCCGACCTGGATGCGCTTGTCGGCGATCAGCGCAAAGTCGCCGTCGCGACTGGCGACCGCGCCTGCCATGTATTCGACCCGGTCGTGCCGGGGGAAGCATTTGCCCATGGCGGGGGCGTGATAGTAGTGGCGCAGTTCAGTGAGGTTCGCGAGCGGGGTGCCGGGGAAGATCTCCTTCAGGTCGGCCTCGCTGCCGTAGAGGATGCGCTCGACGTCACCGACGTTCTGGGTGTACATGGCCTGGAACTTGGCGTAGGTCTCGTCCTGGGCCAGATCGGGGCGCAGGAAGCAGGAGGTGAGTCCGGAGATCTGGGTCAGGTACTCATCCCAGATGTTGTATTGGTTCACCGTGGAGGCGGCACCCTGGAAGTCGCCGGGGAAGCCGCAGCCCTGGTTGCTCTTGCACTGGCCGACGACGCGGTTGCGGATGGACAGCGCGATGACGTTGCGCTCGCAGGTGCCGTAGGCGTTGCAGCCGCGGCCGATGTGGCCCTCGAAGAGGGTCGTACGCATCACATAATCCAGATGTTTGGCACGGGCCAGTTCAGTGTCCGAGCCCAGGCGTGCGTTGGCGCGGGAGAACTCGCCCCAGGCGTTGGCCAGGGCCGCGCGCCGGCCGGTCAGGGCGCGGTTGGCGGCCTCGCATTGGGGGGAGGCGTGAAAGGCGCGCACGATCTGGTCCAGATTCGTCGCCCCGGCCGTGCTGTCGTCTTTGCCGCCGGAGCGGGGCGGATCGAAGAAGGGCGCTTTCTTCAGGGCGTAGAGTTGGCGCACGTCGATGACCTGCTTCACCTCCGGCGCGCAGTGGTGGTTCTGGACCTGGAGTTGGCCGCGTTCGGCCACCGTGCGCTTGAACCGTTCGGTGTCGGCCCGCGTCGCCTTGCGTGGGTCGACGACGACCTCGAAACCGACATAGGGTGTTCCCTGATCGTCGGTCAGCGGTTTGCCGTCGCGGATCACCAGGCAGGGAATCAGCGAGGTGCCCTGGCTCAGTGAGCCGGCCGGCGCACCGGGGCCGGTGAAGCCCTCCGCCCGGTAGTAGGGCACCGTGGCCGGGCCGTTGAACTTGTAGATGGTCATCACCTGGGTGGCGGGGATGGCCGCCTGGGTGATCTGGGCGGCGGTCAGGAGGACCAATGCGCTGAACGATCGCTGCAAAAAACGCTGCATGGGATGGAGCCCTGGGGGGTTGATCGTGAATCTGCTTCACGCGCCGGGGGTGGCCGCGCTTCAATCCGGCCGGAGCCCCTTGAGGATCCCCGTCACCGTCGCGTCCAACATGCCAGCGAACAGCTCCTTGGGCAAGTGCTGATCCACCAGCACCAAGTCCGCCCTCGCTCTGGATCCGCCGCCGCGGAGACTGGGGTTGCGCCTGGACTTCGCCTACGCCTGGTGTCCCGACTCACGCCCTGTTCCGAGCGCAGTTGCCCCCATCTCAGACTCCTGATAGCGTTGACCTCCGCCAGCGATCTGATCCAGGATGCACTGGAAATTAGGGAGTGGGACTCAAAGCCAATCTGGCAAAACATGGCGTGGATTGTCGCGACTGCGAATCGGTCCTCTCCGATCTCTACGCGCTCATCCATGAAGATCGCGAACACGCTGAGGAACGCTACACGACCATCAGAGTCGATGACCTTGGGAGACTCTTGATCGTCGCCTATACTTGGCGCGACCGCAGCATACGTCTCATCTCCGCTCGCCGGGCGACGACCCAAGAACGGAGAGCGGAGCCGGTATCCCGGCCCATAAAGCTGGCACACTATGAAACGACACGACGATAGCGACCCACTCGATCAGGAAATCGACTTCAGCCAGGCCCACCGTGGCCCAGCCATCACCCCCGAGCGCGATAAGACCCGCGTTACAATCTCCTTGGATACAGCCGTCGTCGACTGGTTTAGGGAGCAGGTTCCGGAAAACGGCGGCAGCTACCAGACGCTGATCAACGAGGCCCTGAAGGTCCACATCAACCAGCAGCAAAGCCGTAATGATCTGGAACAGACACTGCGGCGGGTGCTGCGCGAAGAACTCGATGCCAGGCAGGCTGCTTGAGGGCGATGCGTTTGAACGCTTACGGTCACGCCTGGATACGCGCGCCCCAGCCTCAATGCCTTGCATCCATTAACAAAGAAGACCCGCGATGACCACGATTACGCTGGATTTGTCCGAGTCCCTGGTCCGACACGCAAGCCAGGCCGCACGACTCATGCACCGCCCCTTGGAGCAGGTACTTGTTGCGCTGCTGGAGGCGGCCCTGCCGCCATTGGACGACTGCCCGCCCAAGCTCCAGACCCAACTGATTGAGATGACCTGGCTAGGCGATGGCACCTTAATGGACATCGCCACGTCCAGCATGTCGGAGCCCGACCGGCTGCGCCTTGCGGACTTGGGGTTGCGTGCCGACGCGCTGACGGCCGAGGAGCAAGAGGATCTGGCACTGTTGCGGGAGCGTTATGGCGAACTCACCCTGCGCAAGGCCCGCGCCTTCGCGCTACTCAGTATCCGTAGCGGAGAACGACTGCTCGCGCACGCGGCAGCGGCTTGATGGCCGATGCGCTGCCCAAGGCATTGCGCGAGCGGATTTCCGTCGCGGCAGGCCATCGCTGCGGATACTGCCAGACTGACCAACGCGTCAGCGGTGCGCAGATGCACGTCGAGCACATCGTCCCCCGCGCCTTGGGCGGCAGTTCGCAAGAATCGAATCTCTGGCTGTCCTGTGCTTGGTGCAACAGTTACAAGGGCATTCAAGTCGAGGCACCGGACCCCAATACCGGGCAGAAGGCGCCGTTGTTCAACCCGCGGGGCCAGCGTTGGGCGGAGCATTTCGCCTGGGACCCGGCTGCCACCCACATCCTCGGCCTGACACCGACCGGACGCGCAACCGTCGCGGCGCTGAATCTCAACAACCCATATATCGTACCGGCCCGCCGTCTCTGGGTACTCGCGGGTTGGCATCCGCCGAACCCGCGTGATTGACATGAACACCAACGAAATCATCAAGATGAGCGTCGCAGAGCGAATTGATGCCCTGGAAGCCATCTGGGATTCTCTCATGATCGCCGACGCCAAGATAGAATCGCCGGATTGGCACCAAGACGTCTTGGCCGAGCGGCGCGCACGGCTTCGCGATCCTTCCGCGAAATTCGTTTCACTGGCGGATCTCAAAATCGGGAATGAACTGCTACGGGGAAAACGATGGGCTACATCGACAGAATCGCAATAGCGCCAGGTAAGCGCGGTGGGCGCCCCGTTATCCGCGGGCTTCGCATTACCGTCTACGATGTTCTTGGATGGCTCGCCGACGGCATGACCGCCGACGAAATCATCGACGATTTCCCGGAGTTGGAAAAGGCCGACATCCAAGCCTGCCTGGCCTACGCCGCCGATCGCGAGCGCCGTGCGGTCGTGGTTCAGGCGTCTTGAGG
Source organism: uncultured Lamprocystis sp. (assembly GCF_903933125.1). GTDB lineage: Bacteria > Pseudomonadota > Gammaproteobacteria > Chromatiales > Chromatiaceae > Thiodictyon. The sequence goes on along the minus strand of NZ_CAIZIZ010000070.1, from coordinate 1,910 downwards.
CTGCTTCTTGAGGAGAGCCTGTCGTGCCGATTCGTCCCAGCCCTGCTCAGAATGCGCAATGAACCCTATTGACTCATCGGAAGTTCCGGTGGCCCGGCCGGACGCCGCGCTCCTGGATCGGGTTGCGGCCAGGCTGCGTCAGCTTTTCGTCGGGACAGCACGTGCGTATATACTCCAGCAGCCGGACGGCTCATATCGCACGGTGCGCCGTCGGCTGACCACGAATGTCGTCAAGCATATGTTGCTGACCGGCGGCAGTGTTGGCGCTTACCAAGTGTCCAACGGCCGTGTACCTTGGATTTGCTTTGACTTTGACGTCACGAAGAGTGCGCAGCAAGCTGCCGGTAACGCCGGATGGGCGAGCATCATTGACGATCGACTTCTGCCGCTTGTCGATCAGTTGATTGCGCACCTGCGCTCACTCGCCATCCCGCACCTCGTCGAGTTCTCCGGCAATCGGGGAGTCCATATCTGGGTTATTTTTGACCGTCCAGTTCCTCGCGCCACCGCGTATCGGGTCTTGTCCGCACTCTTGGATGGCGCAACCCTCTCGCATGATCTGGGCGACATTCAAATCGATCGTTTTCCTGCGGACGAAGAAAGCGTTTCTCGATACGGGAAGGCCGTGAAACTGCCGCTGGCCCGGCACCGGAAGTCTCAGCGCTTTGCGTACCTCATGGCAGTCAGCGAAAGCGCAAAACTCGATACACCGAAACTCTACAGTAGCCTGACCGAAGCGCTCTTGCTGAGCCAGGCGGCGATTCTCGACCAGCACAGACCTATTTCAGCCGCCGCCCTTCTAGCGAAGCTTAACCTACCCATTGAGCCTCCCGGTCCCGCCGAGGCTCCCGTTGCCCAGTTCTTGCGCTGTCAGGTCATCTGCGATCGTTGAGCTGGGAAGGGGAGTCGCGCAGGATGGCACTAAGCCACGACTCATCGTTCCTCACGATGTTGGAATCAGCGGGAGACAGATCGCAATGGCTTTCAAATCCTACTACCTAGCAGAGGAGGTGGACGAGAAGCGGGAAAAGTGGGCTGTTGATAACTGCTACCATCGGGTACCTGCGGACAGCTTCAAAGACTTTGGGACGGGTATGTCACGCTTCGGAGAGGTGCACTTTGTATTTGCGCGTTATACAAGCGACGCTGAAGCGAAGATACGGGATGCACTTGCCTGTCACTATCCGAAGAAGGAATCGGTGCAATTCCATGGCTCCGAGGTCCGTGACGGGAGCTACAAGCTGGGGAAAGCGCTTCACCTAAACCCAATGCGCCGTCAGGAGTTCGCCGGATTAGTGTGCAACAAGAGCCTTCTGAAAGCCATATTCGAGATTTCGCCGGACGAGGAAGAGCAGCTTGAGAAGGAGCGCAAAGATACGGACCAAATCAACCTCATGGTCCGGGTTGAATCGGTCCCGAAGGGAGCGGCGACTTTGTTTACTCTCCGCCCTCGCAAAACTGGCATAGAGCCGCTATTCAAGCGCATCGCGGAGCATCCTCGGCGCGCATAGCTGCGCGAGCCCCGCTGAACTCAATCGTTATTTGAGCCGTCACAGTAGACTGTCAGCGGATTAACCGGAAGATGGATCTGCGAAATTGCTGCGGCGGATGCCGTTGACTTGTATTGCTGTCAGACCAAGCCGATCTTGTCATGATCCGGGTCGCGCTGGGACAGTATCAGACCCCGGAGCAGCCGGAATATCCGGTTGGGCAAGCCTGAACCCGAGGATGCCGCCGGCGGCATAAAAGGTTCCGGCGACACCGATCCGGATCAAAGCAGTCCGGCGCGTTTAATGTCGAAATACCGGTTCACCAGGGCGATCGGCAGTTGCGCCGGGAGTAGATCCAGCGACTGGATGCCCAGGTGCTGCAGGCGCTCCTGGTGCCGCTGGCGCTGGGCGAGCCAGCCG
>NZ_CAIZIZ010000069.1 GCF_903933125.1 uncultured Lamprocystis sp. | reverse complement strand
ACGGTAGGAGCGGCCCCGGCCGCGACGAGTGCCGGCTTGGGTCTGGCCGGATTAATGATCAAGGCCGCGTGCGTAGTCAGGGCTTCCAGCCCTGACGGTGTCAGGCCAGGATGGCCTGACTACGCACCCGGCGAGCCCAAGTGGCCGGAATCTTGATCGAGGCCCGGCCGGAGGCCGCTCCCACGAGGGACTTTCCAGGCTCAGGGGATCGTTGTCTTGGCCAGCCGGAAGCCCAGACTGCGATGGGCGAAAGCAGGCGCGGAGCGACAACGGTAAGCGGAACGGGTGTCGCCGACATAGCCGCGCCAGGAACCGCCGCGAACCACCCGGCGCGCGCAATTCCCCTCCAGCCAGGCACTGCCGTCGTTGGGTGCACCGTCGTAGCCGTCGTTCCAGCAGTCCTGGGTCAATTCGTTCGCGTTGCCGTGGATGTCGTAGAGCCCCCAGGGATTCGGCGCATAGCTGCCAACCTCGACTGTCTTGTCCAGATTGACGCCGGTATGCGCGCCGCATCGCGCGTAGTCGAAGGTGCCGTCATAGTTGGCCTGATCCGTGCTGATGCAATCCCCGGTGCTGAATGATGTCGTCGTGCCGGCGCGCGCGGCGTACTCCCATTCCGCCTCGAACGGCAGCCGATAGCCCGGTCCGCTGATCCGATTGATCCACCGGATGAAGTCTTGCATATCGTTCCAGGAGACATTGATGATCGGCCGCTTACCCCGGCCCCAACCCTCGTCGCTCGGTTTGCGGACGCAGGCGCCGTCGGTGACACAGGCATCCCAATCATCAAAGGTCGTCTCGTACTTGGCCAGCTCGAACGGCTGAATGCAAACCTTGTGTTGCGGACCCTCATCGGGGTCCCGCTCGGGTTCGGTCTCGGGGCTGCCCATCATGAAGCAACCGCCGGGGATGCTGATCATGACGATCTCGGGCGCCAGATCGAGCTTGATGGTCTGTTCCGTACCGGCCGCGACCATCACCGTGCGCTCTACCGGGTCGAAGCCCTGCTTGGCGGCGCTGATACGGTGCTCGCCGGGCGCCAGATTGATCAGAAAGGTCTCTTCGGCAGTGGCCGGCGAATTCCCCTTGCGCTCGCCGTCGACCGACAGCTCCGCATTGCCCGGAACGGTGAAGATGCGCACCGCACCGGTGCTGTCGGCCAGCGTCGCCGCGCTCGGCAAGAAGAAGGCAAAGCCCAGCAGGAAGATCGTTGAGTAGCGCACGGGATCGGTTCCTCGTGGTTGAGGGGCGGAAGCGGCGTCGGGTGCGGCCTTGAATCCCGGTCATCGGGTCAGCCGTCCCGTGATTCTAGACGAAAACAGGACACCGGGATGCACTGAACGACCCGGAATCAGCCGTCGGCCAGAATGCGCCGGATCAGAACCCCCGCCAGCATCAGCCCGAACAGGGCCGGCATATAACTGATGGTCCCGTTGACCGCGCGCGGCCGACCGTGGCCGGTCGGCTCGGGCGGCAGCGGCGGCAGATAGGTCTCGTCGGACCAGACGACGGTGACCCCGCGCGCGATGCCGGCCTTGCGCAAGCGCGCGCGCACCGCCCGCGCCAAGGGACAGACGCTGGTATCCATCAGATCACCGACCCGGATACGGGTGGGGTCCAGACGCCCACCGGCGCCCATGCTGCTGACAATCGGAGTGCCGGTGCGCACGGCGACCGCGATCAGTGCGACCTTGCTCGCCAGGCTGTCGATAGCATCGGCGACGTGATCATAACCGGCGGCCAGCAACTCCGGCATCGCTTCGGGTTCCAGAAAGCGTTCGATCAGAGTGAGGCGGCACTCGGGATTGATGTCGCGGATGCGCGCGGCCATCACCTGCGACTTGAGTTCACCCAAAGTAGAGTGCAGCGCCGGCAGTTGGCGATTGAGGTTGGACGGCGCCACCCGATCGAAGTCAACCAGCGTCAGGTCACCCACCCCGGCCCGCGCCAGGGCCTCGGCGACGAACGCGCCCACCCCACCCAAGCCGGCCACCAACACCCGGGCGCTGCGCAGCCGCGCAATACCCGCATCGCCGACCAGGATGTGAGTGCGCTGGAACAGCGGGGGGATGGCCGACGCATCGGCATCCGGAGCATCGCTTGCGAGGGCGTGGGACGTGCCCGGCTCAGCCTGATTCATTTTGCTCTACATTCAATCCGGCGGCGTTCCGGCCGGGGCCCGCGCTCCGGCCGGAAACGCTAAGATGATTTCCGGGAAAGACTCTACCGACAGGTAGGGGCGGAATGTAGGTGCGACTTCAGTCGCACCGATTCGGACGCAGGTGCGACTGAAGTCGCACCTGCATTGACCGGTATCCAAATTGTCGGAAATCACCTAACTCCAATGAGTCTGTGGGCCATCGCCCCGGCGCCGGTCAACGCCTTGAGGATGGCGGGCAGTGGCCGGGTCGGTCGGGACCGAACCGGCAGTCCTTCCCAGCCGCAGGCGAGCGACCGTGAAGCCACAGTATATTAGTGGTTTTTAATCGGCGCAGTCAAAGTCACGCTCGGCCAGCGTGACGACGCCAAGGGTACAGACCCTGGTGATCAGGATTCCGGGGAGCGCGATCAGCACCAGTTGTTTGACCATAAACCAGTCGGCCAGGGCGATCGGCAGATACGCGGGCAACGAAAAGCGGAGGATCAGGTACAAGACGACAAAAACGATCAGTAAATGATCGAATGCCAGGGCCAACACCAACGGGAAAAGACTCAGGCCCGCGGTCAGTCCGATGAAAAGTCCCGTGACCGCCATGCCCAGCCCCATGCCGCAGATCGCCACAAGCTTCCGGCCCTGGTACCAGTAATACCAAGGACTCTTGAGGCTTTGAAAAATAATAGATAAATATTTCAATTATATAAAATAGAAGCGCTCAAAAACACTTCGTGTGACATTCGTATCAGGACGGAATAGGGACGCAACAGACCGTATGCAGCCGTACGTCTGGCCTGGCCCTCCAGCAGCGCCAGCAGCGCCAGCAGGCCGGGGATATGCTCCGCGCCGTAGGTGACATAGATCTTCTGCGCATCCGAGCCGACGATGCGCTCGACGAGCGCGTGTTTGCGGTAGTCGAGGACGACGGGGGTTCAACAGATTCGCAACTTAATGTAGGGGCGACTTTAGTCGCCCCTACAGCCCCTACGGATCTTGCAGACATGCGCAGTTGGGATGTATATTTCTGGTAATCGCCTTGGCGATTGCCGGAAAATTGTCTACCAGATCGCGAAAGATTTTTGTCTGGTCGGGCGGTGCTAAAGATAGTGATGTACTGGATCAGGTTCAAGCCGTCGGTCGGCCGCGCGGGAAGGCCACCACGGGCAGGGCCAACAAGATCGCGGCCAGCACCAGCAGTCATTAACGCCCCGAGGGCGCGCCGGGTCAGCTCCGGTCGCAGGGGAAGTCCCAACCCGGGTCTTCAAGCCACCCGATGCACTCCCCGTCGGCGAGCATGCCGAGCGAGGCAGCGGCTCTCGGCCCCCGCGCCGGAAAGGCCGGCGCCGGGGGATGGGGCGAGGTGAGTGCGTCTGCAAGCTGGAAAACCGTGGTCTATCCATCGTATGCTCGGACACACAGTACCGCACGAGTGGCTGGGGGAGCGGCGCAGGGGGGACTAGCAGTTTGTCGGACTTGCAGCGTAAGAACGTGATTATAGAAGATAAAAAATTTGCGCCAAAAAAGCTGAAACTCTTTAACTTCAATCGGTTACCTCATCAAGTCCGACAGGCTGCTAGGAGAATAGCCACTCCTGGCGATACGCGATCTTCTTGGAGGCTTCATGCCAACCATCAGCATGTTTTACGGCATCATCGTGCGGATGCTGTTCATGGACACCAAACAGCACAACCGACCACATATTCATGTCGAATATCAGGGAATGCAGGCGGTCTTTGCGATCCCGGAGGGCGAGCGGCTTGAAGGCGATCTGCCGCCGAAAAAGGCGCGTCAGGTTCAAGTCTGGATCGATCTGCACGAGGAAGAACTGATGGCCAACTGGACCCTGGCGGCACGCGGTGAGCCCGTATTCCCGATCGACCCCTTGCGGTGAGGTGTCCGCTATGTTTCCAGATGTCATTGCGGTTACCCCCGAACCCGACCACCGCTTGCGTCTGACCTTCGCCAACGGCGAGCATCGACGCTTCGACATGACTCCCTACCTCCGCTATCCGGTCTTCCAGCGTCTGCGCAACCCCGGCTTTTTCGGCTTGGCGCGGGTCGACTACGGCACGGTGACCTGGCCCGGCGAGATCGATATCGCCCCTGAGACCCTGTATGCCGAGGCGGTGCCGGACTAACGGTGAAAAGGCGCCCTTCCCCGAGCAGACTCAACACGATCATCCTGGGCAGGCACGAGACCGGGCGAGTAGGGGGTTCGACCCTACGCGCCTCAGGGCTTAAGTTGCGGGGCCTGAGGGTCCGGTCCTGCGACCACGCATAAGGTATGATTGCAAGACCTGTCCGCGGGCTTGCAGGTCCAGAACGTTATCGTAGTACGTCCTCTATTTCCTCCGGGAGAGGCTGTGCGAGTATTGGCTATCCGTCGACCGTTCGCGCCCGTCAGCAATTCCAAATTTGGGCAGCATCACGCAGCCCCTTGGTGGATGCAGCGCGCACGACCGGCGTGCCGGGTCCCTGACACCGAGCGGCGCGCCTTATCCACCCTACAGCGGGGCCGGTT
>NZ_CAIZIZ010000068.1 GCF_903933125.1 uncultured Lamprocystis sp. | reverse complement strand
TCGCCACTTGCTGCAGTTGGCCCCGTCGAGCGCGGGCAAGGTCTATCTCTTGGGTCATTGGGGCGGCATCGAGATTCCCGATCCCTACCGGCAGGGCCGGGAGGTCTGCGAGGCGGTCTATCACCAGATCGCGACGGCGGTGGAGTTGTGGCTGTTGCGCTTGTAGCGCGATGGTTGCGGCTGTGGTAAGGATGCCGTCCTGTCGCCGCGCGAGCGGGAGGTCGTCCGCCTGATCGCCGGGGGCAAGAGCAGCAAGGAGATCGGGCGGGTCCTCGCCATCAGCCCGCGGACCGTGGATACCTGCCGGAATCGGCTGATGGAGAAGCTGGGGCTCCATTCGGTGGCCGATGGAGCGGGGGATGGTGGGCCAGGATCGGTGCGGATGTCGGGGGTGTGCCGCTCCCTCGACTTTGTGCAATGAATGCACAATACTCGCCCCATGCCAACGATCCATCGCCTGCCCAGCATGACCATCCGCGTGAACGTGCCCGATCACCGGCCCGCGCACGTGCATGTGGTCCTGACGGACCGGCGCGACGCCTTGGTTTACCTGGACACCCTGGAGACGGTCAGCCGGACGGTGCGCACCGCCGAGATAGCGGAGGCCCTCGCGTGGATCGCCGCGAACCGTGACCGCGCCCGTCAGATCTTCGAGGACTGCAACCCATGATCCACGACCCGCAGCATACCCTAACCGCCCTGGAGGTCTCGCCGCCGTTCGACCTGCGCCTGACCTTTGCCGATGGGTCCACGTTATTCGTCGATCTCGCCCCGACCATTCGCACTCATCGCGCCTTGGCTGCGCTCGCCGATCCCGCGCTTTTCGCCACAGCACGCTTGGACTCGCGCGGCGGATACGTGGTCTGGATCGAAGATGACCTGGAGCTGGCCGCCGACAACCTCCGCAACCTCGCCATTGAGCAGGCTGGTGGGATTGGCCACGAGCGCCTGGCGAACTGGATGGCCGAGCATGGACTCACCCAGGAGCGCGCGGCGGATGCCATCGGTATCTCGCGGCGCATGTTGAACTACTATCTGGCGGGCTCCCGGCCAATCCCCAAGACGGTGTGGCTCGCCTGTCTGGGGTGGGCGGTTGAGCGTAAGACAAGGAGGGCGGCGGCCTAGCTTGCCCTGCTCCCCCGCAGCCGCTAGGGTTCGGGGCCATGGATGACATCGCCAACCCCCCACGACGCCTTCCTTCGCGAGCGCTTCTGACGCTAGCGCACCCTCGGCGAGAGTCCGATAGTTGGCTGAGGGGGATCGCGACGGAAACAGCCTGCGCGGGGTCCTACGGCGCGTCTTGTCCGTATATTCGCCTACAGACTTGGAAGGCGAAGATGCGGACTTCCTGACCCGTATGCGTGGGCTACCCCTGTCTTTGAGCGGCTTAGGAGGACGCGGACGTTTGGCCTTTTCCTTAGGATGATCGTTGAGCGGGGGCGAGTTGAGGGCAGCAGGTGGCGTTGGTCAGTTTGGCCGGGTGTTGGATTGCAAGACCTGACCCCGGCACCCATGTGACCCCGGCACCCATGCGCCGCGTGCACCGGCGCGCCGGCGCCGACTGGCTGGTGGCGTACCTGCTCGATGGCGATCTCGCCAGTAACCAAAGGCAGATGAAAACCTGGGGCGCACCGCTATGGACCACGATTGTCTCCGAGCCCTCTACGACCGGGCGCCCCTGTGCATTCACGCCATTGGCGCCGACGGCCGCCTGGTCGCTATGAACCCGACGGGGCTGGGCCAGATCGGGGCGGACAGCACGGATGCCGTGCGCGGGCGCCCCTACCTGGACTTGGTGAGCCCGCCGGACCGGGACAGGGTCCGGCGCCTGATGGCCGAGGCCCTTGCCGGCCAGCTTGCCGAGTTCGAGTTCGACGCGGCTGGGCGGTCCCCGGTACGCCGTCTCGCCTCTTGCTTCATCCCCGTCGCCGACTCCGAAGGCCGGGTGATGCGGCTGGTCGGCTTCACCCGGGACCACTCCCAGCGCCGGCAGGCGGAGCAGGAGCTGAGGCGCCTCAGCCGAACGCATGCCGTCCTCTCCCGCTGTAACCGCAGCCTCGCCCGTGCCGTCGATGAGCGCGCTCTCCTCGACGCCTTCTGCACCAACCTGGTCGAGGTGGGTGGCTACGGTTTCGCGTGGGTCGGCTACGCCGGGCGAGGCAGCGGTCGAATCCGCATGGTGGCCCATGCCGGACAGGGGGCCCGGGGCTTCGCCGCCGCGGTCTGCGCGGCGGCCAACGCCGGAGACCGCGGCAGCCCCTGCCGCGTCGCCTGCGAGCGCGGCGACAGGGTCATCCTGCGCGACCTCTCCGACCGCTGCGACCTTGCACCCTGGGCCGACGCCGCTACGTACCACGGCTTTCGCGCCTTGATCGCCCTGCCCCTGCAGGCGGACGGTGCGCCCTTCGGCAACTTCAGCATCTTTGCCGATACGTCAGACGCCTTCGACGGCGCGGAGGTCGACCTGCTGGCCGAGTTGGCCGAGGACCTCGCCTTCGGCATCCAGACCCTGCGCACCCGCGCCGCTGAGGCCCAAGCCGTCCGCAGGCTGCGCAACGACGCCGAGCGGGACGCTCGGGGCCGCCTCGCCGCAAGCCTGCACGACGGGGTCGGCCAGACTCTGCAAGCCCTGAATCTCGGCCTCAAGCTGGTCAGTGGCATGGCGGGACGGCAGGAGGCGGTTCCGGTGGAACTGCTGGAGCGACTGGTCGAAGAGGCCGGTGACGCCCTGCGGGAGGTGCGCGCCGTGAGCAGCGAGCTGCGGCCCCCCTTCCTGGACCGCCTGTCGCTCGTCGATGCCGTCCGCCTCCATTGCAGCGAGATCGGCCAGCGCAGTGGTAGCTCGATCTGCGTCGACGCGGACCAGTTCCCCTTCGCTTTGGAGGACCGGGTCAAGGAGCAGTGCTTCCTCGCTTTCCGCGAGGCCCTGTCCAATGCGCTCCGCCACGCCCGGGCCAGCCGTATCCTGGTCGTCCTGCGGGTCCGGCGCCAGGAACGACTGACCCTGGTCGTCATCGACGACGGGGTCGGATTCGACACCCGCCAGACCTTCGAGCGCCCCGCCGGGCTCGGGCTCGGCATGATTCGCGAGCGCGCCGAGGGCGTCCTCGGGTGCGCCCGTATCCGCAGCGCCCCCGGCCGGGGGACCCAGGTGCGGATCAGCGTGCCCCTGACCAGGGAGGTCGTCCCGTGTCCTTAGACGTCATTCTCGCCGACGACCACGCCATCGTTCGCCAAGGGTTCGCCGCCCTGCTCCAAGCGGAGCCCGACATCGCGCTCTTGGGCCAGGCCGGCGACGGCGAGGCCGCTTGGCGGCTCATCGAAACCCTTCAACCCGACGTTGCCATCCTGGACCTGGAAATGCCCAAGGCCACTGGCATCGAGGTCGCCTGCCGCGTGGAGGATGCGGCCCTCGAGACCCGGGTGGTGCTCCTCACCATGCACGACGACGCCGCCTCCGCGCTCCAGGCCCAGGAGGCGGGCGTCGCGGGCTTCGTCGTCAAGGACAACTCCTTTGAGGATTTGGTGATGGCGGTGCGGAGCGTCGCCGCCGGCGGAACCTTCGTCACACCGGGAATCCGGGCCAAACTCCGGGCCTTCCAGCGCAACGGCCCGCCGCCTGCCGTCCTGTCGCCCCGCGAGCGGGAGGTCATTCGCCTGATTGCCGGGGGCAAGAGCAGCAAGGAGATCGGGCGGGTCCTCGCCATCAGCCCGCGGACCGTGGATACCTACCGGAATCGCCTGATGGACAAGCTCGGGCTCCATTCGGTGGCTGATGTGGTCCGGTGGGCGGTGGAGCGGGGGATGGTGGGGTGAACCCAAATCGCAGGGGCATACCGCCTTGGCGTGCAGGCACGTTTACTGCCACACTGTTGGCGGGTTACAGCAAGAGACATTGAGCCATGAACGCAGCGACGACGCAACTTGCCCTTGAGGGGGAAGCGCCCCCCTGCACCGAGACACCCGCGGAGTGATCCGCGTCGGGCAGACCCGAGTGACCTTGGAAAGCGTCATCGGGCTCTACGAGCAAGGCGCGTCTGCCGAGGAGATCGCCATGCGCTTCGACGCCTTGGACCTGCACGCTATCTACGCGACCCTGGGGTATTACCTAGGCCATCGCCCACAAGTACAACTTTACCTGGACCGCCGGCAACAAGGCTCGCTAGCGGCACGGCGCGAGGCCGAGTCGCGGTCACCTACGGCCCAGATCCGCAATCGCCTGGACCGCCAGCGGATCCGCGGTGATGCTTCGCCTGCTGGCTGACGAGAACCTCGACGGAAACATCCTGCGCGGCATCCTGCGACGCGTGCAGGGCGTCGACGTCGTTCGGGTACAGAACGTTGGGCTTTCCGGCGCCGATGACCCGGCGGTTCTGGCGTGGGCGGCCGAACAGGGTCGGGTGCTCGTCACCCACGACGTCGAGACGGTGACGGGCTTCGCCTTCGAGCGCGTGGATGCCGGCCTGGCAATGCCCGGGGTCATCGAGATCGTCGCGACGGCGCCCATCGGCAAGGCCGTAGAGGACTTGGCATTGCTCATCGAGTGCCTCGGCGACGGCGAGCTGAAGGACCGGGTCATCTACCTCCCGATGTAACCGGCGGAATCCCCATCCATGATCCACGACCCGCAGCACTCCCTGACTACCCTGGAGATCACGCGACCGTTCGACCTGCGCCTGACCTTTGCCGATGAGGCTAGGTTCTCCGTCGATCTGGCCCCGACCATTTGCACTCATCGCGCACTGGCCGCGCTCGCCGATCCCGCGCGCTTCGCCGCAGCACGCCTGGACTCGCGCGGCCGATACGTGGTCTGGATCGAAGATGACCTGGAGATGGCCGCCGACAACCTCCGCAACCTCTCCCTAGAACAGGCCGGTGGGATTGGACACGAGCGTCTGCCGAACTGGATGGCCGAACATAGACCGGACACGCGCGGGGTGATCCGCGATGGGCAGATCCGGCGACCTTGGAGAGCGTGATCGGGCTCTTCCACCAACGTGCAACTGCCGAAGAATCGCCATGCGCTTTGATGCCTTGGATCTGCACGATCTCTACGCGACCCTCGGATATTACCTCGGTCGTCGCCAGCAAGTGCAACTCGACCTGGCTCGTCAGGAGCAAGGCTCGCTAGCGGCACGGCGCGAGGCCCAACGCCAACGCCCACGACCCAGATCCGCGAGCGCCTCGACAGATGATGGCGGGCCCTCGGCGGTGCTCTGCGTTCCGGCTGACGGGAACCTCGGCGGGGACACATGCCGCGCGGTGTCCTGCGGTACGCCCTATCCGTAGATTCGCGTACAGCGCTGTAGGCGAATAAACGGACTTCTTGACGCTTGTTCGTGGGCTAACTTTAGTGACGACCGGGCGAGGCGAACGCGGGCGGAAGCGGAACGTGTGGCCTCGACCTCGGATGGTTGTTGAGCGGGGGCGCGCTGAGAGCAGCAGTTGGCGTTGGTCGGTTCGGCTGGGTGTTGGATTGCAAGACCTGACCCCGGCGCCTATCTATCGAGACGGTTCCCTTGGACGAGGCCCTGGCCGATGCCGCAGCCCTGGGGTTCCGGCGCTTCGGCAAAGGCCGGCACCCGGCGGGGCTCAATTTCGGCGGCTGCTTCTCTTACGCCCTCGCGTTCCGCGACCAAGTTCCGCTGCTCTTCAAGGGGAATGACTTTTCGCAGACTGATGTGCTGATTGCGGCTTATCCTATACCCTGATCGCCGGCCAATCGGCAGAATGTGGTAGCGGAGCGATTCGACTGGAATTATTTGAACCTGGCCCCTTAGTTACGGCCGGGGGGGCCC
>NZ_CAIZIZ010000067.1 GCF_903933125.1 uncultured Lamprocystis sp. | reverse complement strand
CGCCGCCGAACAGCAGTTATTTCGCAATCAGGGCAACGCCAACCACTGGATAGAACTCGACTTGGAGGGGGTGACGTCCACGCGCGATGGCGTCGGCGCCATCATCTACGCGACGACCCCCGATGGCCGGGTGCAGCTGCGCGAGCAGAATCACGGCGTCCACCGCTATGTTCAGGATGCCGTGCGCACCCATTTCGGCCTGGCCGCTAACACCGCGGTCGAACTCGAAGTGCACTGGCCCAGCGGCACTGTCGACACCTTTACCGGACTGCCGATCGACCAAGTACACCGCCTGGTCGAGGGCTCCGGTGACGGCGGCGTTTACGTCCTCAGCGCGACCGCGCCAACGGTGGCGGAGGCCGCGGGTAGCGCCGAGTTCACCCTGACGCTGAGCCCCGCGCCACCGGTCGGGGCCTCCGTCCTGGTCAATTATCAGACCGCCGACGGCAGCGCGGTGGCCGGCAGCGACTATAGCGCCGCCTCCGGCACCCTGACCTTCCTGCCCGGCGAGACCCAGCACACCCTCGCGGTCACCCTCATCGACGACGCCCTCCCGGAGGACAATGAGCAGTTCCGCCTCGACCTCACCGGCGTTGGCACCCCGGTCACCGCCACCGCCACCATTCTGGCCAACGATGCCGCGCCCGCCTATGTCCTCAGCGCGACCGCGCCAACGGTGGATGAGTCCGCGGGTACTGCCGAGTTCACCCTGACGCTAAGCCCCGCACCACCGGTCGGTGCGTCGGTCCTGGTCAGCTATCAGACCGCCGACGGCAGCGCCGTGGCCGGCAGCGACTATAGCGCCGCCTCCGGCAGCCTGACCTTCCTGCCCGGCGAGACCCAGCACACCCTCGCGGTCACCCTCATCGACGACGCTCTCCCGGAGGACGATGAGCAGTTCCGCCTGGACCTCACCGGCGTCGGCACCCCGGTCACCGCGAGCGCCATCGCCACCATCCTGGTCAACGACACCGCGCCCGCCACGCCCGTCTGCGGTACTCCGGTCTACACCGCGGCAACCGAGTCGGTGGCCCTACTGTACAACGACTGCGGCACCAACCGCTGGCATCTGCGGGCCACGGCGGGCGGCCAGGTTGTGACCTATCGGGGTGGCCTGATCGCCGATCAGCCGTTCGCCAGTCTGACCGGATACTCCTTTGAAACCGGCGACCTACTGCCACCACCAGACTATGTCCTGTACATGGTCGGGACCGGACAAGACGGGTTGGACTTCACGCTCGCGACTGGGGCCAAAGCGTGTTTCAGCCTGACCGCCCCCGCTACCAAGGTGATCCTGGCCGGCGCGACGCGCCTGCCGATGGGAACGGCGGTGAGCCTCCCCGACTTCGGGCCCTGCACCACCAGCCCGGCGGTACTCAGTGCCGCGAACCTGAGCGTCACCGAGGGCGCCGGCACGGCAGTGTTCACCGTCACCCTGTCACCCGCACCCGCCATCGGTCGGCAGGTGCAGGTGAATTACCAGACAGCGAACGGCAGCGCCTTGGCCGGCAGTGATTACACGGCCACCTCCGGTACCTTGACATTTCTGGCTGGCGAAACCCAGCGCACCGTCGCGGTACCGATCACCGACGATGCGCTCCGTGAGAACGGCGAGACTTTCAGCCTGAACCTGACTAGCGGCCTCGCCAAGACGGTGACAGCGACCGCGACCATTGTCGATAATGACAGCGGCAGCGCCCTTCCCGCCTGCGGGACCTTGGTTTATGATCAGACCAAAGAGTCAGCCGTACTCTTATGGAATGACTGTGGAACCACCAGGTGGCATCTACGGGCGACCGGCGGCGGCCGCCCGACGGTAGCGTTCCGCGGCAGCCTGACCGCGAGTCCTGCCCTCACCAACCTCTCAGGGGTTTCCATCGAGTCGTCGGATCGCTTGCCGCCCAACTTCGTATTCAATGTGACCGGCAACGCGCAGGACGGCGTCGACTTCAACCTGCCGGCGGGCGGACAGGCGTGTTTCAGCGTGACCAGCCCCAGCACCGCCATAGTGCTGGCCGGGTCCAATCGGATCTCGCTCAGCCGGCCGGTCAGCTTGCCCAGCTTCGGGGCATGTACGCCGCCCTAGGCAGCACCGCCTCACCACTGAGCGGCATTCGCAGCGACGCAACGGATAGCCCGCCAGCAACCTGAAATCCAGGGAACTGGCGGGCGTTGAACCAACGGACCGCCGTAACAGATCGCGCAGGATCTTCGTCGGCCTTGATCATTAATCCGGCCAGATCCAAGCCGACACTCGTCGCGGCCGCGGGCCGCTCCTACCGT
>NZ_CAIZIZ010000066.1 GCF_903933125.1 uncultured Lamprocystis sp. | reverse complement strand
GGCGATCTCACGCCGGCCGAAGCTCTCGCGGAAGAAGGCGTCGTGGGGGTTGGCGATGTTGTCCATGAGAAGAGGCTAGCCAGTTCCGCGGCGGCAGGCAAGACCCACGCGGATGCGATTTGTGTTGCGGGGAGCGCGGTCGGGCCGCTAGCCCGTACGGGGGTGGGACGCCAGTGCTGCCCGTTTGGGCACGCGTGGTGCAGTCCACCAGCGGCGGGAAGGATGACCAATGCCTTGACATGGCCCGAGCATTTTCATCATGGGGTACTAGTACCCCGTTCCAGCTATTGCTGCGAATCCGTAGTGCCTGCGAGTTACCATCCATGGCACTGGATTCCGGCATCCTGCCGGAATGACGCCGCAGCTTAAGTTGGAACGGTGTACTAGTGCCCGCTTGCCGGCCTGGTCTGCGTCCAGGGATTGACCAGGTCCAGGCCGCCGAGAAAATCAAAGTCCGAAACATTGCGCGTCGCCAATTGGAAACTGTAGCGTAAAGCGATAGCGCCAATTTGGGCGTCTTCGACTGAGATTGGCCGTCCCAAGTTCCGGGATTCGGTGATGATGGCCCCGTAGCGCAAGGCGCAGTCGCAGTCGAAAGCCAGGCAGCGTTGTTCAAAATCCTTTAGTACGACCGCCGCGGCAGCCGTGAGTGTCGTCTTGCGCCGACCCTTAGGCAGTATCCCGATACCGGTTTCGATCTCGGCGCGCGTGACTGCGGAGATGAATAAACGGCTGGCCACTTGGCGGTCGAGCCAGGCAATGACGGCCGGTTCCGGCTCCCGTTTCATCCATTCGGAGACGACGTTGGTGTCGAGCAGGATCACGGCTCGTTGTCTGCGAATGTGGGGGCGGCACGCGGCTGCGAGCGGGCGGGGAGTGGCACCTCGGCGCCTCCCGAGACTTCCAGCACTTGCTGGTGCAGGCGGGTCCCGAGATTGGTCTCGGCGACCGGCGGCGCCAGGGCCTCACGCAGGATCCGCCGCGCCTCTTCCTCCATTGAGCAGCCGCGTTGCGCTGCGGCGACCCGCAGTCGGGTCTTGAGTGAATCGTCGATATTTCGAATCGTGAGCACGGCCATGGGCAAGTCCCCGTGAATGACGTCAATGACTGCACTGTAGACAATGCATGCATCTGGGGCAAGTCCAGCGATCTAAGCCGTTGCGCGGGGTCGGGTTGATGTCGCAACGTCCGTGTGCAACATGGGTGTACGCACCGAAGCGGTGGGTCGCCGCAGAGGCCGTGGTTGGTCGAGGCGCACGACCAGCTCATCGTTGTCGGGCCGGGGCTCATGGCGCTCCCTGCACTGTGGTGATCCGCGCGCGGAGACGCGATCGGCTAGTCGGCGAGGCTCAGGCCGCCGGCGCTCAGGGTGTAACGGTCACCGGTGTGGGGGCAGACGGCCGCGCCATCGCCGGTGAGCGGCAGGGGCAGGCGGTCACCGTAACGGCTGATCCAGCCGACCTGACGGGCGGGGACGCCGAGCATGAGGGCGAAGGGCGGGACGTTGCGGGTCACGACGGCGCCGGCGCCGATGAAGGCGTGGGCGCCGATTTCGACTCCGCAGACGATGGTGCAGTTGGCCCCCAGGGTGGCGCCGCGGCGAACCAGGGTGTCGCGGTATTGGTCTTTGCGGCTGACCGCGGAGCGCGGGTTATAGACATTGGTGAAGACCATGCTTGGGCCGCAGAAGCAGTCGTCTTCAAGCGTGACATTGTCGTAGACCGAGACGTTGTTCTGGATCTTGACGTTGTCGCCGATGATCACGCGGTTGCCCACGTAGACGTTCTGGCCGAGGCTGCACCCGCGCCCGATTCGCGCCCCGGCGCAGACGTGGACCCAGTGCCAGATGCGGGTGTCGGTGCCGATCTGGGCGCCGGTGTCGATGATGGCCGTGGGGTGGACGCTGTAGTCCATGGCGGTAGTCCCGTGTGCGTGGGTGGTTCAGTATTCCAAGGGCAGGGAGACCTTACGGCCGTCCCGCGCGGAGAGGTACGCGGCGATCAGCAGTTCCAGCGAGCGCAGCCCCTCGCGGCCATCGGTTTCGGCCTGGGTTTCGCCGCGCAGCGTTCGGATCACGTTATCGTAGTAGGGCAGGTGGCCCTGGCCATAGACCGAGGTGGTCTGGTAGTTGGCGGCCTCGACCTGCGCGTCATCCGGGTCCGGCTGCGCGAACTCCCAGTGGTCGAAGCGGTTGACCGCGACTCCGGACAAGCGCACGGTGCCGGTTTCTCCGAGGATGGTGATCGAGCCTTCCAAGTTCTTGGGATAGGCGAGCATGGTTGCGCTCATGGTGCCGAGCGCGCCGGAGCGCCACTCCAGGTTCATGACGGCGGTGTCTTCGACTTCGATGCGGCGGGCCAGGGTGGCGGTCATGGCGTGGACGCTCTGTACCGGTCCGATGAGCCAGTCGAGCAGGTCGACATAGTGGCTGGCCTGGTTCATCAGGGCGCCGCCGTCGAACTCCCAGGTACCGCGCCAGGGGGCGCTGTCATAGTAGCTTTGCGGGCGGCTCCAGAACACGTTGACCTGGACCATGTAGATGCGCCCGAAGCGGCCCTTGCGGACGGTGTTCCGCAACAATTGCAGGGTCGGATTGTGGCGATTCTGCTTGACCACGAAGAGACGCACGTTGGCGTCGTCGCAGACTTCGACCATGCGCTTGCCGTCCCGCCAATGGGTAGCCATGGGTTTCTCTGTCATCACATGGCGCCCGGCCTGCGCGCACATGATGGTCTGGGTGGAGTGCAGGCCGCTGGGGGTGCACAGTGCGATCAGATCGGCGTCGCACTGGTCGAGGAGTGCCTTCAGATCCGTGAAACCGGCTGCCCCGGTGGTCGCCACGGCTTGGTCCAGCGTGCCCGGATGGTCATCGCAGACGGCGACGGTCTCGATCCGCTCATCATGCTGCGCCGCCGCCTCGAAATGGCGTTGAGCGATGCGCCCGCAGCCCACGATGGCGAGTTTGATGCGGCGGTCGGCGGGGATGATGGGCAGCATGGGCGGGCTCCTGGGTGGGGTGCGGACGCGGTATCCGGGTTGCGATGGTCCGGGGTGGGTGTGGTCTTGGCTGATCCAGTGTGGACCTGCGGTGGTCTTTTGTCTGCGCGGCGCTTCTATTATCGCGCGGATGGGGTTCGCCGCCGAACTCGGCGGGCATTGATGGTGGGATCGATGCGGGATGCATGGCGGCGGTCAGCGGGGGGGCTCTGCGGGCATCGGGGGCGTCATCGCGGGATGAGTCTTGCTCATCGTTCCGGTCGGCGTCCGGGCGTCGCGGTCAGGAGGTCGAGGCTTTTCGGTGATTTCAGGGGAAGGGTCTGCCGATGTGTTGAGGGGGCGACTGAAGTCGCCCCTACAGTCGCCTCGACAGTCGCCCCCGACCGCCGGCACCGATGGCGGTGGATGGGATGCCCGGAAGGCGCGGGCACCAGCAACTGTTGGCTGTAGAGGTCGTCCCAGGTGTACAGGATACGGGCGGGCAGGTCGCGATGGGTCACCAGTTGGATCTCGGCCTGATCGAGTCGGGCGTGCGCATCACGGGCTTTGACATCGACGATGCTGAGTTTATCGGTGAGGAATTCGCGTTCGTTGTAGGGGTTGATGATGTCGACCTGGGTGACCGGGCTGGGCAAGTCCGCGCCGAGGGTGGCGTTGAGAAAATGGATGAGCAGGTTGCGGTTGTCCTCGGCGCCCAGCAGGGCTTTGAGTGATTCGTGAAAGGCGCACGGCGACACTGTGGGAGCGGCCTCCGGCCGCGATGGAGGCTTGCCGGGTCCTCGGGGTGTCGGCGTTCACTGCGGCGCCAATCGCGGCCGGAGGTCGGTCCCACGGGAACGGCTTTTCAGTCAGTCCGC
>NZ_CAIZIZ010000065.1 GCF_903933125.1 uncultured Lamprocystis sp. | reverse complement strand
GAACCGCTGCATCTGCCCTGCGCGGGCTATCTGACGCCAGGCGCGGACGGCGACTGAGGGGATTTCCGACAATTTAGATACCGGTGAGTGTAGGTGCGCCTTCAGTCGCACCAGCGTCCGAGTCGGTGCGACTGAAGTAGCATCGACAACCGAGCCGACGGTGGGTGGTATCCGGTGTTCCGGAAAACACCTGAAGTCGCCCCGACACGTTGGTACATCGTTTCCCGGAAATTACCTGAGGCCGCGTGGCCAGGGGACGCCGTATCAGGTCATCTGGTACTCCGATTTGGAGCCGGTCAGATCCCAGGCAAAGGTACAGTCCAGGTGCGACAGCACCGCGATCATGCCGCTCTCGCCATCCTCCACCATGACGGCGATGGGTGCACGGCGACCAAACCGCCTGTTCCCGCGCCTGACCCAGAGGTTGCGCTGTTCCGGGTTCCGCGGAAAGTAGGTGTGCAACGCCTCCTCGATCCGCACCAGATAGGCGATCCGACGATTCACCCGCGGATCGTTCGGCAAGGGCTCGGCCTCGCGAAAACGCCCGACCTGGCGCGCCTTCACGGTATCCGGCAAGTCCAGGATGTCAACAATCGCCTGTGCGGGCAGGGCCCAGAGCGTGAGCAGGTCCATGATGCGCCGGGTCAGGGCCAGGCGTTCGTCAGCGGTTTGATCAGTCATAGCGGGCACCCTGGGCAATGCGAGGTCGTCAATTCGACCGCACGCCTCGACATGGCGACCGCGCCGCGGCGCGACAAGCCCCCTCGGCCGGGATGCCGATCCGCGGTACCGTCCCGAGCACCAACGGTTGCCCCCGGCATCTGGCCGTCGGACCTGATATCCGAACCTAGGGGCGGGTTTCGAACCCGCCCCGACACCAAGGGACTGTCCGGATTTCAGGGACGAAGGCTATACTCCCGGATATCCAATTGAGGCGATCCGGCACGGATCGACAGCGCAGCACATCATGACCCAGATCACCGACATCGACGCCTACATGGCCGAAGTGGGCCGACGCGCCCGCTCGGCCTCGCGCGCGCTGGCCCGCGCCGCCACCTGCGATAAGGACACCGCATTGCGCGCCATCGCACGACGGATCGACCAGGCGCGCGACACCATCAGTGCGGCCAACCGCGCCGATCTTGAAGCCGGCGCCGCCAAGGGGCTGGATACCGCCGCGCTCGACCGGCTCGAACTGACCCCCGGGCGCATCGACGCCATGATCGAGGGCCTGCGTCAGATCGCCGCCCTGCCCGACCCCATCGGCGCCATCACGGACCTGAACTACCGCCCGTCCGGCATCCAGGTCGGCCGCATGCGGGTACCGCTCGGGGTGATCGGGATCATATATGAGTCCCGCCCCAACGTGACGGCGGACGCGGCCGGACTCTGCCTGAAATCGGGCAACGCCACGGTGCTGCGCGGCGGCTCCGAGTCGCTCGCCTCCAATCAGGCAATCGCCGCCTGTATCCGCGACGGACTGGACGCGGCCGGGCTGCCCGGCGACGGGGTGCAGGTGGTCGCCACCACGGACCGCGCCGCGGTGGGGGTCATGATCGCCATGCCGGAATCGATCGACGTCATCATCCCGCGCGGCGGTAAAAGCCTGATCGAGCGCATCAGCCGCGAGGCGCGCGTGCCCGTGATCAAACACCTGGATGGGATATGCCACGTTTATCTCGACGCCGCGGCCGACCCGGAGAAGGCGTTGCGCATCACGATGAACGCCAAGACCCAGCGCTACGGCACCTGCAACACCTTGGAAACCCTGCTGGTGGACGCGTCGGTGGCGCCGGCGCTGCTGCCGCCTATCGCTGCCGCTCTGTTGGAGAAAGGCGTTGAACTGCGCGGCTGCCCGCGCACCCGTGAACTCCTGCCCGCGGCCCTGGCGGCCACCGAGGAGGACTGGGCCACCGAGTACCTGGCGCCGATCCTGTCGATCCGGGTCGTGGACGGCCTGGATGCGGCCATGGAGCACATCGCCCGCTACGGCTCGGCCCACACCGACGCCATCGTCACCGAGGACTACGGCCGCGCCCGCCGCTTCCTGCGCGAAGTCGACTCCAGTTCGGTCATGGTCAACGCCTCCACCCGCTTCGCCGACGGCTTTGAGTACGGCCTGGGCGCCGAGATCGGCATCAGCACGGACAAGTTCCACGCCCGCGGACCGGTGGGCCTGGAGGGGCTGACCTCGCTGAAATTCGTGGTCCTGGGGAACGGCGAAGTCCGCGCCTGACGGTCGCCCGACCGTTCAGTGTCGATGCGACTTCAGTCGCACCTGCGTCCGAATCGGTGCGGCTGAAGTCGCATCGACATCCGAGCCGATGGCGGGTGGTCTCGGTGTTCCGGAAGTCACTTTAAGATTTGAACCGGCCACTAAAAAGTCCCGCCATTCCAGCCAAACAAATGCCTGGGCGGGACCGCGAACTCGATGTAAACCCGCTCGGTGGGGACACCTAGCGTCTCATTGAGCAGGTCGCACAACACGCGCGAGTAGTGGGTCGTCTTGAGTTCCGGCAGACCCAGACTTTTCAGTTCCAGATAGGCGGCGGGTGCCGCGGAGCCGGCGAAGATCAGGTCGCACCCGTCCTCCAGAATCACCATCACATAAGACTCCGGCTTGCCCAACAGATCAGCCACGGTGCCGGAGGCGCGTTTCAGTAAATCGGCACGGGCTTCGGCCGGGACTTGGACATTGGTCAGGATGCGCAGCGTGGGCATGGCGGGCTGGGCCTCGGCAATCGGTGAGTTCAACAATGATAGAGTGCGGGAGACGACTTGTCGCCGGGAGTAGAGCGATCGGCCAATCCTGTCGGCAGCCCGCAACCAGTGCGCAGAACCATCAGGACCGCTGACCCGACGTTGCGCCTTCGGGTGACGCGACGCTACCGTTTCTGCTAATGTTAGCGTAACCAAGCTGATTCACCATCCGTCGCATAAGAGTCAGGAGACCTTGCCCAAGGCCCTTACCGATCCACCAACCGGAGTCCGGGACGGCACACTGCCTGTCCGTTCAACCGGAATCCGTTTGCTGCCCCCGCGCGGCTACCACCGCGCGGTACGTCAGGGGTATGCCCTCTAGTCCCGCCATCGGGTCAGACCACGGGTGTCGCTTCGACGACACCGTGCGACGATGATCGGCATCCTCGGCGGAACCTTCGACCCGATCCATTTGGGGCATCTGCGTCCGGCGCTGGATTGCCTCGAGTCCTTACGGCTCGACCAGGTCCGCTTCATCCCGCTCAACGTGGCGGTCCACCGCCCCCAACCCGAGGCTCCGGCGGCACTGCGGCTGGCGATGCTGAAGGCGGCCATCGCCAATCAGCCCGAATTCGTGGCGGATACCCGTGAACTGGAGCGGCCGGGGGAGTCCTTCTCGTACGACACACTCCAGTCCTTGCGGGCCGAACTCGGCGCACAGGTGCCGATCTGTCTGCTGGTCGGGGGCGACGCTTTCCGCGGCTTCCTTGACTGGTACCGGCCACGCGAGATCCTGAACCTGGCCCATCTGGTCGTGATGCATCGACCTGGGGTCGGCCGCATCGTAGAGCCGAGGTTGCAGACACTCTGCGCGGAACACCGCTGCGCCGGCCCGCACGCACTGCGCGACCGACCAGCGGGCAGCATCCTGTTCCAGGAGGTGACCCAGGTCGCTATCGCGTCGACCCGCATACGCGAACTGATGCGTCAGGGGTTGAGCCCCCGGTATCTGGTGCCGGACCCCGTGCTTGGCATCCTGCGGGAGGCCGGGCTTTACCGTGAAAGTGCGTAGTCAGGCCATCCTGGCCTGACGGCGTCGGGACTGGAACGGTCAGGGCTGGAAGCCCTGACGACGCAGGGGTCGAGAGGACTTTCATGTTCCGGGGTGGCGCGGGCGCCATGGTCGTTACCGACCAGCCGCCGGCATCGAGGCTGAACACTGATCGCTATCGATCACTGTCTTTCGGGTTCGCCGTGGATGGCGGACCCCGGCGCCGACCCCCGAGTCAGCGCGCCGCGCCGGACGAAGACGCTTGCACCGTCTGCGTCGGCACCCCGCAAGGACGTTTTGAATCGCGTGAAACGGTGCACCCGCACCCCTTGAATCCGAAGCAGAGGAGATCGCATGCAGCTCGAAAAACTCAGGCAACTGGTGGTGGATACCCTGGACGACATGAAGGCCAAAGATGTCCAGGTGATGGACGTACGCGGCAAGACGGCCATCACGGACTACATGATCGTGGCCTCGGGAACCTCGGACCGACACGTCAAGGCCATCGCCGAGACCGTCGCCTACCGCTCGAAGGAAGCCGGGGAAGCGCCCCTGGGCACCGAAGGGCTGAACGAGGGTGAGTGGGCCCTGGTCGACCTCAATGGCGTGGTCGTTCACGTGATGCTTCCGAAGGTGCGCGACTTCTACAACCTGGAGCGTCTGTGGTCCGCCCCCGCGCTGGTCCCCGAAGCCGCCGCCGCGACCTCCTGAGTTGGCGCCCCTGCTGTGCGTGGTCGCCGCCGTCGCCGATAACGGCGTCATCGGCCGCGGCAACGCCCTGCCCTGGCACCTGCCGGCGGACTTGGGCCGTTTCCGGCGCCTGACGCTTGACAAGACCATCGTCATGGGTCGACGCACCTGGGAGTCCCTGCCGGGACTCTTGCCGCGACGACGGCATCTGGTTCTGACCCATGATCCCGCATTCCGGGCCGCGGGTTGCACCGCGGTCGGGTCACTGGACGCGGCCATCGCCGCGGCGGCGGGGGAAGCGCAACTCATGGTCGTCGGCGGCGCCAGCCTCTATGCGCAGGCATTACCGCGGGCGGACCGGCTCTATCTCACCCAGGTGCACGCGGTGATCGACGGCGATACCTGTTTTCCGCCCTGGGAGACGGACGCCTGGCGGGAGATCAGCCGCACCCAACACCCGGCCGATGCGCGCAACCCCATCGCTATGACCTTCTTGGAACTGCACCGCGGGCGGGTGTGATCAGAAGTGATGGGACAGGCTTTTCGGTAGGATGGGCAGAGCGAGAGCGATGCCCATCCTCAAGCGTTGCG
>NZ_CAIZIZ010000064.1 GCF_903933125.1 uncultured Lamprocystis sp. | reverse complement strand
GCCGGGGTCGGCCGGCCGGGGCGGGGCTGGTGTCGCGCTCACCGCTGGCGACCGGGCGCTTTGCGGGCCGGCTTGGGACGCCGGTGCGGCGGCCGGTGCGGTCTTGGCTGGCGGCGCCTGGCCGGGTGCGCTCCCCGTGGTCGCAGATGCGCGCTTGACGGGCGCCTGGGCTTGAGTCTGCTCCGGCGCCGGAGGCGGTGTTTTAGCGGCTTGCTCCGCGGCGGCCGGTTGGGGTGTCGGCGCGGCCGGCGGTGTCGGCGTGGTCACGGTGACCACCCCGATCGGGGCGAGTCGCTGCGCCTGCGTCACGTCGGGCGGTGCTGAGCGCGGTGCCGGATGAGACCAGACATAATAAATGCCATAGGCGGCTGCCAGGACGATCAACCAGACGAAATACTGGCCGATGTCGATGGGCTGCCGCTTTTTACGGACGTCCTCGGGAGGGAACATTAGCATCTCCTTCTAAGAATAGAGTCGCAATCCTACCGCATTGCGGTGCCGCGGCGCATCGGCGCGACACGCACGGGGATCCCGATACCCGATCCAAAGGCCTTCCGACGCGCCATGATGGTGCACCGCCGCTGCCGATGGTCGATGCCGATCGCTGTTTCCATCACGCGCACCTGTTGACCCGCATCGCCAGCCGCCCAACAATCCCGCACCCAAGACCGCGATTGATCCGTTCAGTCACCGGGGGCCGCCCCCCGCGTCATCCAAGCGAAGAGGTATCCCTTTATGCAGCCCATCCCCATCGGCCAGGTCCAGTTGCGGCTCGGCCAGGCCGTCGACGCCGCGTCCATTTCCGCCCAGGTCTCGGCCATCGCCCTGGATGGCGGCGGTCATCTGTGGTGTGGCGCAGCCCCGTTGGACGGCCTCCTGCGGTTGCTTCCCGCGGCCGCCGGCGATCAAACCGCCAAGCGGGGGGCGTCGTCCGCGCGGCCCGGTTGGAGCGACCCGAGTGCGCTGGACCTCGCGGCGATGCTCGATCTGCCGAACCCGGGGGAGCCCATGGACCTGACCGGCCTGGCCTGCGCCGGTGACCTGCTGTGGTTCATCGGGTCCCATGCCGGCGCGCGTCCGCGCCCGGACGCCGCGCTGAGCGATGCGCAGAACCTGGAGCGTCTGACTTGGATCGAGCCGATCCATCGGCGCGCCTGCCTGGGCTGCGCCCGGGTTGGGGCCGCCCGCCTTCCCGAGCCGCGGGACTTGGCCCTGCTGCCCATTGAGGACGGCGGTACGACGCTCACCCGCGCCCTGGCCGAGGACCCGCATCTGGCCGGCTACTTCGCCCCCGGCCCCATCCCGATGGCCGAGAACGGTCTGGAACTGGCGGGGCTGGGGTGCCGGGCCGGGCGGTTGTGGATCGGTTTCAGCGGACCGGTGTTGGGCGGCTTCGCGGTGGTGCTGGAGGTGGAGCCGCGGGAGGAGCGTCCCTGTGTGCTGCGCCTGGAGCCCATCGGTCTGGAGGGCCGTCCCTATCGCAAACACCTGGTGGACCTGGGTGGTCGCGGCGTCCAGGGGCTGCGTTGGCAGGGCGATAGCTTGTTGATCCTGTCCGGGCCGGTCACTGATCCCGCCGCTGATCCCGCGGCCGGGCAGCCGGGCATCTATCGACTGCGCGAGGCCAGCCAATTGGGCGCCGACAGCCTGACGCTTGCGGATGATCCGCGCCTGACGCTCCTTCAGCCGCTGACCGGCAGCCTGCAGGGCGACCGCCCGCGGGCCATGGAGCGCTATGATGGACTGGGCCGGCCCGGGGTCATGGTCGTTTCCAGCACCTTACACACTAACCGTTGGGGTGCGGCGGATGGGGTGTCGGCGGAGGTTTTTCCGCTGCCGGACATCTGAAACTGGGGGGCAAGTTGACCGGTCGACAAAGAGCGGCCGTCCAGGCATGACATTGCCTGGACGGCCGCTTGCCCGAGGCGCTTTGCGGCAGCGTCCATGCCGCGCGGTCACTGCCGGTGTCGCCTTACTTCACCGTGTATGACTTGCTGAGCTGGTTGTTCGTTTCGTTACTCTCCGCGGTCTGACAGGCACTGTCGACGAAGGCGCGGAAGATCTTTGTACCCTTGGCTCCTGACGACAACCCGCTGAAGGTGACGGTGGCGCTGCTCCCCGCGGCCAGGGTGCCGACCGATTTGCTCTGGTCGCCCACCGCTCCGCAACCCGGCAGGCTCGTTGGATTCGCCCAAACATCGAGTTGGCCCGGGCTGCCGGCGCCGGTGCCGCGGTTCTTGAGTGTCACCGTGGCGGTAAAGGTCCCATTGGCGGCCGGTTGGGTGGGGCTGATCTTGATGGCCGTCACCGTGAAGTCCGGCTTCTGAACTGCCGCAACCGTGTAGGGCGCAGTGATCTGATTATTGCCCTCGTTACTCTCCGTGGTGGCGCAGGCGCTGTCGATAAAGGCCAGCAAAGTCTTGGTGCCCGCGGTTCCGGCGGGCAAACCGCTGAATGTCAGCGTGGTGCTGGCCCCTGCCGCCAAGGTGCCGACCGTCTGACGCGCAGTACCCGCGGCACCGCAGGCCGGCGCGCTCGCCTGGTTCGTCCACACGTCCACTGAGCCCGCGCCGGCCGCGGCAATCCCCTGGTTTTTCACCGTCACGGTGGCGGTCATGGTCCCGTTGGCCGTCGGCTGGGTGGGATTGAGGCTGACGACCGTGACGACGAAATCAGGATAAGTGGTCGCACCGAAGCTGGCCGTCATTACGGTATTGGATGCGGAGATCGCGTTGATACTGACGCCGCTGGCGCCGCCCGGATTCAGCGTGCTGTTGGGATTGGAGCTGTCGTTGAAGGTCACGGCATTGCCGGCGTACCAGAGATCCGTCGGCTGACCGCGGCCGGTTCCCATCGCAGACGCGTCCGCTTCTTCCAGATCGGCGAGTCGGCGGGCGTCATTGGTGTTGCCGCTCTGGGTGGTATCAACATGCCAGATGGCCAAGCCGCCGAAGGCGCTGCCGATCAGACCCTGCAGTCCGCGGTCATAGCCCTGCGGTTGACGGTTTTCCAGCAGGAAATACTCGGTCGCGAGGTTGGTGCTGGCGCGCACGACCGTGTTGGAACCGGCGGCAGTGGTCGCCCCCGCGGCGGTCAGGGAGACGGTGCCGTTCGCCTCCAGATCATCCACCCAGCCCCGGTTGTAACGCACCCAGGCGGAGGCCAGCACGGGGCTCTGACCGAGCCAGGAATCGGTCGCGGCCTTGCCCCAGGAGCCCCCGCTCATCAGGCAGAAATTGCCGACACCGCTGGATGAGCCATCGGTATCGTACAGATCGGGCAAGCCGAAAATCAGATGGCCGAGCTCATGCACCATGATGCCCATGGTCGCCTGGTGCTGGTCGGTGCTGCTGCCGCGATGCAATTCGCCGAACTGGGCGTAGCCGCCTCCGCCGTAGTGATAGGCGCCCACCGTCTTGCCGTCAACGACCGCGGGTGAGGTCAGGCTCCATTTATGACCCCAGACATTGGGTGTATAGGTGCTGGAGTAGCTGCGCTCATAGCCTGCGGCCACGACGACGATGGCCAGTTCATGGGAGTCCACGTAGCCGTCGCCGTTTTGATCGTAGGCGGCGAAATTGACATAGGGATCAGCGGCCAGAATGGCGTCCCTGGTCAGCGTCTGGTTGGCCGTACCGGTGCTGTCTCCGGTATTGGGATGTGCATAACCGAGATTGACCCAGCCGACGACGCCGTTGTTGGCTGCACCAAATGACTCGGTCGCCGGGATCAGGCCGGCGCGTCCGTGGGAGGTCTTGCTGAAATAGTCGCCGATCGAGGCCGTGACGAAGGTTCCCCATTGCGCCTCGGTGGTGGTGCCGACAGTGTCGCTGAAGCTCGCGAGAATAAACAGCACGGGTCCGGTGAAGCTGCCCGCCGGGGCCGCCAACTCCAATTCATTGGTGCTTTCCTGCGGCGCTGCCGCGAGCGGTGCGCGCTGCGGGCGCAACTGCCGCTTCACCCGTGCCGGGGGCGGACCATCGGCCGGCAGGTTGCCGATAATGGGTGTGTCATCGACGAATTCCTCCACATAGCGCCAGACTCCGCCGCGGTCCCGCTTCACCGTATATCCGTGTGTGGTCTCGACGCGATTGTTCCATTCATCACCCCGATTGATGGCGATAAAGGTCGAGCCATCCGGCTGAGTGAGTGTGAATGTCCTGGGTGCGGCCGGCGCGCTCAATACGCATTGCGGCAAGGCCAGTGCGCCCAACAGGATGAACAGTCGCGTGTCGATGCGCTGACTGCGCATGGCGAAGTCAGGTCGCGTGCTGCCCGTGCGAGTGCCGTCGGACGTGCCGGCGATACCGAAGAATCGTCTTACCATCACAAATGTCCTGTGCTCTCGATGCGTCCTCGTTTCAGGTCATCGGCGCTGCGCCGACGCTGCTCCCGTTGTCAACGATCACATTGGATGCTTCGGCCGACTCGGCGGTCATCGGATAAACGGGTTCGACTCTAGCTTAAGTCGGGAAATCGACAGCGCAAGGCGACAGCGACCACGCGTTTCTCAGACTGTGATCCTGGTTTGGTCTTGCCGTCTTTTTCCGCCAAACGGTACCTGGCCGAGCGGTCTGATCAGCGATCTGCGGTCTTGGCCCCCACCCCCGCTTCCGGTACCCTGCCGGGATGCGCCTGGAAAAGATCAAACTCGCCGGTTTCAAGTCATTCGTCGATCCCACCACGGCCCATTTCCCGAGTAATTTGGTAGGCGTTGTCGGTCCCAACGGCTGCGGCAAGTCCAATGTCATCGACGCCGTGCGCTGGGTGATGGGCGAATCCTCCGCCAAGATGCTGCGCGGCGAGTCGATGGCCGATGTCATTTTCAACGGCAGCACCGGCCGGAAGCCGGTGGGCATGGCGAGCATCGAGCTGGTCTTCGACAACGCCGACGGGCGGGCCGGGGGTGAGTACGCCGCCTTCAACCAGATCGCGGTCAAGCGTCAGGTGTCCCGCGACGGTCAGTCCGGCTACTTTCTCAACGGCAGCCGCTGCCGTCGCCGCGACATTCAGGATCTGTTTCTGGGCACCGGTCTGGGTCCGCGCTCCTACGCCATCATCGAACAGGGGATGATCTCGCGCATCATCGAGGCGCGTCCGGAGGATTTGCGCCTGTTTCTGGAGGAGGCCGCCGGCATCTCCAAGTACAAGGAGCGGCGCAAAGAGACGGAAGGGCGCATGCGCAGCACCCGCGAGAACCTGGAGCGGCTCGACGACCTGCGCGATGAAGTGGGCAAGCAGTTGGCGCATCTGGAGCGGCAGGCCGATACCGCCGCCCGCTACACCGCGTATCGGGCCGAGGAGCGGCGGCTCGACCAGGAACTCAAGGCGCTACGCTGGCGTGCCCTGGACGCTGAACTCGAGGCCCAGGATCGGCGGCTCGGAGCGCTGGAGACCGATCAGGCCGCGGCGCTCGCCCGCCAGCGCCGCATCGAGGCTGACATCGAGGACCGCCGCACCGCTTACACGGGCGCCTCCGAGACCTTCAATCTGATCCAGGGTCGTTTCTACGCGGTGGGCGCGGAGATCGCCCGCGCCGAGCAGGCCATCCAGTTCGCCAACGAGTCACGCGGACGGCGCGAGGCCGAACTGGTGCGTCTGGATCAGGAGTTGTCCGACGCCGCCCATCATCTGGAGCGCGATCAGACCCGGCTCGCCGAGATCGATGAGGCGCTGACGCGGGACGAGCCCCTGCTGGCCGTCGCCGAGGCTGAACTTGCGGCGGCGGCTGCCGCGGTCGCGCTCGCCGAAGATCAGCAGGCGCAGTGGGAGTCGGAATGGGACCGCTTCAATCAGGAAGCCGCCGGCCCCGGCCAGCAGGCCCAGGTACAGCGCGCCCAGATCAACGCCCTGGAGCAGCGCCTGACCCGCGACCGGGAGCGGCTGCGCCGCAACGACGAGGACGCCGGCCGGCTCGACCTGGCGGGGGCGGCGGCGCGGATCGCCGAGCTGACCGAGCAGGAGGCCGGGATTGCGGAACAGGTGGCCGAGTTGGAAGACGGCCAACAGGCCAACGCGGCGGAGCTGGCCGCGCGTGAGGCGGCCCTGCGGACCTTGACGGTCGAACTGGATCAAATCCGGACCGCGCTGCAACAGGCCAAGGGCCGGCATGCCTCGCTCAACGCTTTGCAGGAGGCCGCCTGCGCCGACGCCGATCAGGGGGTGACCGCCTGGCTGGCGGCCAACGGGCTGGCGCAGACGCCGCGGCTGGTGGATCGGCTCGAGGTCGCGGCGGGTTGGGAGTGGGCGGTGGAGACGGCCCTGGGCGCCGCTCTGCAGGCGGTTCCGGTGCCGGATCTGCGGCCGACGGCGGCGGCCGGGCTGCGGCCGGGGCTGGTCCTGATCGACGCCGCGGTGCCGGATCTGCCGCGGGGCGACCGACCGGACACACGTCTGGCCGCGCAGGTCAAGGCGCCCTGGCCCCTGGACGGCCTGCTGGGTCCGGTCTACGCGGCGGCGGACCTCACTGAGGCCATGGACCGCCGGGGCGATCTCGGACCCGGCGAGTGGCTGATCGCCCGCGACGGCACCCAGGTCGGCGCCAACTGGCTGCGCACCCCGGCCGCCGCTGCCGGCGACAGTGTCCTGGCCCGCGCCGAGGCGCTCAAGGCGCTGGAGTCCGAAATCCTTGCCCTCAACGTCCGCGAGCAGTCCCTCACCGCCGAGGAGCAGGCGGTGCGGGCCGCCCGCGCCCAGGCCGAGGAGGCGCGTGCCCAGACCGCCCAGCAGTTGGCCGCCGTCAATCGCGACCTGGCCGCGGCGCGTGCCGAGCTCACCGGCCAGCGCGCCCGCGATGGGCATCTGCGCGAACGCCAGGCGGCACTGGCGGCGGAGCACGCTGAAGTCGCCGCCCAATGCGAGGACGCCTTGTCCGAGATCGAGGACGGCCGCGAACGGCTCAATGATTTGCTGGATCAAGTCAGCCGTCTGGCCGAGCGCCGCGAGTCGCTCAGCGCCGAGCGCGAAACCCTGCGCACCGCCCGCACCCAGGCGCGCGCGGCCGAGCAGGTTGCGCGCGACCGCGCCCAGGGTCTGCGGGTGGGCGTGGAATCCAGCCGCGCCGCGCGTGAGGCCACCCGGCGCAGCATGACCCGCGCCCAGGACCAGCAGAATCAACTCAGTGCCCGGCGCGACGATCTGGTGGCCGACCACGAGGAATCCATTGAGCCCCTGGTGGAACAGCGCGAGCGCCTGGACGAACAGCTCGCCCGGCGGGTCGAGGTCGAAGCCGAACTGGGTGCCGCGCGCAACCGTTTGGAGGCGCTGGACCAGGAGGTGCGCTCGCTGGAAACGGAGCGCCATCAGGTCGAACTGACCGCCCAAGACGCCCAGCGCGAACTCGACAGCCTGCGCCTGGAGCGCCAGGAGCGTCTGGTGCGCCGCCGCACCCTGGAGGAGCAACTCGCCGAGGCCGAGACCACACCGCAGGACGCGCTGCGCGACCTGGACCCCGCGGCGGACGAACCGACCTGGCAGGAGCGCCTGACCCGGGTGGCCGCCCGCATCCAGCGGCTGGGCGCCATCAATCTGGCCGCCATTGATGAATACAAGGAGCAGTCCGAGCGCAAAGCCTATCTCGATGACCAGCACGCCGACATCACGCGCGCCCTGGAGACCCTGGAGACGGCCATCCGCAAGATCGACCGCGAGACCCGCAGCCGCTTCAAAGACACCTACGACCAGGTCAACCAGGGCTTCCAGGAACTCTTCCCGCGCCTTTTCGGCGGCGGCCAGGCGTATCTCGACCTCACCGGGGACGATCTGCTGGAGACCGGCGTCACCGTCATGGCCCGCCCGCCGGGTAAACGCAACTCCACCATCCACCTGCTCTCCGGCGGCGAGAAAGCACTCACCGCGGTCGCGCTCGTGTTCTCCATCTTCCAGTTGAACCCGGCCCCCTTCTGCATGTTGGACGAGGTCGACGCGCCGCTCGACGATGCCAACGTCAGCCGCTTCTGCGCCCTGGTCCGCTCACTGTCCGAGCAGGTGCAATTCATCTTCATCAGCCACAACAAAGTCACCATGGAGATCGCCGATCATCTGCTGGGCGTCACTATGCACGAGCCAGGCGTTTCGCGGCTGGTCGCGGTGGATGTGGAAGAGGCGGTGCGGTTGGCGGGGGTGGCGTGAGGCAGCCGGCGCCGTTGCCTGGGTTGCGCGCGCGAGCCATCATCGCCGTTCCAGCCCGCCGCGGACCGACGACCGGGTAGGCGATTTTCGGGAAAGGACCTGCCGAGATGTAGGGGCGACTTCAGTCGCCGCGAAAGCCCCTACGGATCTTGCCGGGACGCGCAGTCGGGATCTTTATTCCTGGGATTCCGCCCCCCGCTGCGACGCTGTGCCCGCCATGGATCGGCATCGGTCATCGGCATGGTATGCGCCCGGTTGTCAGGCGTAGGTCTTGTAGAGCCGCTCGATGACGAGGTAGGCCACCAGTTCCTTCAGCACTGGCGTCGCATGCAGATCGATCAACATCGTCCGGTTCGACACCCGGTCCATGGGCGCACCTTCACTGCCATGACGCCAGAACAGCTCGAAATCGGACAAATCGCGCAACACCTCGATGAGGCTGTCGTCTTTCTTGCCGTCGGCTTCATAGGCAAGCGCGGCCAGTTCGAGCACATCCGGAAAATCCGGGTACGGCGTAGCCGATGCGGCGCGTTTGGCATAAGCCGCACGAACGGCCTCCGTCAGCGCGCCTTTCTGCACGACACCGAGCTTGCTGTTGATCGAAGCAAAGCTCTCGGCCTTTTCGCGCGCCGAGACGTTGATGGTCTGCTCATCATAAGCCGGCAGGATGAAGGGATTGATGGGTAGACTCTGGCCGCCTTGCAGCAAGCGGAAGGGTTGAACGAAGAATGATTACCTGCTCGCCCGCATTAGGAAAATAGTTATTCACGATGTTGTCGCGATGGGTGCTGTCCAGGCGCGACAGCGGCGTATCGATGATGATCGGCAGCTTCAGTTCGCTGGTTTGGGCCAAGCCCCAGAGGAGCGAGACGGCGAAGACTTCCTTTTCCCCGCCGAGAGGGCCGATTTGCGGATCTCATGCCCGTTGCGGTCGGTGATCCTGATCTCATAGGTCTTGTCGTCAATCGTGATGTCCTTGATCCTCGACTTTGGCCATTTTTCCTGGCCGTAAATAACTTGAATATCAAAATGTTATGAGGAGCAAAAAATTTACGAGGGGCAAAATTCCGGCGTTCGGGTCTCCTGGCCCCCCTTTAATTTTTCGCACTCATAGTATTTCAAG
>NZ_CAIZIZ010000063.1 GCF_903933125.1 uncultured Lamprocystis sp. | reverse complement strand
TTCCCACGCTCCAGAGATTGGGCAAGTATTCCTTGTAGGTTGGGCTGAGGAACGAAGCCCAACGAGCAGCCAAACGTAAGGCGCTGAAATGTTGGGGTTCGTTCCTCACCCCAACCTACGGCATTGCGATGTTTTCGGGTTCGGAGCGAATACTTTCACAATCTCTCCAGCGGTGTCACGTCTGTCTCAGGCGCTGCGCGCCTCGATCACCGACGGCCGGAATGACGATCAACGCCCTCTGCCCGGAGCCGATCCATGCTGACCATTGCCGTCGACATTCCCGATGACCTCGCGGCCAATTTCGATACTCCCGAGGCGATCCGCCGGGCGCTGTTCGAGGATTTCGTCATCGAGCAGCGCCAACGCGGCGCAATCAGCCTGGGTAAGGCGGCGGAGTTGCTGGGTATTAGCTATCCCGAGGTCTTTGAGTTGCTTAGCAGCAAAGGGCTCAGCCCGATCAATGCCAGCCCTCAAGACCTGGACGAGAGCTATCGTCGCTTGGTTGAGCTGATGGACAAGGGTTCTCGCGCTGGCCTTGGAACGGCGCGCCGATCCGCTGCTGATTGACGACAAGAAGGCGAGGAACGAGGCCGCTGATCTGGGGTTTCAGTGCGCGTTTACTACTGACGTGCTCCGCTTCGCGGAGCAGCGCGGGATCATTGCGTCGGTTGCCGAGATCGTCGAGGGGCTGCGCGGGGCTCGAATCTATTTGCCTTTCGGTGCGGGACAGCGTAGGGGTTCCCACTGATGAGATCGCAAAGTTTTTTATCTAGTGTTTGGAGCGGCTCTATCGCTATCATGCACATTATTAGCCGTAAACGCCTGAACCTGTTCGCGGACCAATATCCGGACAGCCGGTCCGCCTTAGCGCACTGGTACAGCCTCGCCAAGCGGCGCGATTTCTCATCCTTCGCCGACCTGCGCAAGGTCTTTCCTGCGGCCGACCAAGTTGGCAAGTTGACCGTTTTCAATGTCGGCGGCAACAAGGTGCGGCTGATTGCCGCCATCCACTACAACTGCGCCAAGATCTATGTCCGTGCGGTACTGACCCACGCGGAGTACGACGACGGCAAGTGGCGGGAGGAGTAAGCGATGCAAACCAGCGAAATCACCGCGGCATTGGGGTCCTGGCCGCTGCTGTCGCCGCTGCTGTGCGTCCCTCATACCGAGGAAGATTACGAACACCTGGTGGCCTTCCTGGATCGCCTGGTCGACGAGGTGGGCGAGGACGAGTCCCATCCCCTGGCCTCGCTGATGGAGATCGTGGGGGTCTTGATCGAGGGGTATGAGGATGATCATGTTCCTGAACTCGACGAATGCACGTAAGCGTTCTTACCTGATGTCCAGACAGACGCGTGTAGGGGCGGGTTTTAAACCCGCCTTACGTCCGGTTTGGTCGCGCCGTTTGCATCCAGTGCAAACCCTCATCCTCTGATACCAGTGGGCAATCTCACCTACATCGAAGCGCAGCACTTTTTGAGCCTCGGCAAGGTTCGTGTCGATCTCGGTCCGCTCAATGTGCTCGTCGGCCCGAACGGGGCGGGCAAGACGAATCTGCTGCGCACCATCGAATTTCTCGGCGAAACCGCCCGTACGGACCTGGTTCCGGCCGTGAACCACTTTGGTGGATTCAATGCCCTGTTCTTTCGCGGTGAACTTGGCAGGCGTCCGCGCAGCATCCGGTTGGCGATCGGTGCGCAAATCACCCGCTATGCGAGTTGCAATGCACCAGACGAATACGCACTCTCCTTCTGGGAACAGGCCCTCAAAAGGCCGAATGGCCCCGTCAGGTTGCTTGGACGCAACGAGACCTTCACCTTCAAACGCACCGGCGGCCAGGGTCGCCGGATCAGGATCAAGGGTTCCCATGTGGATATCACGAGCGATCCAAGCGAGCAGCCGCCGACCCGCTTGAGTCTGGCTGCCGCATCCTCAGGACTCTCGACACTACGCCGATTGGGAAAACAATACGGCGCCGAGCAGATCGACGAGTTGGCGACTTTGCTGGAGTCGTTTCGTGTCTTCGAGCCGGATGTCGCCAAGGCGCGCCAGCCGTATCGACTGGTCGCGGGGGAGCCTGTCCACCTGGCCGCCGATGCCTCGAATCTTGCCGCCTATGTGGCATGGCTGGCCGAAGCCAGTCCGGAGGTGTTCGAGGCGCTGGTCGATGATCTGCGCTATATCACGCCGGGGTTTATGCAATTGCGCCTGGTGCCGCTCGGCGGGAGCAGTCCCGGCGTTTCCATCGAGATTGAGGAAAAGGCTCTACGCGGCACCACGCCGCTCGCCTCGGCGTCCTTCGGCACCATTCGGGCCTTGGCACTGCTGGCCATGCTGCACGATCCCGACCCGCCCAAGCTGACCTGCGTCGAGGAGGTCGATCATGGCCTCCACCCCTATGCCCTGGACCGCATCGTCGAGCGCCTGCGTGACGCCAGCACCCGCACCCAGATCCTCGCGGCGACCCACTCCCCGGCGCTGGTCAACCGGCTGCGGCCGGACGAGCTGATCGTCTGCGAGCGCGACACGGAAACCGGCGCATCCCGAATCCCGGCAATCGCGCCGGCGGACGTACGCAAGATGTATCGCGAGGACGAACTGCGCCTAGGCGAACTCTGGTTCTCGGGGGCGCTGGGCGGGGTCATCTGAAATGGCGGAACCAGTGGTATTACTGGTGTTCGGCGAGGATACGAACGACACCAGAGCAGTGAAAGAACTCATCCTGGCCCTGCGGCCCGAACCGGTCCGAATCGAAACCCGCCGCACGCCACTGGTATTGGTCAAGGGAAAAGACAAAGCACGGGACAGAAAGAACGTCGCCGAGCTTGCCGCCGTCGTCAGGGCAGAGCAGCGCCGGGGCAAGCGTTGTGTCGTCATCGCCCATCGCGACTGTGACGCTATCGAACCGGCACACGAGCAGATCGCATCCCTACTCGAACAGGGATTGCTCCGCGAAGGCATCAAACAGGTCGTCGCTGCCGCAGCAGCCTGGGAAATCGAGGCTTGGTGGTTCCTCTGGCCTGACGCGGCACTGGCGGTCAACTCAAAGTGGCGCCGCCCCGAGCCGCCAAGCCCGGAGGTTGGGCGGATCGAGAACGCCAAAGAAGCCTTCCGACAGGCGCTCCGTCCCAAGGTCAAGAGTCAGCGCCCACGGGATTATGCAGAAAGCGACTCGCCGAAGATCGCCGCGAAGGTACGGGAATTAGGTCTCGTTGATCAGCGTGCCGCCGGCAGCCGATCGTTTGATCGCTTTGCAGGGCGGGTACGGCAGCTCGTATTGATCTAAACTAAGCTCGATGCCTCGCCTCTCCAAGTTACGACCGACTAGGGTCACATTTTCTTACTTCATTCTGTCGGGCGGACGACAGGCTGGTCAGGTGCGGGATTCTTTTGACTTTTGAGCCGTATCGATCGCGTAATCCGGTCATTCCAGAGGAAGCTTGCTACGTTTGCTGGCGCCACCTTGTCTGCTGCATCAAATCCCATCATCTGAGTCGGCGAGGCTGCTCAGCATGTCGTAGATGGGTAGCGGGCTGCCGCGGGCCGCAATGAAGTCGCGCATGGCCTTGAACAGAGGCTCCAACTTATCCCGATTCTTTAGGTTGGCAGCCAAATCCTGATCGAGAATTCGATCAATCCGATCGACCAGCGGCCGGTGATGTTCGTTGGACGGGTTAAGAAACCCGGGATCGATGGCCCGATATCGCAGTAACATCATCAACATGGCCGCGGCTGACAGGAACTTTCTGGCAGGTTTCTCGTGTTGCGCATCCATCGTTTCAATCGCAATTTGCGCAAGCCCGCAGGCTGTTTCAGAGGTCAGGCAGCTCGGCGCATCTGGGCGGTAGGCAAGCACCTGTGCCACCGCGGTGATCCTGTAAATTAGGACGGGTTGTCCGGGCTGCCAATCACCACAGACTCTATTGAAAAGCGTCTTGAAGTCTCTCCTTTCATGCAAGCAGCGGCCGGCTGAGCGAAAGACTTCCTGCTGCCAGGCCCTTGAAGAAAATACGCTATCATCGAGTACTGATCGAATTTCGTTGAGGATTGTTGGGCCTACGCTGGAGTAGCACCAGGAGCCCATACCCAGCAATTTCCTGCGCAGCTTTTCTTGCGCAAAGCCTGCGGATGTTTTAACGAGCGCATTTTCTATTACATCAATAAAGGCGTTGAACAGGGCGCGATAACTCTTGAACCCTGACGGCGGCTTTTCGTGTAACTGGACGAGATCCTGTTCTTCAGGGATCGTGCCCTCCGAACTGACGATACCAAATCGCCTGTCGTCATCAGGCAGAGGGTTCCGCAGATTGTGGAGCGCTGCCAAGTTGAGAAGGCCTGGCGCGCTCATCAACTGACTCGACGTCGGTTTTTTGTTCAGGGCGTTATGCAGTTTGTTCAGCGTAACCATATCTGGAGCCGCGGCAAAAGAAAGCTTCTGTTGCGCTCCCATTCCGAAGCCCGCATTACCCATTGCGTTCAGAAAGTCGCTGATCAGGGACGGCACATTGTAGCCGCGCCAAACGGCCGCGTGGCATTCGACGGGCTCTGGGTCTGGATAGGCAACCGTGCATTGGCCAGACAGATTCTTGAGCACCTCGTCGCGGGTCAGCGCGGTATCGTCCATCAACCGCCAGTCGAGGAACACGGGGCGAACGCCCAGCCTACCGCGCTCGGCCGCTCTGACCTCTACCTCTGCAAAGCCCTGGCCTGGTGTCTGCCTGACGACCAGGACCAGTTTGGTCGCTTCCTTCGGGGGTTCCGGAATCGTGGTCTCGGTCTTGCGCACCGTGGGTTCGTTGCCGCGCGCCAAGTAGTACTCCACCCGGTCGGCACCGGCGGCAAGAAAGAAACGGTCGTCCTCCTTGGGCGGCATGGTGGTGCCGCCGGGAACGCGGTGCTGGCCTTCCATCAGGCTGACAAACTTGGGCCGACCGTTGACGCAGGCGTTGATCAAGAGATCTGGCACCGTGTCGTAATAGCTCGGAATGCCGTGCCTTCGCCGCCAGCCATAGTGCGCGGCACCGCAGGCGATAGCGGATGGCCAAAGCGGCAGGACTTCGACCATGGTCGATACCGCGCTCATCCACACCCGCAACTGCTCTACTAGTTGATTGCCAAGGGTTATCGGGCCGACGTTCAAACCCGTCAGCGGACCGTCGATCAGGACGCGATGAACAGGCTGACCCCGTATGACCTGCTCGCGTAACATCGCCTGGATGGGACCGCGCAGCATCGCCGCGACCTCACCCGATGGGGCCAGCACGCCATGCAGTCGATGCCAGCAGCCTGCGTGGTCGCGGATGATCTCAGGTGGTAGGGACCCGCCGCATAGCGCGGCCCAGGGTCGGCGGCTCACCCAGACCAGAGCCGGATCGGCGTCCGGCGACAGGCCAATGCGGGCCAGGTCCGTCGCCAGCAGATATCGCGCGGCCTGCTCAATGGGCCAGTCCTGCCCGGCAGGCAGCCCGGACCCGCGGCCGTTGCGGATCGGCACCAGCCAGCGACCGCCGTTCTCTTTGACGTTCTCTACCTCAAGGTCAATCCGGCTAACCTCCGGTGCCCAACAGCCGAGATGCACTACCAGCACGGACTTTCCATGTAAGGCGTCGATTTCTGCGGCCGGGAGCCGATAGGCCCAGCCCAGCACTGTCGCGATGGGGCGCCAAAGCAACTCCGCTGGGATGTTGGCGCGGCGCAGGGCGTCTAGGAGCCGTTGCTGGCCCAATTCCCCGAGGCAGTCGGGTACCGCGATGATGTGCCGGGCGGAAGGGGCATTGGTCAGCGCAAGCACATGTGCTGCAAGCCAGTTGCCGACATCGCTTACGGCTGCCCCCTGGCCGCTTTCCAAGGTCAGCAGCAGCGGTAACACCGGATGGCGCGGGCGGGCATGGGCCGGATCCCAGCCGCGGCCGTCCAGACTCGCAAAGGCGGCGTCGCCGGCTAGCGGTTGCTCGCCGGATCTGTCCGGCACGATCACGCAGGCTGGCCGAGGGGGGCGCAGGTCGTGCGGCGAGGGTTCTGGCGCGCCCTGGCAGATGGCCACCGCGTCCGTAACGCCGTCCGGCGCCAGGCCGATGCAGTCGTTGCCGCCTGTGCCCATGTCCGCTATTCCCCCGTCAGAACAGCCGCGATGCGCGCGAGACCGGCGCCGAAGTCGGATCCGGCGACCGGCAACGCGAGCCCGACCACGTCACCGTGTTGGGCGGTGATCAAGGGACTGTCTTCGCAGGCCGGGGCCATAAGCAAGAGGGCTTGCACGGCGTGATGGGCAGGGTTCCGGTGCCAACTGACGAGCGCTTGAGCCGCGTCCAGCACCAGTCGATCCAGGGTGAAGGGTTCGACGCCCGTGTCGGTCACGGACCAGACCAGGATATCGCGTGCCCGGCCGCCACCAATGCGTGCGCGGGTGACGATCAGCGTCGGCGCGAGCGGCGCATAGCGTGATATGAGGTCCGCGGGCGCCGTGTCCGCCGCATAGACCATCAGCACACGGTCCGGCGTCGCGAATACCCCGGCGCAGCTGTGCACGGCAAGCCAGCGCCCACGGTCCTGCTCCCGGTGCAAATACAGCGGCGCTAGGGCCAGGGTCTCCTCTGCGGCATCAAGCAGCGCGGTGAGCACCGCCATGGTAACCAGATCGGCCCACAGCCGACCCTGCCAGGTCCAGGCCTCATCTACATCGTCCTGTCGGCGCAGCAGGGCTTGATAGGCGTCCCAGATGCGTCGATAGCGCTGATCGGAGGTCAATACGAAATTGGGTTTGGCTGGCCCCGCGAGACCGTGCACCGTGGCGAACGCCGGTAGATGCAGCAAGGCCGCGCAGCCGCGTCCGTAGCGGCTGACCTCGCCGTAGCGGGTGGAGTCGGACAGGTTGCGGTTGGCGGTCAGGTAGATCTCGGTCGCCTGCACGCTGCGGTGGATGAAGTCTTTAAGGACGCGGTTTTCCGGCGTGTCGACAGTCTCCTCACGCACGACTGCGAGCAGTGCTTGGCGGGAGCCGGCCTTTTCGATCGGCGTGCGCCCCGGCTGGCGGACGTACCAGGCGAGACAGGCGGAGTCCATCTCTTGGATGCGGTGGACGGCCTGCAGGCGGCGGTTGCGGGTCAACACCCGCCGCGGATGCTGGCCAAGCTCCTCCACCAGCCGGCGCAGATCGCGGGCATGACGAACGATCAGGGCCATCCGCGGCTCCGCGACATCCCGCTCCGCGGCCAGGGCCACCGCGACTTGCCGCCAGTCGGCGCGCACCCAGCCGCGCATGCGCCCTTGGGCCGCCTGCTCGGCTGGATCGACGTCGAGCAGGCCGACAATCAGTTCCACGATCATTCCAATTAGCATCTCCCGGTCCAGTGCGCGTCGGTTAGTCGCATCCAGGGGATGCTTCTTGTTATAGCAGCCCAGGTTGTCTACAAGCCGTAGATAGCGCATGTCCGATGAGCCATCCGGCGCAAATAGCCGTAGTTCCAGGTTCTCGTCGCCGCGCATGGCTGCGGCCGGCAACAGCCAGCGCTGCCATCGCTGCCGCTCCCAGCGAAACGGCTCGCCGCTGGCGCAGGGTTGGTGCGGATGCCGCACCGCTTGCAGCAGGCAATCCGTCGGCAGCACCAGTGCCAGGGTATCCGATGCCGCGAGCGCCAAGGCATCGTCGCGCGGCAGCATCCGGGCGCCTGCGTATAGGCTCCACGGGTAGCGCAGTGCGATAATCGGCGTGGGCATCGCGATTAGTCCGGCCGGTTCAAGCCCTGCAAACTGAACAGCGGCTTTTTCCGCCCTTCTTCTATCGCCTTGGCCAGTACGTCATCGCCGACCTTTTTTTCGATCAGGGTCTGCAACTGACCGAGGGGATCTCTGAACTCGGTCGTCTCGACGCCGCGCAGTTTCGGCAGGATACGTTGCTCCAATTGATCCGAAAAGGCGTGGGACAGGCGATGCGGCCCTTGGTCGGGGTAGTTCGCGCAATAGAGCAGGATCGCCTGATTGATGCGGTGCCCAAAGGGGCGCTCCAACGCTTGCATAACCTTGTTGAGATCGCTGATCCAACCGCATAGGCGCTCGCGGTCATGGG
This sequence comes from uncultured Lamprocystis sp., assembly GCF_903933125.1. Classification (GTDB taxonomy): domain Bacteria; phylum Pseudomonadota; class Gammaproteobacteria; order Chromatiales; family Chromatiaceae; genus Thiodictyon. The sequence continues at coordinate 254 of NZ_CAIZIZ010000063.1, read as the reverse complement.
TATCGAGCGCATCGACAGTGCGCGTCCAATCGTCCCAAGTCTGGCGGGAGAGATAGGCTCCGCCAATACGGGCGGACTGGTTGGGCTGCCTTTCCGCCAGCTCCAGCGGACGGCCGAAACGCAGCACATTGGCCCGGTCGATCACCTTATCCGAAAGAGTCTGCGTGGATTCGTCCTCGTTCATCGTGCCGACGAACAGCACGTTGCGATCCACGAATAGGTTGAATGGCTTTTCCCGCCCGCCGATGTCGAGT
>NZ_CAIZIZ010000062.1 GCF_903933125.1 uncultured Lamprocystis sp. | reverse complement strand
TCGAATTCAAGCTGGATGCTCTGCTGTTCGCGCAGATAATTCTGCCGCGCCTGGTAGGCGTGGTAGGCGTGCTCTTTCTCGGAAAAGGCCTTCAGTGTGTTCATGGCTCGCCTCATCTCTTTGGTCTGCATCCAGGCCGGCAGGGCGTCTTCGTCCAGACGCTCCGCCTCGTTGAAAAACTTCAGCCAGCGCTGCTCCTCGGTTTCGACCTCATCGGTAGCGAATTTACTCAGTTCCAGCAGCCAGATGCCGCCGTGGTCCAGGAAGACGCGTCCGCGTTGGTCGCGCAAGCGGAAGTCGTGGGCATAGTTGGGGTCATCCGGAAGCAGCGTCTCGCCCAGCAGCCAGATGGCATAGGTGGGGCGCAGCTTACGGTAGCTCTCGCCTTCCTTGATCTGGGCGCTGTAGAGGTCGGCCCAACCGTAGAGGATGCGCGCCGGCAGGTCGCGGTGATTGAGCAATTGGATCTCGACCTGGAACTGCTGCCCGGTCGCGTCACTGGCCTTGACATCGACGACGGTGAGTTTGTCATCGAGGAATTCTTTTTCGTTGTAGGGGTTCTGGATCGCGACGGCGACGATCGGCCGGGGCAGGTCCGCGCCGAGCACGGCATTGAGGAAATGAATCAGCAACTCGCGATTGGACTCCGCCCCCAATAGGGCCTTGAAGACGCAGTCGACCTTGGGATCGATGGGGTGGCGCATAGCGGCAGTGTAGACAGATGTAACCGGGGCGACAAGTAAAGGGGCGCCGAGGCAGCAATTCCAAATTTGGGCGGCCCTTCAGCCGCTCGTTCTCGGCCAGGGCTTCTTCCTTGGCCGCCCGTTCGTGCTCCGCGGTCGCCCGCGCCTGCTCGACGGCCGCCCGCGCCTGTTCGACCTCCGCACGCAGATCGTCGAATTCAAGCTGGATGCTCTGCTGTTCGCGCAGATAATTCTGCCGCGCCTGGTAGGCGTGGTAGGCGTGCTCTTTCTCGGAAAAGGCCTTAAGGGTACTCATGGCTCGCCTCATCTCTTTGGTCTGCATCCAGGCCGGCAGGGCGTCTTCGTCCAGACGCTCCGCCTCGTTGAAAAACTTCAGCCACCGCTGCTCCTCGGTTTCGACCTCATCGGCAGCGAATTTACTCAGTTCTGGATCGCCACGGCGACGATCGGCCGGGGCAGGTCCGCGCCGAGCACGGCATTGAGGAAATGAATCAGCAGGTCGCGATTGGACTCCGCCCCCAATAGGGCCTTGAAGACGCAGTCGACCTTGGGATCGATGGGATGGTGCATAGCCGCAGTGTAGACAGACGTAACCGGGGCGACAAGTAAAGGGGCGCCGAGGCAGCAATTCCAAATTTGGGCGGCCCCTGGTGGATGCGGCGCGCGCGACCGACGTGCCGGGTCCCTGACACCGAGCGGCGCGCCTTATCCACCCTACAGCGGTGCCGGTTTTGTAGGGTGGATAAGCGCAGCGCATCCACCGTCAGCCTCGCCACCAGCTCGCTGCCGGCGGCGACCACCCAAATTTGGAACTGCTGGCACCGAGGAACCACGGTAGTCTCAGGCACGGACTACCCCCGCCAGTCCCCGCGTGACCCGCCGGGCCAGCCGGTCGAAGGCCAGATAGATGACCGGCGTGGTGAACAAGGTCAGGGCCTGACTCAGCAGCAGGCCCCGGCCTCCGTGGGCTCCTAGTACAAGGTATGGCCACGGGGCTAGCCGGGCTATGCGTAGGTTCACTGCTGCCCCAGCGCCACCCGTTCGATCGTTTCCAGCGGACCATCGAGTTTACGCGCCGCGTAGCCGGCCAGCACGATGTCGCGCACGGCGAGACGCAGCGGCGGCAGGGCCGCCAGCGCCGCCAACCGGCGGCGCACCGCACGCTTGGCGAAGCGGTCGCGATACAGGCCGATCGTCAGATGCGGGGTGTAGCGACCGGGACAGACCTCGGGGTGTCCGGTGGCCAACGCCTCACGGATCGCGGCCAGTCCGCGAGTGGGGTCGCGCACCCGCAGAAAGGCCGCCGAATCGAAGCTGTCGATACCACCGATGTCGAGCGTGAACGCCGGCAGTCGGGCGGCGGCGAGCGCCGCGCGTTGGCGCGCCAGCATGGCGCCGTCGAAATCGTCGTCGAGGATCGCCGGTTCGCTGATGAAGCCGCAGACTTGCAGCGTGATGTGCGGGCTGCGCTGGTGTGGGGCGAAGAGTCCGGCGAGTTCCCCGCGCACCCGACCGACGCGCTCACGCAGCGGCGCCGTGTCGGCGTCCACCATCCAGATGGCATAGCGCTCGCGGCCACGCCGCCATTCCGGATAGTCGCGGTCTTCCAATGCAAGCGTGTATGGGGAGCGGCTGAAGTGCATCCGGGGCATCCTGGAGAAAATGGCCGGCAACCAGTGTGGTCGTCCCACCGATCGATTGCACAGCAGGTGGCAACCGTCACTCCAGCATCCTCCCCAAGCCCGCCTCCTCATGGGTCCGGCCGTCGCGGATCTGATAGATGCGCTGGAAGGTGGGGATGATCTTCTCGTCGTGGGTGACCACGATCACCGCGGTGGCGTACTGGCGGGCCATGCGGTTCAGGATGCGGATCACCGCCAGGGCCCGCTCGCTGTCCAAGGGTGCCGTGGGCTCGTCGGCCAGGATGACCGGCGGGCGGTTGATCAGGGCGCGGGCGATGGCGACCCGCTGCTGTTCGCCGCCCGAGAGCTGCGAGGGCATGGCCGCGGCTCGGTGGGCGACGTCGAGGGCGGCCAGGAGTTCGCGCGCCGCGGCCCGCGCCTCGCGATTGGGCCGGCCGGCCAGCATGGGCAGCAGGGCCACATTGTCGGTCACGTTGAGGAAGGGGATGAGATAGGGCGCCTGGAAGACAAAGCCGATCTTATCCCGGCGCAGCGCCCGCAAGTCCGGGATGCGCCAACCGTCGTGATAGATCAGGTCGCTCCCCAAGGTCATGCGTCCGCCGGTGGGCTCGACCACCGCGCCAAGGCATTTGAGCAACGTACTCTTGCCGGAGCCCGAGGGACCGATCAGCCCCACCACCTCACCCGGAGCCACCGCCAGGTCGACGCCTTTGAGCGCCTCCACGGCCGTGTCACCGGTGCCATAGCGCTTGTGCAGTCCCTGAATCCGAATCCCCAAGCCCGGTTCAGCCACCGATGGCCTCCGCCGGGTCGACCCGGAGTGCGGCGCGGATGGCGACCAGACTCGCCAGCACGCAGATCACCACCACGATCAGGAACCCGCGCACCGCATCACCGGGCAGCAGCAGCACATATTTGGGGAAGATCGGCGCCCACAGGGTGGCCGCGATCTTCCCCACCATGAAGCCGATGATCCCGAGCCCGACCGCCTGTTGCATGATCATCCCGGCAATCGTGCGGTTGCGGGTGCCGATCAGTTTGAGCACCGCGATCTCCCGGATCTTGCCCAGTGTGAGGGTATAGATGATGAAGGCGACGATGGCGGCGCTGACCACCGAGAGGATCACCAGGAACATGAAGATCTGGCGTGCCGAGGTGGCGATCAGCTTGGCCTGGAGGATCTCGTTCATCTCGGCGCGGGTGTGGACAGTGAGCCGCTTCCAGCGCCGAATCTCGCCGGCGACCTGGTCCGGATCGGCGTGCGGGTCCAAGCGGACCAACACCGCGTTGACCGAGGGGTTCACCGTTTGGGAGGCGAGCACCGCCTCCAGGGTCCCGGGTTGGCCGGGGCGGTTGAAGGCGGGGTTGGCCGCGGTGCGGCGGCGTTGATGGATGATGGCGTCGTTGTCCTTGAGGAACTGCGCTTCCTGGGCGTCCTTCAGCGGGATGAAGACCATGGGGTCGCCGCCGGAGGAGACGGTGCGCCGCGTCAGCCCCACCACCCTATACTGATTCCGGCGGATACGGACCTGCTCGCCGAGCCGCAGCCCGGTCATCAGGTCCGCCACCGCCTCGTAATGACCGCGGGTGAGGTGGCGCCCCGCGACCAGATGCTGCGGTTGCCCGGGCGCGTCGGGACCGCCGGGGACCACGCCCACCACCATGGCGCGGCGCTCCCGCGCGCCTTCGCCGACCTGCATGGTGAGATAGGTCACGTTGGCGGCCTGGGCCACCCCCGGCACGGTGAGGATGCCGCGGTAGAGGTCGTCATAGAGGCTGGATGACTCGGCGTAAGGCCCCAGGGTGTCTTGCTGCACCACCCAGAGGTCGGCCCCGCTGTTGTCCAACAAGGTGTCGGCGTCGTCCACCATGCCCCGGTAGATACCGGCCATGGACAGGGTGACCCCGATCAGCAGCCCCAGGCCCACGCCGGTGAAGATGAACTTGCCCGAGGCATGGAGGATGTCGCGCCCGGCCAGGCTGATCACTGCGGCACCCCCGGAATCGCGTCGACGACCCGGACGCGCCGCCGGGGGCTCAAGGGTGCCTGGCTGTGCAGGATCACCGGTTCGCCGAGCGCCAGGCCGGAGCGGATCTGCACCCAGCCGTCGAGGTCCGCGGCCCCGGTCTCCACCGGCACGAAGCGCGGCCAGTCGCCGCCCGGAACCCAGACCCCGAGCGCGCCGTCGCGCCGGTGCAGGGCCGCATTGGGCAGTGCCGGGCCGGGTGGCAGGGGTGCCAGGATCACCCTGACCTCCGCCAGTTCCCCGAGCCGGGGCAGGGGGTCGGGCAGGGTCGCGAACGCCACCTTCGCCAGCAGTTCCTCGGTGATCGCGTCGGCCCGCGGTTCGATCCGCAGCACCCGCCCCGTCAGGTTACCGACGGGCGCCGAGCGCAGGCTGATTGCTACAGTCAGATCCGGACGCAGTTCGGCGGCACCGAGTTGATCGAAGCGGGCGTCGATCCACAGGCTGGTCGGATCGATCACCTCCACCACCGACTGTCCGGCCACCAGGGTGCTGCCGGGTTCCGCGTCGCGCGACACCACCAGGCCGGCGACCGGGGCGAGCAGCCGCAGACTGGAGCGCTGACGCATCAGCGCCGCCCGCTCGGCGCGCACCCGCACCAACTCCTGTTCCGCGGACTCCAGGTTCGCCTGGGCCGCCGCCAGACCGGCCGCCGTCACCTGCGCCTCTTGCCGCTTGGCGCCCACCAGATCCTCGCTCGTGGTCTGGGCCGACAGGAGTTGCTCGTAGCGGTGGACCTGGGCACTCGCGAAATCGCGCCGGGCTTGGGCGTCCCGCACCTGGGCCTGAGCCGCGGTCACCCCGGATTCGGCCCGGTGCAGGGCCGCTTCCTGGGCGGCCACCCGATCGTCCAGGTCCACCGGGTCCATTTCACCGAGCAATTGACCGGGCTGCACCTGATCGCCCACCTCGACTTCGACCCGCTGCACGCGTCCGGCCATGGTGGGTCCGATGCGGTAGGTGGAGCGGGCCTCGACGGTGCCGACACCGAACAGGGACGGTGCGACCGTGCGGTCGGCGACCCTGGTGACTGTGACCGGGATCGGGGCCAGGGGTCCGGAGGTCAGGGTCAGCCAGAGGAAGACTCCGAGCAACGGGATCAGTAAACCGAACAGCGCCAGGGTGCGGCCGGGTATCTTGGGCAGGATCATGCGTACGACTCGATCAGGGCGACCTGGGTCCGGCCCGCCGCCGGGCGATCGATGGTGATCTCGGGGGAGGCGCCGCGGACCTTGGTCGTCGGTTGCCGATGGAAGGATTGGCAGGGGGGTGGAGGGGGCCAACCGGAGCAGGATGCAGTGTAGACGGCGGTCAAGCGGCGGGCTTTGACCTGAATCAAAAGCGTCCGGCATTTCTCGCGCCCATGTTTCTCGCTCCCACGCTCCAGCGCGGGAGTGTCGTCGGGCCGCTCCAGCGGCCCGTCCCAACTCACCGCATCGCCCCATTTGGTCAACGCGACGCTGGAGCCTGAGTATCGACCGGCGCAGGACGGGCCTTCGTGACCCGGTGTCGAGGGTGCCCCGCGGCACCGGCTCTTGGCAGCGCTGCCGCCAGACACCAAGGCGTCAGCGAGACAAGACGGGCGGCAGCGCCGGCGAGCATGGCAGGTCGGGGCGGCACCCCGGCAAGAGCACTTGATTGTCGCGTGACCGGCGTTGAACCGCGATCTGATGACCCGACCGTCGCCGCTGCCGGGTTTCCTTTCAACCCCGTCCGGACGGTGCCGCCGTCCGCCCGCAACCGCTGATATCGGAACCCGAACATGACCTGGAACGACTTTCTGACGGCCCTGGCCCGCGGCCTCGATCGACTGGATGCGCCGCCGGACCTGTTTGCCCACTGGCAGCGCACGGTCGGCACCCAGGCCGCGCCTGAGCCGTTCCTGGACCACGCCGAGACCCTGCAACTGCGCCTGCCCATGCAGGGCCCGGGCGGGTGCCGGCGGATTGTCGATGCCTGCCTGATCGAGCCCGGTTCGGGCTGGCGGGCTATCCCGCGGGTCGGCGCGCGGCGGGTTTAAAACCCGCCCCTACACCATGGGTCTGTCCGGATGTCAGGTAAGAAGGCTATACAAGCCAAGCTTGGCGCTGCGGTTTCGCTGCGCCGATGGGGTGGTGTGCCCGTTCGAGGCGTGCCTGCCGGTGCCGATCGGAGCGATCCAAGCGGCACCGGGCGGGACCGTCCCGACGTCGGCCGCCACTGACCGTCCCAAGCAGCGCCTGGCGCTGGGTTGGCCGCGCCCGCAGCGCGATTCGGACGCCGCTGGTTCAGCCGCCGCAAACGAACTGGCCTTACTAACGCCGACCCTTCAAGGCTGCCTGATCGCGCCGATCGCCAACGCCGCGCCGACCCGCGCCTGGCGGCCCTGCGCGCCAGCCTGGAGCGGCGCTGGGGCATCGGCGCTCGACTGGAGCAGTTGGAGCGCACCCTCGACGAACTGGAGCACACCCTGCGCGCCTACGCCGAACAGCGCGCCGCCCGCCTGGTCACCTTTCTCACCGTTTTCGGCTTTCCGCTGGTGTTGTTCGCCAGCTTCTTCGACTTTGCACTCAACGGGATGCCGCGGGACTGGGGCGCACTGCCGGGCTGGCTGTTCGGGCAGTCGGTACCCGCCGCCACTGCGGCCAACAGCGGACCCAACTGGCCCGTCCTCGCGCTCTTCACCGCCGTCGCCGGGATCGGTATGGTGCTGCTGGCGCTGGCGCTGGGTCTGGCGCTGGTCCGCTGGCTGGGCGGGCGCGGACGCTAACCCGGGTCCAACGCGGGAAACCGAGCCCAGTCCGAACCCGACCGGTGAAGGTCCGCGCAGCGGGCCCGGCCCGGCTACAATGGGGCTCAATGATGCGAAGCACCCGTGCCGACCCGCACCGCTCAAGCCACCCACCTTGACCCACCGACGCCAGCCATGACCCGATCCCGCCACCCCCGCGGTCCCCGCCAACGGCGCGCCCCGGCCGCCGGACGCCACCATGACCACAGCTATAAGCAACTCTTCTCCCACGCCGAGATGGTCCGCGACCTGCTGACCGGCTTCGTGCGGGAGGACTGGGTCCAGGCCCTGGACCTGGCTTCGCTGGAGACGGTCAAGGGGAGCTATGTCACCGACGATTACCGCGACCGCGAAGACGACATCATCTGGCGCGTCCGCTGGGCCGACGGCTGGTGTTACGTCTATATTCTGATCGAGTTCCAAAGCACCGTAGACCCCTTCATGGCGGTGCGGATCGCCTGCTATGTCTCGCTCCTGTACCAGGATCTGATCGCGCAGAAGGCCCTGACTGCGGCCGGGACCCTTCCGCCGGTGCTGCCGGTGGTGCTCTACAACGGCGAGTCACGCTGGACGGCGCCGACGCAACTGTCCGTGCTGATCGACGCGGCGCCGGGCGGGCTGGCACACTATCGTCCCCACTGGCCCTACCTGCTGCTCGACGAAGGCGCGATCGTGGGCGACGCGGCCTACCCGGCCGAGGTGCGCAACCTGGTCGCCGCCCTGTTCCAGTTGGAAAAGGCACGTGACGAGCCGACCTGGCTCGCGGTCTACGCCCGGCTGGTGGCACTCCTGGATAGCGGTGCCCTGGACAGCCTCAAGCGCGCCTTCGGCCGTTGGATCTACCGCAGCTTCATCCGCAAGAAGCGCCCCGGCATCCGCCTGCCGGACATCAATGACTTTCAAGAGGTGCATATCATGCTGCAACAACGGGTCGAACAGTGGAATGCGGAGATCCTTGAGCGGGGGCGCAAGGAGGGGCACCAGGAGGGCCTGGCGGAGGCACGCAGTGAAATGGCCGCGGCACTGATCGAGCGCAGCGGCCTGGACGACGCGGCTATTGCCGATCTGACCGGGCTATCCCGCGAGGCGATCCGCGCCCTGCGCACTACACCGACGGAACATTAGGCGTCTACTACTTGGCGGGGGCGATTCACGGCCGCCGGAGTTCCGGGGACAGTTTACTTGTCTCTCCAATGAGTTCCGGGGACAGTTTACTTGTCTCTCCAATTGCTACAGATACCGAGTTGAGTAAACTGTCCCCGGAATTGGCCTCATTTTCCGGGACTTCCCGGCTTCCCCCATCACAAGCACCTGCCGATCGAGACCGTTCCGGCCCCGCGACCTCGGATTGCCGAGGTCATTGCGGAAAGCGTCCGGCATCCAGGTCGCCAAGCAGCTTCAGGGTCACGTCGTCGAAGTGCAGGATGCGCTTGGCCGCGTGATCCTGCAGGAAGGCTTGCGCATCCTCACGGGTTTCGAACGGCACCAGTTCATGCCCCATGGGACCGAGCACATCCGAGCCGATCACATACCAGGCCTGGCGGGCGTCGATGCGGGTGACGCTGTAGTAGTCGGTCACGGCGATGATTGCGATCTGCCCGGCCTGGTGCCCCGGCGCCCATTTGGGGAGGTCCAGCAGGTACTTGAACAGGTCCTTGGCGCCGTCGAAGTGGTGGGCGTGGCCGTCCTGGTAGCGCACGGTGGCGATCCAGTCCGGATACTTGGCGACGAACATGCCGCACACGGGGCAGGTGTCGGTCGGCGCCGGACTCGGGGTGTCCACTGGTGCGGCGCCGCTGGTGGGGCTGAGTGCGGTCAGCAACAACAGGACCGCAAGCATGACGGGTCGCTTGGATGCGTTCATTTGATCCATCGCGTCAAAACAATGGTATGCGTACCACGCTGAAGCGTCTGGGCACGTATTCGGCACGCGCCCGCCTGTTGGTCAGCGGGCGCCAAGGCTAACGGCCATGGCGCCCGCCCGCCACCCCGGAACATCAAAGTCCTCTCGACCACTGCCGCAACTGCCGGCGTGCGAGGTTGCGTAGTCAGGGCTTCCAGCCCTGACTGTTCCAGTCCCGACGCCGTCAGACCAGGATGGCCTGACTACGCACTTTCACGGTAAAGCCTTGGACTGCAGTGCGCGGATCGGGTCAGGTGCCCTTCTTTTCCATCATTTTGTTTAACTTCTCGGCCCGGTTCTTACGGATCATCACTGTATCTTTCGCCATGCTGAGATAGGACTGGCTCAGGGCCGCATCGAAGCTTCCCAACTCGCCGCCCTGTTCGGCCTTGGCCGCTTCCGCCGCGGCCTTGTCCGCGAAGGCGAGTTTACTCACTGCGCTCATCGTGCCCTTGAGCTTGCTGCCGATGAGGTAGGTGGCGGCATCCACGGAGATCAGGGGCTTGATCGCCGCCGTGGAGCCGAAGTCGGCGGCATACATGGCCTTGGGACCCCGATCCATATTCAGCGCCAGGCTGATGGCGAGACAGTGGATGGAGCAGACGCCGTCCACCAGATTGTCGTCATACTGGACCAAGTGGCGGCTGTGCTGATACTCGGTACGGTCCATGCCGCAGTAGGGGCACCTGGGGTATTTCTTCAGCTCATCGGTCAATGGATCCGGGTCCGGGGCCGTGCGGGGAATGAACTGAAGCGGGGTGCCGTCGCCGGCACAGGCCGCAGCGTCGGCCGGAACCCAGCCTTGGCCGGGCACCATGGCGCCGATCGGTCTGTCGTTTGCAGCCAGGGCAGGCCCGGCCAGGCCGACGAGGCCCAGGGCACCGGCCAGCTTGAGCAGGTCGCGGCGGCTTTGGTCGTGATCATGATGGTCGCACATGGTTTGAGACTCCTGCGGTTGCGCGTGAAAAGCGGTCTTTAGTTGCTGAGACCGCGGATGATGTCGAAAAAAACCCAGCCCTGGTACAGCGTCCAAAGGCCGAGGACGACGACAGAGATTCCGGCCAGGGTGGCGAACCAGCCCTGAGCGTGCCGGCCGATGGCCGCCCCAAACAGGCTGACCAGGGCCATGGTCGGCAGGGTGCCCAGACCGAACACCAGCATCAGCAGTCCGGCGCGTACCGGGTCCGCGGTGGCCGCCGCTGCGATGGCGATAGTGACGGTCAGACCGCAGGGGACCAGGCCGTTGCCGGCCCCGGCCAGTGCCGCGAGCCAGGGGTCGGGGCGCGGCGGCGCGATGCCGAAAGCGACCTCTCGGTGCGCGGGCGGCGGTTGCGTCGGTCCGGCGCGCTGGTTGCTCCAGCTCGCAAGCGGCCGGATCCGGCTCAGGCCGAGCAGGACGATGACCAGGCCCGCGAGCATCATGAGCAGCCCCTGTCCCTTGCCGAGGATTCCCTGTTGCACCAGTACGCGGCCCGCCAGGGCGCCGGCCGTTCCCAGGACCCCATAGACCAGGATGCGCGCGCCGTGATAACTCAGCACGGCGCCGACTCCACTGCCGCGGCAGACGAAGTAGCCCCCGGCGAGTCCGCTGCACATCCCCAGGCAATGGAAGGCGCCCAGCACACCGGTGAGGAAGGCGAGCGGCAGGGTCAGCTCGGGATTCACAATAGGCCCTTGATCACCCGTTCGAAGACCTCCGGGGTCGACTCGCCCAGGATGCGCGAGGCTAGTCGGCCCTGGCGGTCCAGGAAAAAGGTGGTCGGCAGGCCGCTGACACCATAGGCGCGGGCCACGGCGCCGTCGGTGTCGAGCAGTACCTCGTAGCTGATCCCGAGGGGTGCGATGAAGGCCGCGGCGGTCGCGCGGTCCTGCCGCACGTTGATGGCCAGCAGGCGCAAGCCCTGGTCCCGATAGGCCCGGTAGACGGGTTCGATCGTTCGCATCTCGCCCTCGCAGAAGGGACACCAATCCGCCCAGAAACGCACCGCGACCACCTGTCCGGCCAGATCCGCGGGGAAGGCGACAGGCGCGCCCGTCAGCGCATCGAGCGTGAAGGCGGGGGTCGGCTCACCCTTGGTGAGCGTAGGCGGCGCGTCGCCGCAGCCGCCGAGCAGCGCACCCGCCGCGAGCAGCAGGAGCAGGAAGGCCCGGGCGCCAAGCCGGGCCCGCCGGCCATTCGCCATGCGCCATTCGCCGCCGGGATCGCTCACCACCACACCCCCGTCATTGTCAGATTGGAGGTCAGGATAGCGTAGGTCGCCACTGCGTAGAAGAGCGCGAACAGGGCCAGCGCCAGGGCGGTGAAGCGCCGTCCATCCGCCCGCACGGCCGCTGTCAGGCTGGGGATGCGGCCCCAGCCGGAGATGAGCCCTACCCCCAGGGACAGGGCGGTGGCTGAGAACAAGGGTAGATAGAGCCAATAGCCGATGAATCCGTGTCCGCTCTTGAGGATACAGAACGGGCAATGGTGATGGGGGTGCGCATAGACATAGAGTGCCACGCAGGAGACGATGGCCGCGAGCGCCGCCGCGAACGCCAGGGCGCCGGCCAGGGCGAAGCCGACGCCGCTCGCGGCGCGGCGGGCGCGCCACCCATGCACTGTGCCCAGGCCGGCCACGATGAGCCCCAGCCCATACATGGCCGCCAGGGACCAACCGGGATCCAGGGCCGCGACGGTGGCGGCGACCCCGTCGCCATCGGCGGTGAACAGTGACCCGCAGCAGGAGGTGATGACGTCCGGATCCAGTCCCAGGAAATAGCCGAGCTGCACCCCGGCCTCCAGTGCCGCCAGCGGCAGGAGCCCGAGCAGCAGCCAGTATTTCACCCGCACCAGGGGATAGTCCGGGGCCTGGTTGTCCAGCCGGTTGAGCATCAACCAGGCGGCGCCGGCAAAGAAGATCAGGATTTTGAGAAACAGCGTCGGCCAGCCCAGCGGATGGGCGTTGAGCACCCCGGTGGCGCACATGGCGCCGACGAACTGGCTCGCCATCTGCTCGGCGTTGTAGACGAAGAGTAGCAGTGAGACGACCGCCGCGGCGAAGCTCCAGGTCACCAGGGTCGCGATGAGGTAAGTGCGTCGCTCCAGTTCGAGCTGGCGTTCGCTGCCGCTGGTGATGTCCCAATGCCGGACCACCTGGAGCGCGAAACCGGCGGCCAGTATGAGCATCAGGGTCACCGTGAAGGAGACCCCGTTGAGTGCCAGCACCGCGGGACTGATCAGCATCAGGCGTCCTCCGCGAGCAGGCCGTCGCGTAGTTCGACCACCCGTGAGACGCGGGCGGACTCGAACACCAGCGGATCGTGGGAGGCCACCAGCACCGTCTTACCCAGGTCCTGCAACTCACCGAGCAGACCAACCAGTTCGCGTGACCGGGCGCTGTCCAGGTTAGCCGTGGGTTCGTCGGCGATCAGAATACGCGGCCCGTTGATCAGTGCCCGGCAGATGGCTGCGCGTTGCGCCTCGCCGCCGGACAGCCATTCCACCTTGTCGCTCGCCTTGGCTTCCATGCCGAACTGGGTGAGGAGTGCGTGAGCCCGGTGCCGCAGGTCGCCGTAGTCCGGCGCCAGCGGGTAGGCCGGCAACATCACGTTCTCCAGCACGGTCAGGCCGCGGATCAGATTGAAGCGCTGGAACACGAAGCCGAAGGTGCTGCGCCGCACTTGCGTCATGAAGCGTTCCGGCAGGTTCGACAGCAGCGTGCCGTCGAGTGAGATACGTCCGGACGTGGGCCTGGAGAGTGCGCCGATCATCGACAACAGGGTGGTCTTCCCCGACCCGCTCGGGCCTTTGAACACCGTCACCTGCCGCGGCTCCAGATCCAAGGTCACGCCGCGCACCGCCCAAAGTTCGTTACCGCGCCCCTGGTTGAAGACCTTCTTGACGTCACGCAGTTCGATCACGATGGCATTCTTAACGCATCACCGCGTCGGGGTCGGTCACCGCCGCCCGCCAGATGGGCACGATGGTTGCCACCGTATAGGGAAAGACAGTGAAAAAAAAGAGGGTCGCGATCTGGAGCCCGTCCACGAAGGGGATGGGGCGGAAATCCGGGTAGAGCACCGCCCAGCCCTTGAGCACGGGCTCGAACAGGGCGGCCGCGAGGTAGAACACATGCGCGTAGGCTAGCAGATAGCCGAGGAAGAACGCGGTCAGCGACAGGATGGCCCCCTCCCAGAATTTCATCCGCAGCACGTCAGCGGTCTCCCAGCCGATGGATTTCAGGATGCCGATCTCGCGGCGCTCATCAAAGCTGAGCCCCGCGGCCCGGTCCCAGGCGAAGATGACGAACGCCAGCACCATGCCCCCCATAAGCACGAAGACCAGTCCCTGGCGCCAGCCGAAGACCGCGTCGTAGGTACGCAGGATCTCCTCGCGCAGGATCGGGCGGGTGTCGGGCAGGGCGAGGCTGAGCTTCTCGGCCACCTTGCGCACCTCGCGCGGATTGCGCACCTGCAGCACGATGTCGGTGAAGCGGTCCGGAGGAAAGGCAAAGAAGCGGCGGAAGTCGCCCGCGCCGAGCAGCATCAGGTCGGTGCTGACGAGTTCGGTGCTGTGCGGAAGGAGAGCGGCGACGCGGAACGCGAAGGGTTCCCCCCGCGCCGAGCGCAGGCTCAGATAGTCGCCTACGTCCAGGCCGCGGGTGCGGGCGATGCCGGCGCCGATCACGATCTCCCCCGGCGCCGGTTCCCGGTACTCGGGGGATCCGGGGGGCGGAACCATCAGGGTGTAGTTGGCCCGCGCGGCCGGATCGTAGAAATAGCCCCAGAGTCGGCCGTATTTCGCGCTCACTCCCCGGATGCGTCCAATCCGATCCAGGTACTCGGTCGGCATCAGGTCATGGCGGCCGGCCATCTGGCGTTGCAGGATGATCTCCGGGGACTGCGCCAGCACCAGCGCCGCTTCCCGGCGCAGTGACTGGGTGAAAAGCATCACCGAGGCGAGCAGGAAGACGACCAGGGTGTAAACGAGGAGCAGCGCCAAGTGTTTTCCCGGCCGCCGGGCCAGGGCCGAGAGGCTGTAGTCGATCAGATACCGCTGTCGGCGCAGGAACTCCCTCATGGCAACGGCCGTCCTGGGAGTGGTGCCGGCACCAGTGAGCCGGTGGGGAAATGTTCAAGCGCCATTGGGTGGTCCTGGAAAGCGCTGTGCAGATCGGCTTGGCTCGGGTGGCGGGTATAGCGCGCCTCGGTGAAGAGGGCCAGATCGGTCAGGTCCAGGGCCGCGACCAACGCGGACCGCTGGGCGATCACCGGGGCCGCGGCGCGGGCGCGCAGACCTGCGTCCAGTGCACTGAGCAGCAGCAGGCCCGAGGCCGCGGCGACCGCGTAGAGGAAGATGTCGGACTTACGCATAAGTTACATCGGCGTCTGGGGGTCGCCCCGGCTTACGCAGCCGACAGGGGCGGTCCGGATTCTGGGGCTAGTCCGGCCGTCCGGCATTGATGAAGGTCAAGGTCCCGCGCCATTAAGGTCAGCGCGACCGGACGGACGGATCATCCGGACGCGTTCGCTATCGATTCCCTTCGACTCCCATTGGCGCCGATCGTCTGCGATTCCGGCCGCCCCCAGGCCGGTCCACGCGTGTTTCAGGGCTTCGATCGAACCCCGGCGGCGGTCGTGACAACGAATCCACACGCGGCTAACCCCCGTCGGTCGGGGTGCGTACCACGAGGCTGGTGCGGCTCTGCTGTAAGCGCTTGCGGTGCCGCGCTACCAGCGGGACCTCGATCCGGTACCGAGAAGGCCTGTTCTTCTGCTGGACGAAGAGACTCGGCGCCTGTCGGCACATGGAATCGAGACGCTGGACCAGATCGTCCTCCGACCATTCCAGACCCTTGCGCCGTAGATGCCGGAGGAGGTCTTTGACGCAGACATACCCAGCCCCCGCGTGAAGGGCCGCGAGCGCGTCCAAGACCACCAGGTCATTGCGGTCGCGGAGGGTCTCCACCACATAGCCGAAGGGCTGGGCCTTGGGGATGACGTCCTGCTCGATGGCGCGCAGGACGTCGGCTTCGGTAGCCACCAGCTCGCCTTCACGAATTATCCACTCGAAGATTTCGAAACAGACGTATTGCAGCAGGTAAGGGTGATTGCCGGTTTCCGCCGCGATGCGCTTTTGGGCCAGGGTCGTTACGACAAAGTGCGGAGCCGCCAGCTCGGCGATCAGCCTCCTGGCGGCGTTCGGCTCCAGCCGCCGCAGCTCGACGGACAGTGCGAGATTGAACAACCGGTTCTGGGGTCCCTCAATGTGGCGGCGTACCACGTCGGTGACCCCGGCCAGGACGAAGCTCACGGAGCGCGAGGCGAGCAAGACGGCGCGGATGGCCGCCAGCGCCTCGTCCGGCAACTCGGCCTCGGGTTGGTCCCGATCCCGCCGCCGCTCATCGGCGACCAAGACCTTTTCCAGCTCGTCGAGTAGGACCAGGAGTCGCTTCCCGGCTCTTCCCACCGCCCTGTCGACGGCCGCCATGAAGGTCTCGAATGCTTTGTGCGGCGCCTCCGACCATGCCGTGGCACTCGGCGCCTGGATGTCCTCCAGGCGATTGTCCTTGAGTGCGTGCCGGATGGGGTCGATCAAATAGGCGCGATAGAAGACCGCGCTGTCGCGGAAGTCCCCGGCCGACTGGAGGTCCGAAAAGACGCAGATATACCGCTCTTTGATCGCGCGATGCTCGCGGAGATGGTTCAGCACCGTGGTCTTGCCGATGCGCCGATCGCCCAAGACCAAGACGACATTGTCCTGCCGCTCGCCGACCAGCCGTCGGACGATTTCCTCGATCTCCTCCTGTCGGCCGAAGATGCGGTCGATGTCCTTGATAGCCCGGCCGACTACGTAGGGATTGAGGGGCTTGGCCCCAGGCGGGACGTCCGGGGTAACAGCGAATCGTGTCCTTTCGCCGTGGACCTCGACCGGTAGTGTGACTCCTTCGGTCGCGTCCCAGCGAGTGACGTTGATCTTCAATGTCGCTGGTCCGGGTAGGTTGGGTGGGCGTTGGTAGCGGATGGCAACCTCGGCCGTGTCGTTGGGGTTCAGCCGGCCGATGGCCGTGGGCCGCTCGAACAGGCCGCCCGCCGATTCTGTCTGCGCCAGGTCCAAGCGGGGCTCGATCCGGACGCGCCGCAGAATGTCCGCGCCTCTTGGGTAATGCAGACGCAGCACCAATCGATCACGCGACGAGAATCCGTTCTTGCCCGACACCACCTGGACGGTGACCCGTGGTACGGGGGAGTCTGCGAGGGCGGCGACCCGCGACTCCAGACCTTCGCGGGCGGCCTCAGCCAGGCCCGAGATCCCGCAATGAGGCTGCAGCCCGCGCAGGGCTTCGTCGCACAGATGGCGCACCTGGCGTGGGTCGCCTTGAGTTGCGCTGCACCGGGCGGCCAACGCGCGCAGGCTTGCCGCTCCCCCGCGCTCCGCGTCATCGCCGAACTCCGCCATCAGGTTGGCAACGACAGCGAGCACCCGGCCCGGCATCTCCGGGAAATCGGACGCCAGGCCGCGCATCAGGTCTTGGAGGGCGATCGGGTGCGACCCAATGTGGTTCCACAGGTGTTCTCGCAGGAAACGCTCCATGGTCTCCGGCGTCATGGATAGCAGGATGTGCGCCAGGTCGGAAAAGAGCCCCCGGTCATCCATCGCACCGAGTGCCAGGCGTCCGAGGTCGCCGTGAAAGAGCGCGGCGAGGTTGGTCGGGGCAATCACGGCATCGCGGTCTTCCTTCGGGCTGAAGGCAAGTGCGGTGGCAAGGAGCAGGCCCCAGGCGCAGTCCTGCCGCCACCGCGCAGGTTCGGGCAATCCATTCGGCGGTTCCATGGACCACGCGTAAGCATCCCGAAAGAACACCAGCGCGTCGTGGGATTCGTTCCCCATCAAGCATTGCTTGGCTCGCATCGCCAGATAGGCGCCCCTCGCAACCTCCGCATCGGCTGGTTCGCCCCGGTCCCCGCCCGTCTTGGCGAAGGCGAGTGCTTGCGCGGCAAGCGCGGCGAGGCGCTCGGCATCCCAATCCCACCCCGGTGGCTCACGCAGCGCTTGCGGCAGTGTCTCGGGCGCTGGATAAGTGCTCTGCGCCTCGAGCGCCTTCCGTGCGATGGTCGACAAGCGCAGCGGCGCGGGCTTCTCCGGGATTTGCGTCATGCGAGTCGGTGCGGGTTGCGGCTTCGCTTCCCCTCCTCCAGCCAGGGTTTCCAGCCTCTCCAGAGTGGTCGCGGCGGCGTCGCTCTCCCGCTGTTCCAGATGCTTGCGGATCTCGCCCTGTAGCCGAATGGCGTCCCGCTCGTCCTTCGGATCCAGCGGGGCACTGCTGAGGAGCCTGCCGATCGCCTGCCCGCTGCGATCACGGATCGCTGCCAAGCGTTGGTCCAACTCCCTCTCTCGCGTGAGGATTTCGCGATTCGCTTCCTCCAGGTAGAGGCTCAGATAGCCGCGCTGCTCGCGGATTGCGTCGAGCTCGGCAGGATCGATTGCCGCGAAACGTTCGAGATCGGCCCGAGTCAGGCTGTCCATGCTGCCGGGTAAGCCCCCGAGTCTTGCCTCGATCTCGGCGAGCGCCCGATCGATCTCTCCCCGATGCTCTGGGTTGCAGTCCAACGCGACGAGACGGTGTCGCTCGGCGGCGGCGCGGTCCCGATGCTCCTCGACGTCCCGCCGCCAGTCCGACCACTCCCGCACCAAGCGCTGGGACAGAGCCGCCCCTTCGCTCTGCGGGGAGGCGATGCGCAGGAGACATCCGGCCGCCTCGGCGAAGGATTGCCGGGCCAAGTAGTTGTCGGCGGCCGAGACGTAATCTCGGATGCCGGCACCCCACGCGATGAGGTCGTCGAGGAAGGTCTGGAAATCCCGTGGTGCCGTCCCAATCAGCCTCACCAGGAGGGGATCGAGGCGAAGGAGTTCTTCGGGAGGGCGTGCCGCCTCAAGCCAGTTGGACTTGTCGCCGCTCATGGATCACTCAACCCAAACGCTTGCAAGACTCGCCGACCTAAGCCATCGCCGCGGTCCTGGGGGTCGCTTGCGAGCCAAGCCGCCAAGTCGCCAAGGGCCGCCTGTCGCTGCATCTGCTGCTCCAGAACCGAGCGGATCGATACCCCTGCAGGCCCCGCTGCCGCCAGCTCGCTGATCGCCACCGCCATATTCCGGTATCCCTCAATCAAATTGGTCGCCGCGGCGCCTTGCGGCTTCGACAATCGCCTGCCTTCGCGTTTCAACTGATCCGCCGTTTCCCGGATCCAGTCCTCGGCGTTCGGGACCTCGGCAAGACGCGCACGTTCGCCTGGTCCTCCGGGCTCGTCCAGCAGCCTCGCGCACAGGGATTCCCAGTACTCCCTGAACTTCCTAGAGAAGTGGACGGACGGATCCCAGCCGCGATAAGGGGTCATGTCCATCAGGCTTGCCGCGCGTTCGTGGATCTCCGCGAGCCTGACGGCGACGGTCTCCGAATGCGCCTCGCTTCGCTCCACGAGTTGCAACCAGTCGGTGACGGACTGTGGCAGGTCCTGCGGGCGCTGGCTGTGCAACAGGTTCGCGATCACCGTGCGTCGTGTATCCACATTGATCACCGGACCCAGTTCAAACCCGGCCAAGAGCACAGGAACCGCAAGCCCAGGGCGGATCCGGCACAAGACATCGATGAAGGACGGCTGCGCCAGCAGCAACGCGATGTCCGCACCCCGCGCGGTTTCTCCAAGCAGGGCGATATAGCGCGCCGCAAGATGCGGAATCCACTCCTGTCCGGCGCGGTCGGAATGGCGTTGCCGGAAGGCGCAGGCGGCGACAAACGCCTCCACCTCGTAGCCTTCCTCGGCGAGCCCGAGCAGAAAGGCTTTCACGAGTCCCTCCGGTCGCTCGGGGGCGCGGATAGCGAGCCATTTCGCGAGCAGGTCTCGGTTGGCCGCGGGGGTGAGGTCTGCCGCCAGCCGCTCCACAACGCGTGCGACCACCGGATCGTCGCGCCGCTGATCCAACAGCCGCAGCAGTGCGGAATGGGACTGTTGCCGGGCCATGAAATCGCGCGCGACCGAGTCAACCAGCGCATCGAACTCGGGACGCCGGGCTTCAGCAACGCGTCGGAGCTGCGCCCTCGCGTCGAGGCCGCAGGGCCACTCGGGGCCAAGCGTGTCATCGGCGCACAACAGGGCGTGCCAATCGCGAACCCAAAGGTCGCAGCCGATTTCAACGAAACAGTCCAGATCTATCTGACGCTTGTCCCGTGACTGCTCGGTCGAGGCGAGCATGCACAGTAGATCGTAAGCACTCCAATGAGTCGGATCCGGGCGTCCGTCGGGTCGTTCGTCGAGGAGCGAGGCAAGCAGCCGGAGTGCGTTCCAGATCTGGTTCATCAGACTGGCGTCTGTCAGATCCCCCTCTTCCAGCAAGCGGGCAAGTCGATCCTCAAGCCATTGTCGGCGCCCTGCCCGATCCGGTATTGCGCGCCCAAGCACATCCTGGCTCAGACCGCGCTCGCGAAGCTGCTGGTCCAGCCAGTCGCGCCTGAGCAGCGACTCGATGTTCGTCAGTCGGGCCTCGAGATCGTCGTAACTCTCGCTGCGGGCCGCGTCTCCCAGTTCACTTAAGTACCCCTCGACCACCCCCGGTTTGGCAACGCCAACCGCGGTTAAGCGCTGCTTCGCCTGCTCCATCCAGCGCCGAATCCAGATCTCTGCGCACTCCTTGGCCTGGCGGCGGACCCCATCGAGCGTGATCTCAACGTCGGTCAGCCGCTCGCAGAAGTCGAGGGCCGGGCGTGAATCGCCCTCCGGGGTCAGGCGGGCGATGATGCCGCAGATCTCGGTATAGGCAGCCCTCGCGCCTCGGAGAATGTCGGCGACCCCGTGGGCCTGGGGAAGCAGGCTGGCGATCGTGCCCTCTTGGAGCACGGCCCACGACTCGGATAGTTGTCGTACCTCGGCGTCGAGGCTGTCGACGGCGGCGAACAGTTCCCGCGGCGCCGCGACAGGTGCTGCGATGAACCCCGCTGGCGCTTGATCCCGGCTGGCGACTGGTCCGGTAAGGGCGACGAGACGGTTCGCGAAGCGTTCGTAGGCCTGGGACAAATAGGTGGGGCGCGCGGTGGTGGAGCCTACGACGATCTGCTCGCCGTAAGCGATCCGGGGATCGTAAGGGAGTCGGTCGTTGAGCTCGATCAGTAGCTCCCCCAGCTCGCCGAGCTGGTCAACCGCATACCCCAGCATCAGATCACGCTTGTCGATCGACCCGTTTTCGTCGACCCGAGAGGGCAGCAGGAAGATCTTGTGCAGACGCGGCACTTCGCTGGTCGTGGCGCGATAGGCGGTCACGGCGCGGCTGATGCGCCGGGCACCGTCGATGCCTTGAGCGTGCAGTGCGAACATAACGACCAGAACGTCCGGCAACTGGGCGGTACAGATACTCCCGATATCGGTCAGCCCAGTACGGCTGTCGATGAACACGAAGTCGGGGGAAGGGTCAGCTTCGGTCCCGGCGATCAGGGCTTGGCGGACATACTCCATGAAAGCGTAGCCCCGGCGCTCGGCGTAGAACGCCTCCCAGGGGAAGTTCGCCACGCGTCGGGGATAGTGCTCGTCCAACCGCCCGGGAGGCAGGAGCCGCAGGCGCCCACCCTCGGGCTGACGCGCCCGGTGATCAACCGGGATCAGCAGGCCGCGGATTTCCGGCGCCGACCCCCCATCCTCCAACTGATCGGTGAGGACATCGATCAGACCGGGACAATCCGTCAGGTCATCGTCGCGCAGATGTTCGTCCGGGCCTGACCTGTCGCTCGTGGTGAAATAGGTGTGCAGCCCCGGACTTTCCAGGTCCATGTCGACCATCACGATGTCGCGGCCGCGGTTCGCCAAGGCGACGGCGGTGTTGGCCAGCAGTTGCGTCCGACCCACCCCGCCCTTGTAGGAATAGAAGGTGATGACCATCAGCCGTGCGATCGTATGGACCCCGGCTGCGCGCGACCGAACTGCTGCTGGATGTTCGCAAAGAACCCCGGTGTGTCAGGAAACGGGTTCAACCATGGCTGGCTTGGCAGGTGCCTCAGTTTCGGTCGGTTGACCCTAGAGCCCCCAGAATGTCGTGCAGACTCCGCAGGCCGGTCACCAGCAGCCGCCATGAATCGCGCGCCGACCCGGTCGTTGCGTATGTGCTGAAGCAGTGTGTGCCAACCCTGCTCTTGTGCGCGTCCGTGCAGGGGAGAGGGGGCGCGGTATTGCTCCGGCAGCTCGGATTCTAGGTCCGCCAAAAGGGTCGGAGATAGGCGTTCCCGCTCCAGGGCAAGGAGTGCAAGCAGCGGAAAAGGATCTCGCGGGAGCGCGCGCGCCGCATACCAGATGCGCTCGTCGGATTCGCCGCCGCCTCTGCCTAGCTCGAGGTCCGCGGCGACTGCTTCCAAGGCGTCCTCGCCGCGGCCCTGAACGATGCGCGCGGCGTCCTGGGCGGGAAGGTAGAACGGGGGCTTGGCGGCATCGAGAGCCACCAGATGCCAGCCCCAATCAAACGCGAATCGCTGCTCCAGCCGCTGCCAATATCCCGCGTCGCATTCCTCGTCGAAGGTTTGGCGTGGTACGGGCTGGAATGCCGACGGCGAGCCGTCCCAAGGTTCCACGTTGGCCACAAAGAGCGTCTCGCCCTGATCCGACGCTAGACACACGGGGTCGAGGTACTGGGGCAGTTCGTCGCCGCCCGGCGCCGCGGTAGCGCCGATCACCAGGTAGCCTGCTATGGTTTCGTTCATGGCCCGGCCTCGCGCGGGGTCCGTTTGCAGATCCAGTCGGTAACGAATCGTCTCAAATCGTCCGGGGTGGGATTGATCTTGACGCTGCGTGACGGAGGTCGGCCGTAATATTCGATTGCAATTCCGGTACTCCGAAGTGCGGGCTCGACGCGCTCTCGGAAGGCCCGCGTGAGGAAGCGGGGCGACGCAAGAAACACGGCAAGGATACCGGGCGGCCGCAGCGGCAGCGACGGACAAACCCGGATCTCGAATATCCTCAAAAGGATCTCGCCCGGCATCGCGCTCATCACGCCTTCCGGGTCGGGATGTCGGTAAGGCGCGCTTTGCAGATAGTCGCGAGCGCAAGCGAAACAGGTGGCGACGTAAGCGATCAGGTATTGCCGATAAAAAGGTGCCGCCAGCGTATGCTTTTGGAAGAAGTCCAACCTGGCTTCATCCGTAGCGAGGCCCAACCGCGGTGCAACGTGCTTGAAGAAGGCACCGGTATCCCAAGGCGAGCCGTGCACTCTGAGGTCCGGATCTTCATCAATGCTCGAAGCGAACGCGATGGCTGCCTGCCGCTGTGGGTACATGACGCCGACGGAAGCGTAAACCGCATCGTAGGTGTCTAAACAGATCTGATGCTCAAGTGGTTGTTTGTTCAGCGTCCGCCGTGAGTCGAGACACTGTTTATCCCAAATATCCGGCAGATGCGCCTGGGCCGTCCCATGGAGCAGCGGGACATCCGCGAGTGCTGCGGTAACTGAGGCGAGGCGGATGTCGTAATCGTCGGCTTGGTCTGCTGCCGCACCCTTCCGGCTGGTGCGCAGGTCGTTCAGCAGTCGCTCCAGTTTCTCGGCACTCAATTGGTGCGGTTCCCTAGGTTCCGGTGTGGGGTGTCGCAGGGCGCTTGCGAACAGCGGATCGCTGCATGTTAGTCGATGGGGAGCGTCCGGGCAAGGCGACTCGCCGGCCCCGAACTGGACCCCATGTGCAGGATCGTCGCTACCCTCAATATGTTGATGAAGTGTTCTTGCGCGGCTGACCGCTCCTTGAGTGTCGCTTCCCGCCAGTTGACGATCGGAACTTGTCCGGCCTCACGTCTTTGCAGCACCTAAGTTAGCGTGATGAAGTGCCGCCACCTGCCCGAAGTGACCGGAAAGTATTCGCCGCCCAACCGATAGCGCGAGCAGCGTCCAGTCTACAAGCACAGGTTCAGTGGGCACCCGGTCACTGTCAGGTGAAAACCAATCAGTACAGGATAACACGCTGAAACTACTATCTTCTTTCTGCTGCGCAGATATGGTAGCCTATTGTTTAGAGTCGTTGGCGTCTGACGATCTAACGTCAACGACAAAGTTTTTCCAACGCTTCATAAACCTCAACGGGAATGCTGGCACATTGATTATAAAGAAATTAGAGGGCGAGTTGGACCTTCTCATTCAGGTGAAGGATCTCTGGCGTGCGAGCAGTCGGCAGCTTGGCGCTTTCCCGAGCGGCGCGTTCGATGATTACGTTTACTGCGACGCAGACACAACTCCACGATACCCGGCTTGTTGCTGCTCTCGACGCCAGCGTCTTTTTCGATCTCATCAATAGTGACGGCGCCATGGATAGCGACTCGGTATCATTGTTGGCTGATTGGCTTAGTCCGCATATTGAATACTGCATTATCGAGACTTTATTAATTATGCGGACAAACTGCTGGCATAAATTGTATGCGGCAAAAGAAAGAACGACTGGATTCGCTTGATGTCGCTTTTTAGCGATTTCAAGGCAGAATTTAGTCTGTTTTTGAGATCATCACGGG